>JAPULH010000206.1 GCA_027295155.1 Gemmatimonadota bacterium
ACGGCCCGTGGCGCCCACCTTTCCGATGACCTGGCCCCGCTCCACGATCTGGCCTTCGGTCACGTCTATCTCCGAAAGGTGATAGTAGCCGGTGAAGACGCCGAAACCGTGGCTCACGTAGATGGCGTTGCCCGCGTAGTACAGCTCGCGGGCGATCATGACCCGGCCACGCCCCGCTACGCGCACGGGCGTGCCGACCTCTCCTGCCAGGTCCACGCCCCAGTGGCGGCTCTGCAGATCCCCGTTGAACAGCCGCTTCTGGCCGAACGGGCTCGTGATTCTGGTGTTCCTCGGCCTTACGAAATTGCCGTCGATCAGCCACTCGGGTGTTACTTGGCGCAGGGTCGAGCGGACGAGGTCGCGCTCTCGTTCGATTCGGCGCAGCACTTCGGGAGGCGGATTGGAGAACCGAGGGGCCACGCTCAGCTCCGTGGTCGAGTAAGTGCGGGGTCTTACCGGCACCGTCCAGCTCTGCACGACCGGTTCGGCGCCTCCAGTGCGGGCGGAGACGACGAGCTCGACGTCCCCAGGGCGGTCGGCCGGGAGCGGTGCGAGGCCGAACCACCCGTCTCCCAGTCGTCCGAGGCGCAAGGAGCGGCCATCCAACTCGGCGCTGACCTCGACCCCGTCCGCTCCCGACCCCGCGGCGCGCACGAACACCGCGAGCGCCGTCCCGTCGCTCGGGCTCGCAGGCCCCCATCTCACATCGAGGCCCACGTCGGCCGTGTTGGGAGGTGTCGTCAGCGTATCGACCTGCGCGAGCGTGGAGGCGGCGGGCGGCGGCGCGGCGCCGGGTGCGCTAGCGATTCCGCCCCCAGCGAGCACCGCGGCCAGCAGGCTCCCCACGCGCGTCCCGCGGATCGTGCGTCTCATGCCGTCATGCGCCGAACCGACGCGTCGCCCGGAAGTAACGATCCAGCCAACGCCGGGAGCGGTCGGTGAGCTTGCTCCGGTAGTACATGTCGGCGGCTCTCCGTATGCCCTCGCTCATGGTCGGGTATGGGTGAACGAGCCTGGACAGATCGGCGATACGCAGCCGGTGACGAATGGCCATGGCCACCTCCATGATCATCGTGTCGGCCGAAGGAGCCAGCACGTGGCCGCCAAGCAGGCGCCCTCGCCGGTCCGTGATCAACTTTACCATTCCGCCGGTCTCCCGATCCGTGATGACCCGATCGAGGTCGGACGTGTCGTAGCGGTAGACCCTAACGGCGTCGCCGTGGCGCTCCCGTGCCTCGGCCTCGGTTAGCCCGACTCTGGCGAGCGGAGGGTCCGAGAATACCGCCCACGGTACGACCGAGTAGTCCACTCTCGCAGCCAGCGGGAAGAGCGCGTTGCGTACGACGGTGCGGGCCTCGTGGTCCGCCACGTGCGTGAAGCGAAGGCCGCCCGTGACGTCGCCGGCCGCATAGATATGCCGACGTGAGGTCCGAAGCATGCCGTCGACGGCGATCCCGTCTCTGCCGACGTCGACGCCGGCTGCCTCCAGCCCTAGTCCCTCGACGTTGGCGAGTCTGCCGGCGGCGACGAAGATCCGCTCGGCACGCACGGTGACGGCCGCGTCGGCCGGGTCCGCGGAGACGTCCGACGAGGCGGGATTCATGGACTTCAGATGCAGGACCGATTCGCCATTCGACCGCTCGGCCGATATCGCCGCGTGGCCCACATGGATCCGGATCCCTTCGCGCCGCAGAAGGCTCTCGAGTTGGGCCGCTACCTCCGCGTCCTCGTTCGGCAGGATGCGACCGGCAAGCTCGACCATGGTCACGTCTACGCCGAGCCTGCAGTACGCCTGAGCGAACTCCACGCCGATCGCTCCAGCGCCGAGAACCACCACGGACCTGGGTAGCGACTTGTCCTCGAACGCGGTTTCGTGCGTGTAACAGCCGGCCTCGGCGAGGCCTTCGACCGGCGGAATGGCGGGACGGCTGCCCGTGGCGATTAGGATTCGCCGGCCCTCCAGGATGCGATCGCCGGCCTCGACGCGGACCGGTGATACGAGCCGCGCAGCTGTGCCCTCGAGCACCTCGACGCCGAGCTTGCGAAAGCGTGACGGGTCGTCGTGGGGCTGCACGCGCGCCCGCGTCTCGCGCACGCTTGCCAGCACGGCGGAGCCGCACGGACCCGTCCCGGGCGGCCGGCCCGACAGCTCGGAGGCTGGAGCGCCGGCTTCCGAGGACGAAAGCCCGAACTCCGCCGTTCGCTTCAGCGCGTCGGCGATGCGAGCCGAGCCGATCAGCGCCTTACTCGGGACGCAGCCGGTCCACAGGCATTCCCCTCCGAGCCGATGCCTCTCGATGAGGATGCTTCGGGCACCCAGGCTTGCCGCGCCGGCCGCTGCGACCAAACCGGCTGTGCCGCCGCCGATCACGATCAGGTCGAAGAGGTCCCCCGCGCGCTTGGCGTGCATCGCAATCGGCTCCGTGAGTGTACCGTGGGGCGCCGAGCCGCTCGGCGCGCGTGCGCGAGAGTAGGCTAAAGCTCGAGGAAGCACCACTCCCTGGAGACGGGGGAGGTTCCCATCTGCAGCCCCTTCTCCGGAGCCACCAGGATGTTGTTCGAGTGGTTGAACCCGAAGCCGTGCTCCGGATCGTAGAGGCCCGGCTCGTTCGAGAAGTGCATTCCCTCTCGCATCACGGTGTAGTCCCCCAGGGCGTGATACGGGGGCTGGTGGCCCTCCATCCCCTCGCCATGGCCGGGCCGGTGGTAGATCAGGTGGGCCATCCCGTTCTCCACCTGGTGGTCGTGCACCGCCTTGGCGACGTTGGAGCAGGTGTTCCCCGCGTACGACTCCTCGGCCTGGATCTCGTAGCTGCGGGTGTGGACGTCCCACACTCGCTGCTGCCAATCGCTCCCCGGGGCGATCAGGAAGGCCCGGTACTGCTCTCCTCCGTAGCCGCCGATCCGTACGATACCTGCGATCTGGAGCGCGTCGCCCCGCTGCACCTTCCTCCAGAACATCTGATTGGGGTGTGGATATGCCGTCGTGCGTCCCGTCCGGCAACCGACGCCGACCGAGATCCCGACGGCGTTGTGCGGCTCCCCCGCCTGCGGGATGTCCTCCATGATCCGGCTCACGCCCCAAACGGTGGCCGCGTTCGCCACCTCCCAGTCCACCGCCTGGAGTCCCCGCTCCAGGAGGTAGTTTCGGGCGAAAGCGTGGATCTCCGACCAGTAGTCCTCGGCCAGCTGCGTCAGCCGGCTCTCCATCTCGTCTTTGACAATCCGGTGGAGAACCAGAATGTCGTTGATCTCCTGGAACTCTGCGCCAGGCATCATCGCCGCCATGGAGCCGATCGCGCCAGCTTCGGGACGCTTCTTCTCCGGCGGAACGATCGGTCCCCACATGTCCAGCCGCTTGGCGTCCTCCTGGCCGGGCATGATCCCGATCTCCGCCTGTCCGCCGCTATCGGTCCCGATCGTCCCTTTGCCGTAGCCCAATCGACCGAGGGTTTCTCCCCACCAGCGGTGGATGTTCACGGTGTCGCCCTGCACCACCTCGCCCCGGTTCGGGAAGCCGCCGCTCGCGTGCTGCCAGTCGAAGTAGGACTCCGAATCGGTCTTCCACCAGTCATTCACCAGCTGCTGATCGAGGTGGGGGTTGAGCCAGATGATCGAGTCGTCATCGTCCATCGGCAGGAAGCAGGCGAACGGCCGCTCGGTCGTGGAGTGGAAGAGGCCGGTGGCGTAGATGATGTTCCAGCGTCGCGTGAGGAGGATGCCGCTGTCCACCCCGCGCTCCCCCGCGGCCCGCTTCAGCTGGCGGGCCTTGTCCTTGTACCACTCCATCGGCAACCGGTGGAAGTCCGCCGGCTGCGGAAGCTCGTGCTTGCGGCGCGCCTGTTCTCGGCGCAGCAGCTCAAAGCTGTCCGTGCGGCGCTCGGCGCGCGCCATGGCGCGCTCGTCCGGCCACACCGAGCGCGGGCCTACGATGGCGGCTCCCAAGAACCCCGTGCCTGTCGCAGAAACGAAATCGCGGCGGCTCCACCGTCCCATGCTGGCCTCCTTTCGAGTGGCGTTACCAGGCTGACACGTCGACCGTCTTACTCTTCGGGCCGGGCGGGTGTCCCTTCAGCGCGGCCCGTGCGGCGTGATAACCGCACATGCCGTGCACCCCGCCGCCGGGCGGCGTCGAAGCCGAGCAGAGATACACCCCGGGGATCGGCGTCGAGTACGGGACGCGCTGCAGGAACGGCCTGCTGATCACCTGACGAAGGATGTTGGCGCCGCCGGTGATGTCCCCGCCCACGTAGTTGGGATTGAGGGCCTCCATGTCACCGGGCCAGAGCGTGCTCCGCGCCAGGATGCAGTCGCGAAACCCGGGGGCGAAGCGCTCGATCTGGCCCTCGATCCTCTCGGTCATGTCATCGGGACATCCGTTCGGAACATGGCAGTAGGCCCACGCCGTGTGGCGGCCCTGCGGGGCACGCGTCGGGTCGAAGAGGCTCTGCTGAGCCAGCAGGACGAACGGCCGCTCCGGTGCCTTTCCCTCCCACACCTCGCGCTCGGTCCCCGCGATCTCCTCGAACGTGCCTCCGACGTGGACCGTGCCGGCGAGGCCGCACTCGCGCGCTCGCCACGGGATTGGCTCGCCGAGCGCCCAGTCCATCTTGAAGACGCCCGGCCCGTATCGGTAACGCGACAGGCGTCTTCGGTACCGCGGCGGGAGCTGCTCGCCAGCGATCTCGAGCAGCTGGCGCGGCGTGATCGAGAGGAGTGTGGTCGCCCCCGCGGGCAGGTCGGCCAGGCTGCGAACCGGCCGCGACGTGGTGATCTCCCCGCCCAGGTCTCGGAGCACGGCGGCGAGCGCGTCGGCCAGCCTGCCCGATCCTCCTCTCGGGAAGGGCCAGCCGGTCAGGTGTCCCAGGACGGCAAGCACCAGGCCGAACCCCGCGCTCGGGCGCATCTCCAACGGAATGACGGCATGCGCGGCAAGTCCGGCGAAGAGCGCCCGCGCCCGGTCGCCCTGGAAACGCCGGTCCACGAGGCTCCGGGCCGAGCCGGCCGCGTGCCGGAGGAAACGGGCGAACGCCAGCGGGTGCCGGGGTGCTCCGGGCGGACCGAGAAAGTCGGCCTCCACGCTCTCCCAGCCCTCCACGAGCGGGTGGAGGAGCCGTCGATACGCGTCTCCATCCGGACCGAGCCCGGCGGCGGTGTCGTCCACGGAGCGCTGCAGAACCACGGCGGTCCCACCGGCGAGCGGATGGGCCAGAGGCGAGGGCGGGTGCACCCACGAGAGTCCCCGATTGTCAAGACGGAGTGATCGGAAGAAGGGCGACGTGATGCCGAGAGGGTGGATGGCCGAACACACGTCGTGAAAGTAGCCCGGCAGCGAGAGCTCGGCCGTGCGTGTGCCGCCGCCGATCGTGTCGCTCGCCTCGAGCACGGCCACCGAGCGCCCGGCCTGGGCGAGCACGATGGCCGCGGCCAGGCCGTTCGGGCCGGAGCCGACGACCACGGTGTCGGAGTCCATGTGGTCCAACGAGTTCTCTCCTGTATCCACGACGACCCCTCCGGAGCCGCGGCTGAAAGCCGCTCTCAGGATGCACGTTCCGGCCAGTGAGCTGCCGGTATTCCCCGCACGTTCCCCCGGCCGGTGAGCCGCTGGTTTTGCTTGCAGGTGCCACAGGCCGCGGGTAGCTTGCCGTGCTCTGCCAGTCAAAGGAAAGGTCACACGTAATGCACGTTTTCGCCAAGTGCGAGAACTTCACCACGTCCCGCGAGCTCCGTGCGATGGGCCTGTATCCGTACTTCCAGCCTATCGAGGAATCGTGTGACACGACCGTGGTCATCCGAGGCGAGCGCAAGATCATGGTGGGGTCGAACAACTACATGGGCCTCACCCACGATCCGCGCATCATCGAGGCCGCGAAGGCCTCTCTGGACCGCTACGGAAGCGGCAATACCGGAAGCCGCTTCCTGAACGGGAACCTGGAT
>JAPULH010000207.1 GCA_027295155.1 Gemmatimonadota bacterium
CTGGTCGGCCGTGACCTGCCAGGGATCTTGGACCACTCCGTCGCCCGCACCCGGATCGGGCGCGTGCTGAGCGGCGAGGGGGCCGGGAAGAGCCAAGAACGCTCCGAGCGCTGCGAGTGCAACGGTTTTTTCTGCTTGCGACATCCCGCCTTCGTCCGTCTGCTTGCGAGCGTGGTCATCCCTTGGCCTCGCTCAGCCGGGGGCATCAGCGTGCGCCCCATGACCACCCGTATCCAAGCTACTTCCTCCACTACGCCGGCGCCCGCAGTTGCCCGGGATCGCCCGGTTCGGCATCGTTCGCCCACCGCCCGCTCTGACGGGCGGTGATACGCTCCCGTTTGACGCTCCGTTGGACAGGTTGCCACAATAATGCTGGACACCCGTGCCACGCCCTGTCTCCTCGCCGGCCTTCTCATCGGCCTGGGAGGTTTCGGCTGCGCAGCTCCCGACTCCGGACCGGACGCCATGGACTCGCCGGACTTCGACGCCATTACAGAGGAGTTCTTTCAGGTCTTCTTCGGCTTCCATCCGAGCGAGGCCGCGGAAGCTGGCCTCCACGAGTATGACGCGCTGACGGGCCGCCGCGACGCGGCAGCGATCCAGGAGTACGTGGACGTGCTCGGCGCGCTGGAGGCACGGCTGAAGGCCATCGATCTCGGCACGCTCTCGCCTGATGCAGCGCTGGATCGCAAGCTGATACTGCGCCAGGTCCGGGGCGAGCGCTTCTGGCTCGACGAGGTGGGGACGTTCCGAAAGGACCCGCGCTTCTACGCCTCGCAGATGGATCTCTCGCTGCTGCTCCTGCTCGACTACGCGCCGCTCGAGGAGCGCATGGAAGCGATCGTCGGGCGGCTGGAGGGATTCCCGGATCTGGTCGGGGCGGCTCGTGAGAACGTGGTGAATCCGCCGGCCCCGTTCGTGGAGACGGCGCTCGTCACGTACCGCGGCCTACCGGGCTTCCTGCGAGACAACCTGACCGAGGCGCTCGCCCCGGTGGAGAACGAGGAGCTCCAGGGGCGCTTCGCCGCGGCCCGGGACGCGGCCGCGGACGCCTTGGAGCGCTACGCCGCGTACCTGGCGGAGGAGGTGCAGCCCACGGCGAGCGGCGATTACGCGCTCGGGCTGGAGCGCTACCGGAAGATGAACGCGCTGCTGGCCGACGTGGACCTCCCGATCGACCAACTGGAGGAGATCGGCCGAACCGAGCTGGCCCGTCTCCAGGCGCTCGGCGACTCGCTGGCCGAGCGGATCGCCCCCGGCCGGGGGATCGAGGCGGCGTTCGCGGTGCTCGGGGAGGACAGACCAGACGCTGAGGCGATTGTGTCGACTGCCGCCGGCGACATCGCCGGTCTCGTGGAGTTCATCGAGGCAGGACGAATCGGCACCATCCTTCCGGGCGGGGTCGACGTGAAGGAGATCCCGGCGTTCCGGCGCACCAACTTCGCCTACATCATCATCCCGGGCCCGTTCGAGGCCACGAACACCGGCTTCTACTTCATCCACCCCGTGGAGGAGAGCTGGTCGGCCAGGGCCAGGAGCGACTTCCTCCGCCGCAACAACCGCTGGACGATCCTCAACACGTCGGCGCACGAGGCGTACCCGGGGCACTACCACCACTGGACGCACCTCAAACGCTCGCCTACGAAGGCCCAGCAGCTGCTTACGGCGTATGTCACGACGGAGGGCTGGGCGCACTACGCCGAGGAGATGTCCTGGCGAGAGGGCCTGGCCGACATGAACCCGCGGCTCGGCCTCGCGGTCGTGCAGGACGCGCTGCTCCGCGCGGTGCGCTACCTCTCCTCGATCGGGCTCCACACGAAGGGGATGAGCGTTGAGGAGTCGGAGCAGATGTTCAGGGCGCTGGCCTACCAGGACTCCGTCAACGCCCACCAGCAGGCGCTACGCGGGACCTACGATCCGCAGTACCTCAACTATACGCTCGGCAAGATCATGATCCGGCGGATGCGGGCGGAGCTGACGGAGGCGCGCGGCGGGAAGATCGATCTGCTGGGCTTCCACGACGAGTTCATGGCGAGGGGCGCGCCGCCCGTGCCCTGGATCGCGCGCCGGATCCTTGGCGACGAGGAGTGGCAGCCCTTCCGATAGCCCGGGGTTCTTGCGTGCCTCAGGCGGCTGCGGGCAGGACCATCGTGAAGACCGTCAGCAAGAAGGCGACCACGACGCTGCTTACCGCGTAGGCTCGCAGATCCGGGCGCAGAATGAGCGCCGGGAAAGCGTCGCCTCGCGAATCTATAGTCGTTTCCACTTTGTCGATCCTCCCAGTCTTCTTCATCATCATCGTCTTCCTCCTCAACCCTTCCACCAAGCCCTTGTACTTTACTTCTGCTTAGTAAGACGCATGAACCGGCCAAAGGGTTTCACGGGGCTCTCGCGCGACCGCCGGCGCCCGGCACATCAGGGCCACAAATCGCCGCCACCGGACCGCCGGCGCTGAGCCCGGAGGGCCGTCAGCTCGCTCTCAGCAGATCTCCCCTTCCCTCGATCTCCAGAAGGCGTTCCTTGTACTCCACTCCCCCACCGTACCCGCCGAGACCACCGTCCAGCCGCACCACCCGGTGACAGGGAACCACGATCGGCACCGGGTTCACCCCGACGGCGTTACCGACCGCCCGTGCGGCCTTCGGCTTCCCGATCCGCCGAGCCAGCTCGGAGTACGGAAGGACCTGGCCGAACTTGATCGCCTCGGTCAGCTCCGCGAGCACACTGCGCTCGAACTCGCTGAGCGTGCTCAGGTCCACCTCCATGTCAAACTCCGTGCGCTCGCCACGAAAGTACTGGGTGATTTCCCGCTCCACCCCCGCCAGCGCCTCCGGGTCCCGCACCACAGGGCGGCAGGGGAAGCTGCCTTCGAGCTCACTCACGAACCCTTCCTCCCCCAGCTCCCGCCACGTGATGCGCGCCACGCCCCTGCCGGTGGCAGCCGCATACATCGTCCCGAACGGGCTCGCGAACGAGTGCCAGTGGATCGCCTCGTCCTTGCAGCACGCGGGAATCACCCGGTCCAGCGCCCTGAACTCGGCCGCCCAATCGCGGCACTCGCCGCACTCGGCCAGGTGCACGGACATCTCGAGGTCGTCCTCACACTCGAGCTCGCCGCCCAGGTAGGCGAGGACGTCGTCCTCGTTGCATACGTAAGGCTCGCGGATCATCGCTCGTTCTCCTTGGTCCAGACTTCGAACAACTCACTGCGAAGCCGCTTGAGTCCGTTGTAGACGTTCGCCCGGGCACTCGCCTGGGAGCAGTCGAGTCGCCCGGCGATCGTCGCGTAGTCCTGCCCCTCCACCCAGCGGAGCCATACGGCTTCCCGCTGTTTCCGAGGCAGAAGCGCCACCTTCTCGCGAACACGCTCACGGCCCGCCTCGCTGAGACCGTCCAGGCCGTCGCCGGGGGTCGCCGTCGGTTCGGGGAGCAGTTGGGTGAGCCGCCCGTCCAGGGCGCAGCACCGGCGTCGGTCCTTCGAAAGACAATCCAGGGCGGCGTTCGTGGCCACCCGATAAAGCCAGGCGCGCACGTTCGAGCCCGGCCCCGTGTCGGGCGGCCGGCGAATCGCAGCGACCCACACCTCCTGGAGCAAATCCTCCACGTCCGCCTCGCTCGACAGCATCCTCGTCAGGTGTACTCTCAGCTCGGCACCGTAGCGGCCGATCCACCCTTCGACGCCTTGTGGTGGCGCGATCTTGGCCCCCTCGCGGCTCTCGGTCGTGGCAGGTGCGTGTGCCCCGACCGGCCCGTGCAGGGCGCGAGCCGCGGGTCCGGTGCCCGGCATCGTCAGGCCGGGGAGCCCACGCCCGTGAGTACTACGCTCAGATAGCCCAGCAACATAATCGGCACGCCGATGCAAACGGCGCTAAGGAAGACAGCATCCCTGAGCACGCTCAGGGCCGTTCGTAAGATCAACGACATTATCGCCTCCGCGTTCGCAACGTTAGCGTGGCGGGGCCCGACGGCCCTACCCATCCAACTCACACGTATAACGGCACGAAGGACGGATTCGTGAAATGCTTGCTCCGCGGCCAGCGGATTCGTCAGATGCTTGCTCCGCGGCGACGGGTCGGCAAGTTTGCCGCATGACGATTCGACGGCTGGAAACCATCCCTCGGAGCCTCGTTCCGCCCATCGTGGCGATCGGAGCCCTCCTCTTCCAGTTGATCGCGGCGGGCGAGGCCGGCGCGCAGGGACGCGAGCGGGCGCCGCCCGAGGTGACGGCCCGTTTGCAGTACGTGGGCACGGTGCGTCAGCTCGGCCCCGTCGCGTACCGCGATCCGCTCGGCGTCATCTCTCCGGACGGCGTGTGGCTGGCCTTCGCCGCCGGTCGCCGGCTCGGCCTCCAGCGGATCGAGGGCGGGCCGATCAGAGACCTCGCCCGAGCGGAGGGGCAGTTCACGGACCTCCAGTGGCTCCCGGACAGCCGCCACGTGGCGGCCCGGGAGCGGAGCTTCAACCGGGGCGAGAGCCGCTGGCTCGTCTTCGACATCCAGACCGGCGAGCGGCGGCCGCTCTGGCCGGAAGGGATGAAGCTGCAGACGCGAGGTGGCCGCACCACCCTACGAGTACCGGGCCAGCCGGATGGTATCACGTTCGTGGACCGGCCCTTCAGCATCAAGGTCGAGGAGCTGGACGAGCTCACCTGGTCGTCGAGCGGGCGTGTGGCGGGCATCGCGCACAAGGGCGAGAGCTCCCACGTGTGGCTGTTCGACCCCGATGGCTCTCACGCCGTGGTGCGGGAGATCGACCAGCGATTCCGCTTTCCCGCGTTTCGGGGCGGCGGAGGCGACATCGCTTGCCTGTCGAAGGAAGATCGGGACCTCCACCCGCAGATGGAATTCAGCTGCGGCGGAGCCGCGACCGGTGGCTTCTCGCCCGTGGCGTACGGACCGTTCGCCTTTTCGGATGACGGCCGCCGCCTCTACTACGCCGCGCCCAACGAACTGGGGACGCTGGACCTGTGGGTGCGTGGCGTGCCGGGGAGCGGCGCCAACCCGAGACAGGACCAGCTCACCCGTTTCACCCGCGACACGTACGCGCCCTCGGTGTCGCGCAACGGCCGGATTCTCTTCAAGACGCAGGACTACCGCGCGCACATCGCCATGGTGCCGGCGCCCGGTGGCACGAGCCGCGCGGTCACCACGTTCCAGTCCGAGATACCGTCCTGGGACTGGAGCGGCTCTCGCATCGGCTTCACGTTCGGTAGCTGGCGACGCGTGCTGGACGACCTGAACTACCCGGACATCGCCCAGCACCTCGGATACATCACGCTCGATGGCTCCCTGCCGGAGGACAAGCCGGGGAGGGTCGTCCGCGCTTCCCAATCCGAGGACCAGGGCATGCACTGGTCGCCGAACGGAAAGTGGATCGTCCTCCACTCGCACGCGGAAGGCTCGGACGACATCTGGCTCCAGCCGGCCGACGGTTCGGAGAAGGCGCACAGGATCTCCGGGGACGGGCACGAAACCGGCTGGCCGCGCTGGTCGCCCGACGGCAGCTGGATCGTCTTCCCGAGCTTCGTAGAGCGGGACAACGCGCGCCAGGGCGTCCTCTATGTCATCGGCGTCGATCAGGAATCGGGAGAGGTCACCGTCTCCCAACGTGAGATCCCGCTCGGCGGCCTGGTCGGCGCCGTGGCTATCGCCGAGTGGTCGCCCGACAGCCGGGAGCTGGCGTTCGAATGGGATGACGGGAGCGGCACGAAGGCGATCTACGTCGTCGCTCTGGATGGCGGCTCGCCGCGCAAGATCCACGAGTACCGGAGCGACCAGCTCTTCTCGGGCATCAGCGTGTCGCCCGATTTTCAGTGGGTGGCCTACATCGCCCCGGCGCCGGACGGCCACCTGCAGGTGTTCCGCGTTCCGATGTCGGGCGGCGAGCCGCAGCAGGTGACGTCCGACCCCACCGACAAGGCTCACCCCGCATACTCTCCCAACGGGGAGTGGATCGCGTTCACGATCTTCAGCTACAAGTCGATCTTTTGGGTACTGATTCCATGAGGCATCGGCCCGCACGCAGGGCCAGTCGGCCGGTCGCCCTGGCGCTCGCGCTTCTCGCCTCGACGTTCATCGCGAGCGGCTGCGGAGAGCGGGCCGAGCGCGACGGCGGCGACACGTCCGGCGCCTCCGGCGCGGGAGACCCCATCGCCCGCACCCTGGTGATCGCCGACGAGTACGTGGACGGCTATTACCACCAGTTCCCGGAGGAGGCGTACGAGGTCGGGTATCCGAACGTCCCCTTCGACCGACTGGGGGACCGGAGCGTCGAGGGCCTGGCCGGGTGGCACGCGCGCGAGGACGCCTGGCTCGAAGAGCTCGGGGCGATCGACCCGGAGACGCTGGAGGGCACCGAGGCCGCCATCCCGTACGCATACGCCCTCGACCGCCTGGCAGCGTCTGCGGCCCGGCGCTCCTGCCGAATGGATCTCTGGAACGTGAGCCCCACCTGGACCGGGTGGCAGAGCATGGTGGCCAGCACGTTCACCCAGCAGCCGGTCGGCACCGAGGAGGCGCGCGCCGATGCCATGGCCCGCATACTCGACCTCCCCCGCTACCTCGACACCGAGATCGCCAACCTCCGTGAGGGCGTGAGGCTCGGCTACACGGCCCCGAGGTCGAACGTCGAGGCCGTTCTCGCGCAGATGAACAACCTGCTGGACGCCACACCGGAGGACTCCCCCTGGTTCGACCCGGCCGCGCGGGACGGCTCACTCGAGTTCGCCGACGCCATCCGAGTTTCGATCGTCGAGGACGTGAATCCGGCGATCCGACGGTACCGGGATTACCTCGCGGAGGAGTACATGGAGGAAGCCCGGGAGGAGGTCGGGGTGAGCGCCAACCCGAACGGCGCCGGCTGCTACCTCGCCTCGATCCGCTACTACACCTCCTTGCCGCTCTCCCCCATGGAGATCTTCAAGAACGGCCTCAAGCAGATGGAGCGCATCCAGGCGGAGATCGAGGAGATTGGCGGCCGCAGCTTCGGTACCGAGGACACCAAGGCTCTCCTCGAGCTCGTCCGGACCGACCCCCAGTACACTTTTTCGAGCGGGCAGAAGGTGCTCGACTACGCTCAGGCGGCCGTCGACCGCGCACGGGAGGCTATTCCCGAGTGGTTCGGCTTCGTCCCCCGCTCCGAGGTCGTGATCCGACCCTTCCCGGCCTTCCAGAAGCGGTCCGGCGGGGGCTTCTACAGTGCGGGCGCCGAGGACGGGAGCCGGCCAGGCACGTACGAGCTGGGGACGTACGGGCCCGAGACGATCAGCAAGGCGGGGATGGAGGCGACAGCATTTCACGAGACGTATCCCGGGCACCACATGCAGGTCTCGGTGGGGCTCGAGCGGGCGGGAGTGCACCCCGTGCTGCGCTATTTCTTCTTCTCCGGCACGGGCGAAGGGTGGGCGCTCTACACCGAGCGGTTGGCCGAGGAAATGGGCCTCTACTCTTCCGATCTGGACCGCCTCGGCATGCTGTCGAACGAGGCGCTCCGGGCGGCCCGCCTGGTCGTCGACCCCGGCATGCACGCGCTCGGCTGGACGCGCCAGGAGGCGATCGACTATCTGCTCGAGAAGACGGCCGAGTCCGAAGCCGCGGCGACCAGCGAGATCGATCGCTACATCGCGGTGCCCGCCCAGGCGAC
>JAPULH010000208.1 GCA_027295155.1 Gemmatimonadota bacterium
TGATCGCTTTCGTGCTCGGCCTGGGCGCGGCGAACCATACGATGTCGCTCCTGCCGCTCGGGGCGCTCGGCCTTTTTGTGCTGTGGCACGATTGGAAGACGCTGCTCAGGTGGAGGCTCGTGGGCGCCACGCTCCTCTTCGCGGCGGTCGGCTTCTCCGTACAGGTCCTGTTCGTGCCGATCCGGTCGGCCCAGAATCCGATCATCGACGAGGCGGACGCGGAGTGTGAGAGCCTGGTGGCGGCCGTCGCAGCGCCCCTGAAGCTGGTGCCGATCGTGTCGGCTATGGTCCCGGACGAAGTGGTGTGCGAGCCGCTCCGGGCCTCGCTGGCGCGGGAGCAGTACGGCAAGTCGTCGCTGAGCGAGCGCCAGTCGCCCCTCTCGGCCCAGGCGGCGATGTACTTCCAGTACTTCGATTGGCAGTGGGCGCACACGCTTCCAAGCGGCGTGCGGTGGGTGGCCACCCTGCTCTTTTTCGCCCTGGGCTTGATCGGGCTGACCCGCCACTGGAGCGGCGATCGCGACAGCTTCGTCTTCTTCATCGCCCTTCTGGCCACGCTCACGGTGGGGCTGATCTTCTACCTGAACTTCAAGTACGGCTTCTCGCTGTATCCCGACGTCCCCATCGATTTCCACGAGGTTCGCGAGCGTGACTACTTCTACATCCTAAGCTTCTACGTGTGGGGCCTGTACGCCGGGATGGGCGTTGCCACGCTGTGGGAGCGGGCCGCGCGGGGGATGAAGGGGGGCGGGGGCGGCTACGGGGTGGCGGCGCCTGTGCTCGGCATCGCCTTGATCCCGCTGGTGTTCAACTTCTCGCTGGCGGATCGGCGCGGAGACTTCTCCGCCCGCGACTGGGCGTACAACGTCCTCCAGTCCGTCGAGCCGTACGGGGTTCTCTTCACCAACGGCGACAACGACACGTTCCCCCTCTGGTACCTGCAGGAGGTCGAGGGCATCCGGAGAGACGTGACGGTCATCGTCCACTCGTATCTCGGGACCTCGTGGTATCCCAAGCAGCTCCGCGAGCTGACCAGGCCGTGCTCCGAGGGCGAGGATCCGCTTGAAACGCCCACCGTGATCGTCTGCCAGCGGCCGTTCGAGCCGCAGAAGGCGACGTCGCCGTACCGCGATCTCCAGGTCACGCCCCCGGTCCGTCCGATCCTATCGTTGACCGACGAGGAGATCGACGGGCTTCCCGTTCTCCCGTTCGTCGTTCCGAACGATACGACGCTGCAGATCACCCGCTGGGTGACCGGCCGGCTGCGGGCGGGCTCGGCCATCTACTATCCGGACCTGCTCGTGTACACGATCATCCGGGAATCGATCGGCGACCGGCCGGTGTACTTCGCTGCTACCGCGCCGCCCGTGTATGACCGGTGGGGCCTGCAGCCTCACATGCTCCGGCAGGGCCTCGCGCACAAGCTGGTGAACGGGATCCTGGAGGACACCGCGGACACCGTACGGCTGGAGGACGCGTTCGATGTCCGGTGGGTCGATGTGGGGCGGACCCAGCAGCTGCTCTGGAACGTCTATCAGATCGACTACTTGCTGGGATGGGAACGGTGGCCGGAAAAATCGACGCGAGCCAGCATTCCGGCCCAGTACTACCTGGCGTACGCCTCGCTCGGCGAAGCCTACCGCCAGCGTGACAAGCCCGAGCAGGCGGACGAGAACTACCGGCGGGCGGAGAGCCTCCTCCGGCTCTCGGACGCCTTGGGTCCCTGAGAGCCTGCCCGAATAGTGGGGCGAGCCGCGTTGCGACCCGCTAAGATTCGATCAGAAGGGCCGTAGACTCTCCACTTCCCTGAACCGAGAAGGAAGTGCCGAGGCCCGGGACGGCCATGTTCATCGTGAAGTCCTGCGCGCCGCTCGCGCTGAGGAAGTGACCGTTGGTCACGTCGAACCGAACGTTGTCGGCCCGGGAGCCGGTCACTTCCACGCTCAGGCCGGAGGACGCCCCCTCCTCCGGCTCGAAGTCGTACGTCGTCTCGACGAGCAGATCCGCGATCGTGGCCGAGCCGGACCTGCTCAGCCGTACCAGCGAGATGTCGTTGATGAGGACGAGGAAGCCGGGGGCCGCCATTCCCATGTCGGCCGCGCGGATCCGAATCGTATCCCTCCACCGGTCACCCACCGCTACCGGGCCGCCGGGGAGGGTTGGGAAGCCGGCCTGGCGCAGAGCCGAACGGATCTGGGCACTCGCCTCCGGACTCTGGCCCTCGATCTGAATGTCGACCGGTTCACCCTGGCTGGTAAACGCGGTCCGAAAGCTCTGCCCGGCCAGATCCTCCGGAACGTTCGGGAGCATCTCCCCTCCAGCCTCCGAGCGGAGGCTGAAGCTCGCTTCCCTCACGGTGGCATCGAAGTAGAGCGTGTCGCCCCGCACGTCCGTGGTGGTCTGCTGAACCACCATCAGCGTCTCCAGCCGCTGGCTGCCGCCGAGCATCGGCGGAACCGCAATGTCGAGGTGAATCTCGAACCGATAGGTGAGAGATTCACCGATCGGTGAGTCCAGCCTCAACAAGACCTGCTCCTGCGCGAGCACGACGCCCGGCGCCAGCATGAGCGCCATCAGCGCCCACAGCGCCGGCGTGATCCATCGGTTTCGGTTGGTGGCGGTTCGGCACATCGGCTGCGGGTCCTTCCGGCTCGTGCGGCCCTGGACACCGGATCCAGCGCGGGATCGGATGATCGCACTCGTGAGGGCGATCATACCATCAACGCCGCCCGTTGTGCCTTCGAGCAGGGGCCTTCAGCGACCTGCTAACGCCCCTCCTCCGCCGTCACCGGCAGCGTCAGTTCGCTCACGTCCACGGTAAGTTCGGCGATCTTGGCCTCGATCTCCGGCGGAACCCTCTTCTGAACGCGACCGCCGAGGCATTCGCCAAAGAACGTCTCCATGGACCGATAGAACGCCATGCGGTTGTCGGCGTTCGAGAAGCCGTGACCCTCGTTCTCGGCCACCAGGTACTTCACCTTGATCCCCCGATCCCGGAGGGCGATCGCTATCTGATCGGCCTCCAGCCTC
>JAPULH010000209.1 GCA_027295155.1 Gemmatimonadota bacterium
CGTCCGGCCGGAAAGTTTCCGTACGAGATCGCCAGAACAAAGAACGAACCCAGCACCACGGCGTCGAACACACGCTCCACGACGATCGATGCGAGCGAGCGGGGCACGCCGATCGGCTCAACGCGCGAAAAGCTGTAGGCCCGCGCGAACTCGCCCAGTCGTGCCGGCAGCAGGTTGTTCGCCATGAAGCCAATGCACACGGCGGCGAAGCGCGAGCGCAGATGAGAATCGGGAAAGCCCGGAAGAAGCAGGACATGCCAGCGAAAGGCACGGACAAGGAACGTCGCCGTCGCCACCGCTACCATGGCCGCGAGCAGGCCCCGGTTTGCGTCTCGCACTTCGGCCAGCACCGCCGCCGCCGACACGTCCCTCAGCACCCAGGCGAGCAGCCCGACCGTGATGAAGAGCCCCACCACGATCTTGATGCGGTGCTGTTTCAGCATCGCCTTCAGCGGGCAGGCGGCCGCCGGGCGGCCTCGACGATCCCCTTCATCTCCCGAACCGCCCGCTCGATCCCCACGAGCACCGAACGGCTCACGACCGAATGGCCTATGTTGAGCTCCTCGACCTCCGGAATCCCGGCGACTGGCGGTACGTTCTCGTACGTGAGGCCGTGGCCGGCATGAACAGCTAGCCCTGCCCCCCGGGCGACGCGAGCGGCGGCGCCCAAGCGACCCAGCTGGGCCGCGGCGCCCTCCGGGGTGCGGGCGTTCGCGTATTCGCCCGTGTGCAGCTCGACGGCGTCCGCTCCCAACGCCGCTGCCCGCTCCATCGCATCCTCCAGCGGATCCACGAACAGCGAAGTCCTGATGCCCAGGGCACGCATACGCTCCATCGCGTCCTCGAGCCTCCCTCCGGCCTCATCCAGATCGAGCCCTCCTTCCGTCGTCACCTCCTCGCGACGCTCGGGAACGAACGTCACCTGCATCGGACACCACTCCCCGGCGAGGCCGAGCACGCCCTCCTCGGCGGCCAGTTCGAGGTTCACGATCGTCCGAACCGTCTCGAGAAGCAGGCGTACGTCGCGCTCCTGGATGTGCCGGCGATCCTCCCGGAGGTGAACGGTGATACCGTCCGCGCCGCCCAGCTCCGCCAACACCGCTGCCCGAACGGGATCGGGCTCGTCCGTTCTCCTGGCCTCGCGCACGGTCGCCACGTGGTCCACGTTGATGTAGAGCCGAAGAGGCTGGCTCATCTCGCGTTCTCCTGTCTCCTCACGGAGCTTCGCGGGCGGACAGCAGGGCCTCCAACCGCACGTGTGCCTCCGGCTCGAGCCGGCCCGCCGTCAGCTCGAGCAGCTCGCGGCCGAGCGCACGATACAGGGAGGCGCGCTCCGGGTCGAGGACCGCCAGATTGGAGGTGATCGTCTGCGCGTCGCCCCGCGTCACCGGGCCGGTAGCTCCCATGCTCAGGCCGAGCTCGCCGAGGTTCCCGAGGGCGGCGGCGGCAAGGGGGAGAAGGGCTTCCAGCTCCGCCTCGTCCGAAGCGCCGCAGAGCTCGTCGAGCGCCACATGCAGGCAGGCGACCAGGAAGTTAGAGGCGAAGACCGCGGCTGCGTGATACTGCGCGCGCCCCTCGGGCCGCACGGCGAACGTCCGCCCCCCAAGGCGCCGCGCCAGCTCCTCGCCCGTTCGGCACGCCTCGGCGTCTCCATCGACTCCGAACCAGACGCCCCGAAACGCTCCGCTCCTCGGCGAGGCCACAGCGACGAGCGGATGCCACGACGCGATCGCGACCCCCTTCGCTCTCCACGGAGCCAGGGCTTCCGCCGAGTCCACGCCGCTCGTGTGCAGAGCCGTCCGGGGCAGGGGTGGCCTCCCTCCGGCGGCCTCGCTCCAGGAGGCGGCCAGGGACGTCAGAGCGTCGTCCGTGACGCAGAAGAGGAGGTCGAACGCCGCGGGGCCCTCGAGCGCCCGCGAGCCCTCGAGCGTTGCTGCCGCTTCGAACGCTCCTGCCGCATCGACTTCCGGCGACGGCGCCGACACGTACCCGATCTGGGGCCGGTCGCCGAGGAACGTCGGTCGCTCCGCCTTTCGACCGACGACCGTCACAGCCATCCCGGCCTCGCTCAGATCGGCGGCGAGTGAGAGACCGACTCGCCCGGTACCGACGATGAGGACCCGAGAGCTCAAGCCGTGTCGGTGCCCGTGACGCGCACCCCCTCCTGACGCCGCCAGCGGCCGACGAGAGCCGCCGGCACCCGCGCCGTGAGCTCGATGCTCGCGCCCTTCTCCCGGCGCTCCAGCACCTCCCCCTCCCGGTACGCCTCCGCGAGGGTTCGACCGTCCCGCGCCGACAGGGTCACGCGGACCGTAGGCCGCTCCGCCCGAATTCGGGCCAGAAGAGCGTCACGTAGCGAGTCGAGGCCGCCGGACTCTCTGACCGACGTCAAGACGTGCGAGTCGTACACCTCCGACACGCGGCGCCGAAGCGCGGCCTCCTCATCGTGGGTCAGCTGGTCGATCTTGTGGAAGGCGAGCAGCACGGGGCCGCGGGCGCCGAGCTCACCGATCACCTCGTTCACCGCCTCCATCTGCCGCTCCCACGCTGGCGAAGATGCATCGATCACGTGAACGAGCAGATCCGCCTCCTCGACCTCCTCCAGGGTGGCCCGAAAGGAGGCGATGAGGTGATGAGGCAGCTTCCGGATGAAGCCGACCGTATCGGTGATCAGCGCCTGGTATCCGTCACCCAGATCCACGGCGCGGGTTGCCGAGTCCAGTGTGGCGAACAGGCGATCCTCCACGAAGAGCTCTCGGCCCGACAGCTCCTGGAGGATCGACGATTTCCCCGCGTTCGTGTACCCGACGAGAGCCACCCCGAACCCCAAACTACGGGCCTTTCTGCGCGTCCTACGCGACCGCGCAATCCCCTCCAGCCCTCCGCGCAACCGTGCGATCCGGCGATCGATGAGACGCCGATCGGTCTCCAGCTGCTGCTCGCCCGGGCCACGCGCTCCGATGCCGCCCTCGGTCCGCGAGAGGTGGGTCCACATCCGCTTCAAGCGCGGACGAAGGTACTGCAGCTGGGCGAGCTCGACCTGCGTCTTCGCCTCCGCCGTTCTCGCGCGAAGCGCGAAGATGTCGAGGATCAGCTCCGTCCGGTCCATGACGCGCAGACCGAGGCGGCGTTCCAGCGCCAAGCCCTGAGCGGGCGACAGGTTGTCGTCGAAGACGACGAGCGTGGCGTCATCCCGGGACGCCGCCTCCCGCAACTGATCGGCCTTGCCCTTGCCGATGTACAGGGCGGGGTGGGGGGACTTGCGCCGCTGAACGACGAGGCCGACGACATCCGCGCCGGCCGTGTCCGCCAGACGAGCCAGCTCGTCGAGATGCTCGTCCACCTCCTGCTGCGGCTCGTCGATCGGCGGGACCGCCACCAGAATGGCGCGCTCCGGCTGCCGGCGGATGTCGATCATGAGCTCGTCATACCCGTGTCAGGCATGCCCGTCCCCCGCGCCCGCGAGCGCATCTGCGCGAAGCGGTCCAGCCGGGCGGCGATCTCCGCTTCGAGGCCCCGATCACCTGCCTCGTAGAAGCGGCGGCCAAGGAGCGAGTCCGGCAGGTAGCTCTGCGGGGCCACACCTCCTGGCTCCGAGGGATCATAGACGTAGTCGCGGCCGTATCCCAGCTCCTTCATGAGCGCGGTCGGCGCGTTGCGGAGGTGGATCGGCACCGGCTCCGCGGGCGTCTCCCGCGCCGCTCGGCGCGCGCGGGAGAACCCCTCGTACACCCGGTTCGACTTGGGTGCCGCCGCCAGATAGATCGTCGCCTCGGCGAGAGCGAGATCCCCCTCCGGTGACCCGAGGAAATGGTAGGCGTCGCGCGCCCCGATACAGATAGCGAGCGCTTGGGGATCCGCGAGCCCGATGTCCTCGGTCGCCATACGCACGAGGCGCCGGGCGATGTACATCGGATCCTCGCCCGCCTCCAGCATGCGGGCGAGCCAGTAGAGCGCCCCGTCCGGATCGGAACCTCGAACCGCTTTGTGGAGGGCCGAGATCACGTTGTAATGCTCCTCCCCGCCCTTGTCGTAGCGGGCGAAGCGGTGCTGCAGCGCCTTCTCCACGTCCACGAGCACGATACGCTTGCTGCGGGCCAGCTCGGCCGCGGTCTCCAGCGCGTTCAGCGCCCGCCGCGCATCCCCATCGGCCGCTACCGCCAACCGCTCCAGAGCCTCCTCTTCGATCTCCAGGCACGATCCGGCCAGCCCTCGCTCCTCGCGGAGCGCCCGACGGCAAACCTCGGCGAGCTCCTGTGCGCTCAGGGGCTCGAGGACGAACACCCGCGTGCGGCTGAGCAGCGGCCCGATAACCTCGAAGCTCGGATTCTCCGTCGTGGCCCCGATGAGGACGACCGTCCCCGCTTCGACGTGGGGAAGGAAAGCGTCCTGCTGGGCTTTGTTGAATCGGTGGATCTCGTCCACGAAAAGGATCGTCCCGCGGCCCGTCGCACGCCTCCGTTCGGCCGCCTCGGCGATGACGGCGCGGACGCGGGCGATCCCCTCCGTGACGGCGCTGAAGCGGACGAACGCCAACCTCGTCATCAGCGCGACGATGTGGGCAAGGCTGGTCTTTCCGCAGCCCGGCGGACCCCAGAGGATGAGGCTCGGGATCCGATCGCGCTCGATCAGCTCGCGCAGCGGGCCTCCCGGTCCCACGAGCTTCCCCTGCCCGACAAAATCGTCGAGCGAGGTGGGCCGCATGCGAGTGGCGAGCGGCGCTCCGGGATCCGTCGGGTCGACCGCAGGGGTGGTTTCGCCGCCGCCCAACCGAGCGCGACCACCGCCGGGCCGACCCCGGCCTTCCTCCCGGCCGAAGAGGCTCGGCTCCTCGCTCACGCGTCCCGCGGCTCCATGTCACCTCCGGATCCGCCGTCCCCGGCGGCCAGGCCACCGAGCTCGATCAGCTCGCGGGCGAGCCGCGCCAGCTTCTCAGCGTGGTTCTGCTCGGGATCTTCCAACACGCGGGCGTGAAGCTCGTCCAGGAGAATGCCCACCGCCGGCCCCGGCTCGACCCCCATCCGGAGCAGCTCATCTCCACCGATCGCCAGATCGGCGAGCCTCAGCGGCGGTGAGGCGAGCAGCTCCTCGTGCACACGGCGCCAGGCGTGCCCGAGATACCGCATCTTCTCCTTCGCGTTGGCCCCCTTCGCCCCGGCGAAGTGAAGCCGAAACAGGTCCCTCGCCGATGCCGCTCCCACCTCTGACAGCCAGCTCCGGATCTGCGCCGCGGAATCGATCGGGCCGACGAGGGGATGATAATGGCGAAGGAGATGGACCGCCCTGCGAGTGTCCGCGTTCGAGTACCGAAGCCGACTCAGGATAGCCTCGGCGCGTTCGGCCCGAGGCTCTGCGACGTCCGGCGCGAGAATCCAGCGGACCAGGCGCAGGAGGGAGCGCGTGGGAGGGATCGAATCCACCGCCGCCAGGTTGAGCTCCCAACCCGGATCTCGTCGCGCCGGAGCGATCTCGGGATACCAGATCTCCAGCACACCCACCTCGCCGTACAGACGCAGAGCGGAAGACGGATGGGATGGGTGAACAAAAGCCAGCACCTTCTGGAGCTCCTCCCGCACCCGCTCGGCCGAGAGCGTCGCGGTTCCGCCCACGCCGCCGACGAGGGCGTCCCACGTCTCCGGCTCGACCTCCAGAGCGAACCGGCCCGCGAAGCGGAGGCCCCGCAGGACTCGCAGGTAGTCCTCGGCCACCCGCTGAGCCGCGTCTCCCACGGCGCGCAGCACGCGGCGCTCGAGGTCAGCTCTTCCGCCCATAGGATCCACGAACTCGTCGGTGGCCGGCCTCCACGCCATCGCGTTGATCGTGAAATCACGCCTCGCGAGATCCTCCTGTATCGAGTCCGCGAACTCCACGACGGCGTGCCGCCCGTCCGTCTCGATGTCGCGCCGGAAGGTCGTCACCTCGAACAGCGTGCCCTCCGGCACGAGCACGCCGACCGTGCCGTGCTCGATCCCGATCGGCAGGGTGCGGGAGAAGACACGCCGCACATCCTCGGGCCGGGCGTCTGTGGCCACGTCCCAGTCCGTGCGGGTGTGCCCCAGCAACGCATCACGGATCGCTCCGCCGACGGCCCAGGCCTGGAACCCCCGGGCCTCCAGCGTCTCGATCACCCCCAGCAGTTCGGCCGGCGGTGAGAAGGCCGGCCGGTCGGTCACCCGCACAGGACGCTCCCACCGTTGACGTTCAGCACCTCTCCCGTGACGTGCCGTGCCAGATCGCTGAGCAGAAAGCAGATCGGACCCGCTACGTCCTCCGGCGACGCGATCCTACGGAGCGGGATCTCGCTCTCGACCTGCGCCCGCTCGGGCGATCGCAGGACCGCAGAGCTCATGTCGGTGTCGACCCACCCCGGCGCGACGGCGTTGACCGTGATCCCCCGCGGGCCAAGCTCGGTAGCGAGCGACTTGCAAAAGGAGATGATGCCTCCCTTGGTCGCCGCGTAATGGCTGTGGTCCGCCTCGCCTCGCTGTCCGGCGGTCGAGGAGAGAAGCACGACCCGCGAGCCAGGCTCCATGCACTCCACGGCCCGGCGCGTCGTCAGGTAGATGGACGTGAGATTCACCTCCAGCATCCTCCGCCACTCCTCGGGCTCAAGGCGCTCGATCGGCGTCTTCCGTTCGTTCCAGATTCCGGCGTTTCCGACGAAGAGGTCCAGCCCACCGAACTCCTCGCGGACACGGTCGAAGAGCCGGTCCACGTCCTCTTCCCGAGAGAGGTCGCCCGGCTCGCTCCACGCGGTCGGACGATCTCTGCCGGGAGCCGCGCCGCCGGCTCCCGTCTCGCTGGCTTCCCGAACGACGTCGGCGGCCGCCTCCTCCGAGGCATGATAGGCGATGCCGACCGAGGCGCCCATCTCGGACAACATGCGCACCACAGCCCTTCCGATGCCGCGTGAGCCACCGGTCACAAGCGCCCGGCGAGCGGCCAGGCCGGGCAGCAGCGGAGGACTCACCGCGACCACCCTACCAGACGCCTCAAACGCTCGCTCCAGCCGTCGGCGAGGTGGACCGGTGGCACGGGCTGCGGGTCCCTTCCCCCGAGCACGGCCGCCGGATTGTCCCGGAGCAGGAGCCGGGCGGCAGGCTCGAAGCCGCCCTCGACCAGCAGGTCCCAGGCGGCACGCACCGTCTCGCAGCGACCCGGGCGGGCATGGTTGTCGGAGGCGATCAGATCGACGGCCCCGTCGGCCAGCATACGCCGCGCCACCCACTCGGCTTCCCGCCCGTAGAGGCCCTGGAGGCTGCCCGAGTTGACGCACATGAGCGCGCCGGCCTCGCGCCAAATCGCGACCATCGGATAGCGCGCCGCGACCCCGGCGTAGCGCTCCGGGTGGGCGAGGACAGGGATCCAGCCCTGTCCGATCGCGGTCTCCAGGGTCGCGACCGGATACGCGGGCATCATGAGCATCGAGAACTCGACGAGAAGATGCCGTTCGCCAAGCCCCAGCTCGGGGTCGCTCAGCTCCGCATCGGGCTCGTCCAGGCGAACCTCGAAACCGAGGCTCAGCTCGATCTCGGGAACGGACTCGGCGGCGGCCGCGCGAAGCTCGGCAAAGCTCTCCGCCACGCCGCGCACGCGTGGCCCGGCCGCCCGGCTGGCGGCCAGGTGCGGCGTCGTCGCGACGCGCCTCACCCCGAGAGAGGCGAACTCCCGAAGCGTCGCGATCCCTTCCTCCACCGTGCGGGCGCCATCGTCCACGGCAGGCACAAGGTGGTTGTGCAGATCGACCAGCGACGGTGCATCGGCCGAGACCGGGCGGCCGCCATCGGGCCCCCTCCGCGGGTTCACGAAACAGGAGGTGGTTGCACTCCGGGCCCAGCAGGTCGCTGAAGAACCCTGGTGGGTCGCGTTACGAGCGCCGGACCCGCCTGCGGCGGGTGCCCAGGGAAGATCCAAGGCGGCGCGACGACGTGATACCGTGTGTATCGGGGAGGAGCGGCAACGCCGGCGATGGCCCCACGCCGCCGTAACGGTAACAAGCGCGTAAGCGCTTGTCGGGGCGCATGGGGATTGGCTGGCGCCGACCTCCACTCGCTTCGCTCGCTCCGGTTGGCTGGCGCCGACCTCCACTCGCTTCGCTCGCTCCGGTTGTGGCCGAATACGGCGTCACTCGTCGTCGAGGGCACCGCGCGGAGCGTGGTCGCACAGGGCATCGACTTCTCCT
>JAPULH010000021.1 GCA_027295155.1 Gemmatimonadota bacterium
CCCGGACAGAAGCAGGGCCCCGACCACCGAGCCCACGGCCGTGCCGAGCACGCCGATCCCGAAGGCGCCCAACATCCGAGGGCCGGCCTCCCGCAGGTCGCTCAGCCGCACCGCCAGCAGGAGCCACGCGATGGCCAGCGAGGTCACGGGCCCGAAGATCCCGTCGTAGATAGGGGAGGCGGTCGGCACGAGGCCGAGGTTGGAGAGGGCGGCACCCAGGACGATGACGATCAGCGCTGCCCCGACGTTGCGGGCCCAGGTGAAGCGCGCCTCCAGCCAGAAGGCGAACGCGGTGATCGTCGCTATGGCGGCCGCGAGAGCGATCGGTCGGGAGATCACTCCTGCGGCCTCGCCCGCCTCGCGCCGGCCGCCGCCCCCACCGGCCTCGCGCTGGGCGGCGGCCTCACCACCCGCTCACGCAGCGGCAGGTGCCTCCATGTTCTCGACCATCGCCCGCGCGAACTCGCTCGTCTTCAACAGCGTCGCTCCCTGCATCAGCCGCTCGAGGTCGTACGTGACCCGCTTCTGACCCATCGTCCTCTCGAGCCCCCGGATGACGAGGTCCGCCGCCTCGTCCCAGCCCAGGTAGCGGAACATCATCTCGCCCGACAGGATCAGCGAGCTCGGGTTGACCTTGTCCTGGCCGGCGTACTTGGGCGCGGTGCCGTGCGTCGCCTCGAACAGGGCGTGACCGGTCTCGTAGTTGATGTTCGCGCCAGGCGCGATGCCGATCCCGCCGACCTGGGCGGCCATGGCGTCCGAGATGTAGTCGCCGTTCAGGTTCATGGTCGCGATGACGTCGTACTCGGCCGGTCGGGTGAGAATCTGCTGCAGGAAGGCGTCGGCGATCACGTCTTTGATCACGATTCCGTTCGGCAGTTTCATCCAGGGACCGCCGTTCCACGGCTCGGCCCCGAACTCGTCGCGGGCGAGCTCGTATCCCCAGTCGCGGAAGCCGCCCTCCGTGAACTTCATGATGTTCCCCTTGATCACGAAGGACACGGTGGCACGTTCGCGGTCGAGGGCATGACGGATCGCCGCCCGAATGAGACGCTTGGAGCCCTCCTCCGAGATCGGCTTGATCCCGATGGCGCTGGTCTCGGGAAACCGGATCGATGTGACGCCCATCTCCTCCTGAAGAAACTCGATCAGCCGGCGGGCCTCCTCGGATTTGGCCCGGTACTCGATCCCCGCGTAGATGTCCTCGGTGTTCTCTCGGAAGACGATCATGTCCATCTTCTCGGGCCTCTTGATCGGTGACGGCACGCCCTGGAAGTACCGAACCGGCCGCACGCAGGCGAACAGGTCGAGTCGCTGGCGCATGGTCACGTTGAGGGAGCGAAAGCCGCCGCCCACGGGGGTCGTGAGCGGTCCCTTGATGGCCACCAGGTGGTGCTCGATCGCCATCAGCGTGTCGTCGGGGAGCCAACTGCCGGCGGTGTTGTTGGCCTTTTCGCCCGCCAGCACCTCGAACCACACGATCGCGCGATCGTTTCCGTAAGCGTGACGGACGGCTCCGTCGAACACGTGCTGGGCGGCGCTCCAGATGTCGGGACCGATCCCATCACCCTCGATGAAGGGGATGACCGGTTGGTCGGGGACGCGCAGCACTCCATCTTCCAGCGTAATCGGCTCTCCCTCGGAGGGCGGCGTCAGGTACTCGTATTGGGGAAGCGTGGTCGTTTCAGGCATCGCATATCGCTCTCGGTTCTGGTGGTCCGCCTCGGGACAGCACGTCGGGCTGGCCTTGGGCCAGCTCTCGTGGCGCGCCGCCGTGCTTCGCGTTCGACGCGGCCCGCGGGGTCAGCTTAGCGTGGTATACGCCGGTTTACAATCGGCCGGGCCCACGTCCGGCCGGCGAGCGCTGCTTTGAGAGCCGATGCCGAGCTGCCGCGGGAGGTGGCCGCCCTTATTCTCGCGGCCTTCGATCGCTACCACCACCATTTCAGAGCCATCTCTCGCCGGGCCAAGAGACGCTTCGAGACCCGCGATTGGCAGGGGATGCAGCGCGACTCCTCGCGCCGTCTGATGCTGTACAACCTGTACTCGGGACGGGCGGTGGACGGAAGCCGATCTCGACTCGGCGAGAGGGTCCTGGACACGGACCTTTGGGCCGGGATCCGGGAGCAGTACCGCACTCTGTCGGCGGACCGCTGGGACGCGGAGATCGCGCGTACCTTCTTCAACTCGGTGACCCGCCGGACGTTCACGACGGTCGGCGTCCGGCCGGACATCGAGTTCCTGGGACCGGAGCTGGACGAGCGGGGCGCCTTTTCGGAGGAGCGCCTCTCCCTCCACACCTTCCAGACCCTGGACATCCCGCCGGCCCTGGTGGAAACGGTCCTTAAGGACGTGGGCTTCAAGGCGCCCTTCGCGGACCTCGAGCGCGAGGCCGAGCTCGTCGCGGCCAGCGCGCGGAGGCAGTTCATGCCGGTCACGCCGGATGGTCATGAGCCCGAGGACTTCATCCCACTGCTGGAGATGATCCCGGAGCCGTTCTTCCGGAACAAAGGCGCGTATCTGGTCGGCCGCTGGAGGGTCGGAAAGGAGATCTACCCGTTCGTGTTGGCGCTCTGCCACCCGGAAGAGGGGATCACCGTCGACGCGCTTCTCACGACCTCGAACGACGTGAGCGGAGTCTTCGGCTTCTCCCGCTCCTACTTCCATGCCGACGTCGACCGGCCCCGCGGGGTGGTGGAGTTCATCGGCTCGATCCTGCCGCACAAGCGTCGCGACGAGCTCTACACCTCGATCGGCTACAACCGCCATGGCAAGACGGAGCTCTACCGGACGCTCAGCGAGCACCTCAAGCGTCCCGGAGCCCGGTTCGAGGCGGCGGAGGGAGCCAAGGGGATGGTGATGATCGTCTTCACGCTCCCATCCCTCAACGTCGTGTTCAAGGTGATCCGAGACCGCATCGCGGCACCCAAGCGCACGACCCGCAGAGCGGTGCGGGAGCGCTACCGACTGGTCTTTCTCCGCGACAGGGTGGGACGACTGGTGGATGCCCAGGAGTTCGAGGGGCTGGAGTTCCCCGCCAGCCGGTTCGCGGACGAGGTGCTACTCGAGCTCGAGCAGGAGGCGGGACGAACCGTCCGCGCCACCAGCGGCTCGGTCGCCTTCGACCACCTGTACACCCAACGGCTGATGACGCCGCTGGACGTCTACCTGCGGCGGGCCGACCCCGAAGCCGCCCGGCGGATCGTGCTCGACTACGGGCAGGCGATCAAGGATCTCGCTGCCGCCAACGTCTTCCCGGGCGACTTCCTGCTCAAGAACTTCGGCGTGACCCGGCACGGCCGCGTGATCTTCTACGATTACGACGAGCTCTGCCTGGTGACCGATTGCCGCTTCCGGAAGATGCCGGAGGCCGTCCATCCGGAGGACGAGCTGGCGGCCCAAAGCTGGTTCGGCGTCGGCGAGGACGACATCTTCCCGGAGGAGTTCCCCCGCTTTCTGGGTCTCGCCCCCGAGCTCCTCGCAACCTTCCGCGCCACCCATGGCGACCTGTTCGAGGTCGAGTTTTGGGAGGACATGCAGAGGCGCCAGCATGCGGGCGAGATCATGGACTTCATCCCCTACCCTGCGTCCTGTTGTCTCCGGCCGCTGGCGAGGAGCCGAAGGGCGCCGTAGAGTTCTCGGCCCTATGAGCCGACCTGAATTCAACGACCGCCTGCTCCGCGCGCTGCGGCGCCAACCCGTCGACCGCACACCCGTCTGGTTCATGCGCCAGGCCGGGCGCTGCCTGCCGCGCTACCGCGAGATCAGGGCACGCCGAAGCTTCCTCGAGCTCATACGGGAACCCGAGGCAGCAGCGGAAGTTACCGCACTCCCTCTCGAGTACTTTGAAGTCGATGCGGCCGTCCTCTTCACGGACCTGGCGACGCCCTTTCTGGGAGCGGGCCTCGAGTTCGAGATCCACAGCGAGATCGGGCCGGTCGTGGATCCGCCGCTCGACCTCCCCGGGGACCTGGAGCGCCTGCGGCCGTTCGAGCCCCGCGAGGCTCTCTCCTTCGTGCTCGAGGCCATCGGGCTGCTCCGGGAGCGGCTCTCCGTGCCGATCATCGGCTTCGTCGGCGGACCGTTCACGCTGTGCTCCTACCTGTTCGAGGGCAGCCGGGCCAGCCGGCTCGAGCAGACGAAGCGCTTCATGTGGACGGAGACGGAGAGCTGGCACCGGCTGGCGGGCTTCTGGGCCCAGCACCTGGCGGAGTTCGCCGTGGCGCAGGCCGAGGCGGGAGCGAGCGCCGTGCAGCTGTTCGATTCGTGGGCCGGCTGCCTCTCCCCCGAAGACTACGAGCGGTACGTGCTCGAGCACTCGCGAACCGTGCTCGACGCGCTGGCCGGTGCCGGCGTGCCCTCCATCCACTTCGCGACGGGGAATCCGAGGCTTCTTCCCCTGCTCGCACGAGCGGGCGGCGACGCGATCGGAGTTGACTGGCGGATCCCGATCGACGAGGCATGGGAGATCATCGGGCCCGATCGCGCCATCCAGGGAAACCTCGACCCCACCTCACTGCTGGCCGGTGCCGAGGTGGCTGTCTCGCGCACGCGGGAGATCCTCGAGCGCGTCAACGGCCGGCCCGGCCACATCTTCAACCTCGGTCATGGCATCCATCCGAGCACGGATCCCGAGGTGATCGCTGCGGTGGCTCGCGCCGTGCACGACTTCTCGGTCGAGGAAGGGAGTTCGACCAAAGTGGAGACCGGATGATCGGCGTCGTGCTCCTCAACTTCGGGGAGCCCGATACGGGGAGCTTCGAGGAGGTCGTTCCATACCTGGAGCGGATCTTCGTCGCGAACGCCAGCCTGGAGCCCGGCCGCCCGATCGAGGAGGTCCGGCGGCGGGCCCGCGAGCTGGCCGAGGCGCGAGCGCCGGGCCTCGTGGAGGAGTACCGGAAGATCGGCGGCTCCCCGCTCAGAGCACAGGCGGAGGGCCAGGCTGACGCGCTCTCGGCGGAGCTCAGCGCCCGGGGGCGCGAGGCGCGCGTCCTCCTCGGCATGCAGTTCACGCAGCCGACGATCGCCGCCGCCGTGGAGCGTGCGCGAGCCGAGGGCGTCGAAAAGCTGGTCGGCCTGCCCGTGTACCCGCTGTGCGGCCACTCGACGTCGGTCGCGGCGCTGGCGGAGCTGGAGCGCGAGATCGAGGCCTCGGGCTGGAGCGTCCCGCTCGCAGGGATCGGCGGCTGGCATCCGCATCCCGCGTACCTCGAGCTTCGAGCCGACGCGATCCGCCGGTACGTGGAGGGAGCCGGCCTGGACCTCGCCGATGCGGGCACCCGGCTCGTGTTCTCCGTGCACGGGACCCCGGTCAGGTACCTCGAGGCAGGCAGCCGCTACGATAAGTATGCGGAGGCGTGCTGCCGGAGCGTGGCGGGAAAGCTGGGCGTCGACGACTTCCTGCTCGGCTACCAGAACCACGCGAACCGAGGCATCCCGTGGACGCAGCCGGAGATCGACGACGTGATCCGCGGGGCCGTGTCAGAGGGGGCGAGCCGCGTCGTCGTCGACCCGATCAGCTTCATGCACGAGCAGTCGGAGACGCTCGCGGAGTTGGACGTCGACCTACGGGAGATCGCCGAGGGGGCAGGGCTCGACTTTCACCGGGTTCCGATCCCGCACGCCGATGCGCGCCTTTCGGGAGTCCTGGCCGATCTCGTGGAATCGACCATCGAGGAGGCCGGGAGCGGCCCGCTAGAGCTGTTCCCTTGCCGCTGCAAGCCGGATGGCGGCGTCTACTGCCTCAACAGCGATCGGCTGTAAGTACGGAGCGATCAGCTGTAGAAGGGGGTCGCCCCGGCCGCGTGGTCCGTCACGTCCACGATGCCCGAGATCTCAGGCACTCCCTCCCGCAGCGTCCGCTCGATACCCTGCTGCAGGGTGACCTTGGCCATCCCGCACCCCTGGCAGCCACCGCTCATCTCAAGGTAGACGACGTTGTCGCGCACCTCGACGAGCGAGACGTGGCCGCCATGCGATGCGATTCCCGGATTGATCCGCTCGTCGATCACCTACTTCACGCGATCGGCCATCGGCCCCTCCAGCGCCCCCGAACCGATCGGCTTCAGGTTCGGGTTGTTGAAACGGAAGCCACTGCCCTGGAGGGACTCCACCCAGTCGATCTCGGTCCCCTCGAGCAGGGCCACGCTCTCGGCGTCGACGGCCACGCGCAAGCCGTCCGACTCGAACAGCTGATCGCCCGGGCCGATCTCCTCCGCCTCGACCAACGCCAGGTCGTACTCGGGCGCGAGGGGGCTCGAGATCGCAGCGGTCGGGCACTTCCTATACCGGGACCGCTTCGTTGTTGTTCGGTGCCGACATCATGAACTTCCACATGCCATGCCGCCGCTATAGTAGGTGGCTTCAGCGGGCGGCAGGAAGCTTGCCAACGTAGGTCACAAACTCGGAAAGTTCCTTCTTACCGATGTCCGGCACCAGAGCGTCCTCGGCCGGATACCCCACCACAAGCAGCAGAAAGGGACGCTCGTTCTCCGGCCGTCCGAGGATCTCGTTCAGGAAGCCCATCGGGCTGGGCGTGTGCGTCAGCGAGGCGAGGCCGGCGTGATGAAGCGCCACGACCAGGAATCCCGTAGCGATTCCGACCGACTCCGACACATAGTAGTTCTTGAGCTTCTCGCCGTTCGGCCCGACGATGTAGCTCTCAGCGAAGATCGCGATCAGGTACGGGGCGGTCTCCAGAAACGGCTTGTGCTCGTTCGTGCCGAGGGGAGCCAGGGCCTCCAGCCACTCGCGCGGGGCGCGCCGCTCGTAGAACTCCTTCTCCTCCTTCTCCGCGCCCTCGCGGATGCGCCTCTTCACCTCCGGGTCGGCGACCACGACGAAGTGCCACGGCTGCCGGTTCGCCCCGTTGGGCGCCCTGCCCGCAGCCAGCAGGCAGTCGTCGATGATCTCGCGCGGCACGGCACGCTCCGAGAAGTGACGGACCGTCCGCCTCCTCCGCATGTCGGCGGCAAACTCGGCGGCTCGCCGGCGCATCTCATCGACCGGATACGCCTCGTACTCCTCGAACGGGCGGAAGCCCGGTATCTTCATCTCGAAACCTCGTGATCGAGCCGAGTCGCGCCGCCAGCCGACTTGTGGTCGGACCGCCGGCGGACTTCTTTCCCGTAAGCCGGCCGACTTGTTGTCGCGGTGCCGCCTTCAGATCTTGATACGATGCTGGATCCTCTCGCCACCGTCGCGATCGCGGCCGCCCTGCTGAGCTTTGTGCTGCTGCTCGTCGGCCTCGCTTTCGTGCGGAAGCGTCGCGCTCTCGGCGCGTCGCTGGGACTCCTCCTGGCCGCCCTGCTCCTTTCGCTGGCCGGGCTCGCAGGGACGCTGGCGGTGGCCACACAGGGCTATCGCGCCCTGACGCGCGAGGAGATTGCGGTCGTCGTCGCCACCGAGCCGACGGGACCGCAGCGCTTCAGCGCGCGGTTCATATTCCCCGACGGCCGCGAGCGGACGTTCGCGCTCACCGGTGACGAGCTATACGTGGACGCTCATATCCTCAAGTGGAAGCCGATCGTCAGCCTGCTCGGCCTGCACACGTCGTACGAGCTGGACCGCGTCGCGGGCCGGTACGCCGAGCTCGACGACGAGCAAACGGAGCCGCGGACCGTTCACTCCCTCTCGGCAAGCAAGCCCCTGGATCTCTTCACCCTCAGGCGCCGGCACGCGATCTTCGCGCCGCTCGTCGACGCCGAATACGGATCCGCAACGTTCGTGGAGGTCGACCGGGCCGCCGAGTTCGAGGTGCGAGTCTCGACCTCGGGCCTGCTGATCCGGGAGCGGCCTCAGCGCCGCGAGTGAGCCCCGGCCGCGTCTCGCAGCTTGAAGCGCCGGATCTTGCCGGTGGCCGTCTTCGGCAGCTCCTCGACGAACTCGACCCAGCGCGGCCGCTTGTAGGCGGCCATCGACTCGCCGCAGTAAGCGATGAGCTCCTCGGCCAGCTCGCCGGTGGGCTCGAAGCCCGGCGCCGGGACGACCCACGCCTTCGGCTTGATCAGCCCGACCGAGTCCGGGACCCCCACCACAGCGCACTCCGTCACCGCCGGGTGGCCGAGCAGCGTGCCCTCGACCTCCACCGGCGAGACCCAGATGCCTCCCACCTTCAGCATGTCGTCCGTCCGTCCGGCATGCCAGTAATACCCCTCCTCGTCCACCCGGTACTTGTCGCCCGTCCACACCCACTCGCCGAGGAAGGTCCGGCGCGTGAGCGCTTCCTGGTGAAGGTAGAAGAGAGCGGCGGTCTCTCCCCTCACCAGCAGGTTGCCGATCTCGCCCGTCGGTAGGGCCTCGCCGGCCTCGTCCACGATCCTCATCGCGTAGCCGTCCACCGGCGTCCCGCTGCTCCCCGGTCGAACCTTGCCCGGCCGGTTCGAGATGAAGATGTGAAAAAGCTCGGTCGATCCGATCCCGTCGATGATCTCAACGCCCGTCGTCTCCTTCCACCCGTGCCACACGGGCGCGGGAAGAGCCTCGCCCGCGGACACACACAGGCGGAGCGAAGAGAGGTCGTGCTCTCGGGCGAGGTCCGGCATCGCGAGCATCGCCGCGTACCCGGTGGGAGCGTTGAAGAAGATCGTGGGACGATAGCGCTCCAAGATCGATAGAACGGCCGGCGTGTCCCGCCCGGCGCCCGGGTTCAGCACCGCGCTCGCGCCGACCGTCCAGGGGAAGATCAGGCTCCCGCCGAGCCCGTACGTGAAGAACAGCTTCGCGTTGGAGAACGCGACGTCGTCCTCCCGCAGGCCCAAGGCGCCCACGCCCCACAGCCGGGCCGAAAGGGCCAGATCCTTGTGGGCGTGAAGGATCCCCTTCGGCGTCCCCGTGGTGCCGCTCGAGTAGTTGAGCGTGCAGAAGTCCTCCCGGTGCGTGGCGGCGGGCGCGAGCTCCGCCCTCTGCGCGCCGATCCACCCCGAGTAGTCGAGGCTGGGAACGGAAAGCCCGGCCAGCGGCGCTTCGTCCGCCGGCACTTCGTCAGCCAGCGCACGGCCGGAGTCGCCGACCACGATTACCTGCTCGAGGTCCGGGAGTCCTCCGGCCGCGCTCTCGAGGGCCGCCGCCACCGCCGGCGCCAGGGAGCCGTCCGTGATCAAGACGCGGGCCTTCCCGTCCCGGAGGATGTACGCGTGCTCGCTCGGCGTGAGCAGCGTGTTCACCCCGAGCGCGACCCCGCCGACCTTCAGGGTGCCGAAGAAGGCTGCGGCCCACTCCGGGGAGTCGGGAAGGAGGATCGCCACCCGGTCCTCCGCCCGAACGCCCAGCTCCTGAAGAGCGTTTCCGACGCGATTCGCCTCCTCGGCGACCTCGGCGAAGGTGCGCTCGCCGGCGGGGCCATCGAGCGCCCTCTTGCCGGCGCGTTCCGCGAGGTTGTGCTCCAGGATCTCAACCGCGTTGTAGCGGAGGGGAAGGTCGGCCGCCCTCACGAGCGCGCCGCCGCGATCCCCGCCTTTTCATCGACCAGCATGAGAAGGACGAAGCCGACGACGAAGAAGACCACCATCGATCCCATCGCGAGCCGGTGACTTCCCGTGACGCCCACGACCGTGCCGAAAAGGAGAGGGCCCAGGATCGAGGAGAGCTTGCCGGAGAAGGCGTAGAACCCGAAGAACTCGGCGTGCTTGGCCTCCGGGGTCATGCTACCCAGCAGCGTGCGGCTCGCCGACTGGGTCGGCCCCACCATGAAGCTGATCAGGATCGCCGCGATCCAGAAGCCGGTGCGCGTCTCGGCGGTGGCGCCGAGGAGCGCCGCTATCGTCAGCACGACGAGCGTGATCGCGATCGTCCGCTTGCCGCCGATCCAGTCGTTTACGAAGCCGAAGCCGAACGCACCGAGGCCCGCGGCCACGTTCGCGACGATGCCCAGCTTGATCACCTCCTCGATCGTGAAATCGAACACGGCAATGGAGTAGATCCCCGCGAGAGCGAAGATCGTGACCAGGCCATCGTTATAGACGAGTCGGGCGAGAAGGACCTTGGCGGCTTCCCGGTACCGCCGCAGGTGCCGGAACGTCTCGGCCACCCGCCGGAAGCCCTCACGCACGTACGTCCCCGGTTCGACTGCACGGGCGATGCCTCTCTCAGGTAGAAACAGAAACGTCGGGATCGAGAACACGGCGAACCAGATCGCGACAAGCAGGATGGTGGCCCTGACGTTCAGATGCCCGTTCTCGGGCAGGGCGCCCATCATCCACAGCGCTATCCCGAGCGCCGCCAGGCCGCCGACATAGCCCAACGCCCACCCGTAGCCGGAGATCCGCCCCATGTTCCTGGAGGTCGAGATCTCCGGAAGGAACGCGTTGTAGAACGCCTGCCCACCCTCGTACGCGACGTTCGCAAAGACGAACAGGATCACGGCCAGCACGACCATGCCGGGCTGCATGAAGAAGAGCAGCGTGGTGAACACCAGCGTCTGTATCGTCGCCAGCAAGAGGAAGCGCTTCTTACGACGGGAGAAGTCCGCGATCGCTCCGAGCACCGGCATCGTGAGGGCCACGACGATCGCCGAGATGTTGACGGCGCGGGTCCAGAGGACCGTGCCCCTTACCTCATCCCCGACGATCACCTGCATGAAGTAGGCGCTGAAGATGAACGTGACGATGAGGGTTGTGAAGGCGGAGTTGGCGAAATCGTACATGCACCACGAGAAGACCTCGCGCCGCCGGACGGCCGAAGCGCTCACCGGATCGCCTCTGCCGATCCGGGAGCCCCGGAACATTCCCGCCGCCGGGCGAGCCGCGCGGCGCTGAACTCCCTCCGGCGGTCGTACCAGCCCAGCGTGAACGCGAAGAGCGGGGGCAGAGTGAACGCGGCGGCGACCAGGCCCGGCGACCCGAGCGTGCGAGCCGCTACTACGACCGCAACCAGATACGTGAGGGGGAACACGACGATCGCCGTCAGGAGCTTCACGGTGGAGACCGTCTCGGGCCCGGGGCGTCCGAAGATCGACGCCAGACCACAGATCGCGTACGGCGCGCCCCACACGGCGGAGCCCAAGGCGACGAGCGGCACCTCGGCGAGCAACCGGAGCGCCGATATACTCGCCCCAGCAGTCGCCGCCCCACGTAGCCGGGCTCCCCCGTCGACCAGCGCCGACTCCAGCCCCGTCGTCATCCTGCCGGTCAGCTCGCGGATGGCCACCGCCGGGCTCCTCTCGTACGCCGCGCGCCACCCGTCGACACGGATCGGCTCGCCGACCACCGCCAGCGCACGGCTGCGGAAGCGCCCGGGCCCCTCGTAGCTGAGACCGACCGGCAGCACGACGAGGTCCAGCGTCCACCCGGCGGCCGCCTCGGCGCTCAGAGCGACGCGGGAGGCGCCGGTCTTGAGCGGCCGTAGCGCCGGGCCCGGCTCGCTTCCGCCCTCCGGGAAGACGAGAAGCATCCGGCCCTCTCGGAGCACGTCCGCGGCCTCGCCGAGAGCGGACTGGTTCTTAGCGAGCAGTCGTGGATCGTCCTGCCGCCGGTACACGGGCAGCGCGCCGAGGCCGCGAAGGACCCAGCCGAAGACCGGTGTGCGCAGGTGCGGCGCCTTGACGAGCGGCACCGCTCGCCGCCCGGTGACCCTCATCAGCAGCAGCGGGTCGAGGAGCATGTTCGCGTGGTTGGCCACCAGCAGCACGGGGCCGGCCGGAACCTCGCTTCCCGTGCGCTGCAGCCGGTAGAAGATGCGGGCCGCCCGAACGGCACCGGCGGTGAGCAGGCGGGGGAGGGCGCTCAACGCCTCGGCCGGGCTCTGGCAGGCAGCGACCTGCTCGGCATCAGCGAATGGCGATCGGCCGGCCCGGCGAGCCGGTGGCTCCGACGAGCGGGAGCGGCGCGAAGATGAACAGGAACTCGTACGCTCCCTCCGCGGCCAGCTCCTCGAAGACCAGGTTCTCGAGGTTGAAGATCCCGTTCTTCATGATCAGCTCCTGATGCACCGGGAAGGCGAGCCCCGGATCGGGATTCGGCACGACCTCGGTCGTCCACGAATCGGAGCCGACCATCGATGCCTGCCGCTCGATCACCCAGCGGGCGACCTCGAGGCCGATGCCCGGCGGGTCCTCGTTGTACCGGCCCGGGTCGCTCCAGAGATCCGACCAGCCGTAGCGAAAGAAGAGCGCGTCGCCGGTGCGGATCCCCGACTCGTCCACCCCCTGCCGCGCCAGAGCTCCGCGCACGTCCTCGAGCGTCACCTCGTAGCCGCTCGCGAGCCGGCCGACGCCCTTGTAGCCCGCTACATCGACGAGGATGCCCCTGGTGATGATCGGCTTCACCCGCTCCACGCCAAGCTTCCGGAGACCGTACGGGCTCTTCATCTCCTCGAGGGGCACGCCGTTGTAAAAGATGTCCTGGATGGTGCCGTCGGCCATGGTCAGGCGCTGCCCGATGTGGCCGGGTCCGTCGAACTGCGTTCCGACCTGGCCGAGCTCCGCGCACACGAACTCGTCGTGTCCGACCAAGCGGTTGCTGCCGAACGCCTCGTACGTAGGCGACCCGGGGATGAGGAGCGTGAAGCTGCGATCGCCGTACAGAGGCATTCCGCGCTCGTACGGGTGGCCGATCTCGTAGACCGCCCCGGACGTGGCCAGGCTCAGCGCCTCGAGGACCTTCTCCGCCGTGATCCAGTTGGAGGCGCCCGCCTGGTCCTCCGCGCCCCACGTCGGGTTCGGCCACCAGGGGCCTTCCTCGCGCGTCTGGGCCGAAGCCGTCCGGGCCACGGGAGGCGCCGAGGCCAGGAGCAAGAGGACCACGATGAGTCCTTTGAACGACGACGTTAACAGCTTATTCATCAGCATGTTACGATGATCCTTCTTACGAGCGTTGTGAAGTGCGGCCCGCCGGCCAAAGACGCGAGCCCGCCGACCGACACCAACGCCGCAGCCGCCGCGGGCGCGAGCCGTCTCACCTTCACTTCTGAATCAGGCCCACCATCCTCGCCACCAGCGTTCTGGGCGTCAGCCGCACCGAGAGCGGCGTCAGCCGATTCATCAAGCCCGGGATGACGATCCGCCGTCCACGCCACATCCCCCGGTATCCGGCCTCCGCCACCGTCGCGGCATCCATCACGCCCAGGTAGCGCATGAGTCCGGAGTCCTCCATGTCGGCCCGCTTCTGAAACGCGGTCGACGTCGGTCCCGGACAGAGCACCGTCACGGTCACCGGGGCATCGCGGAGCTCCTCGGCGAGCGCCTCGGTGAAATGGAGCACGTACGCCTTGGTCGCGTAGTAGACGGCCATCAGCGGCCCGGGCTGGAACGCGGCGGTCGACGCCACGTTCAGGATTCTCCCCCGCCCCTCCTCCATCATGCCCGGAAGAACGAGCCGCGTCAGGTGCGTCAGGGCCTCGACGTTCAGGCGGATCATCCCGAGGGTGGCGTCAAGATCGGTCTCCGCGAAGGGGCCGTAGGTCCCGAAGCCCGCGTTGTTGACCAGAACCTCGATCGGCCGTCCGGAGAGCGATGCGAAGAGCTCCGATGCGGCGCCGGGCAAGGAGAGGTCCATCGAGATCGGGCTCACGGCGACGCCGTGTCGCTCGGCCAGCTCACCCGCGACCCGCTCGAGCACTTGCGTGCTCCGCGCCACGATCGTCAGGTCGTGGCCATCGGCGGCCAGCAGCCTCGCCAGCTCGTAGCCGATGCCCGTGGTCGCGCCGGTCACGACCGCCCGCTTCCGCCCGGGGGGAGTGGCCCCTTCCTCCGAGAGCCGGTTCACGAGCGGGGATGCAACCATTCTCGCATCGTGCGCATCCATATTGGGTGAGCGTGCGAAGAAAGCTGGCGATTACTAACAGCCAGGGTGACGTGGGGAAAGGGAGGACGAGATGCTGTACCGCCAATGGAGAGCCCGCCGACCGCGACCGATCTACGTGAAGGTGGTCGCCTAGATCTTCGGCCCAAGTCATCAGCCCAGCCCGCCCGGCTGGCTGAATGAACGGGCCAACCCAACTCGATCCGAGCCGGCCACGTCCCGCGTGCCCGCGCCTGTGGCATGGCGCGTGTGCCGCAGCGACGGCAAGCGTGTCTGGGGTGCGCGTGTGCGGCGGGGCGTACCGGTTCGATCGAGCTCCGGCCGCCGGAGCCCATCCCGCCTGAAAGCCCATCGCCCTGAAACCCACCCGACGAGCCGCTCGTAATGTTCGCGTGAGAGGTCCCGACGAAGCGCCAACAAAGTCATCACGCGATAAGGGTCATAACACGGTGGAGATACCGCTCCGCAGCGAGACAAGCCGGCCCAAGATCGTGTCCAAGGACGGCGCGGACGCGAAGCGTCGGCGGCCGGAGGCCGGCTCGGAGACCCCTCGCCCCCGCATGGATGTCCTGCGGGAGGCGCCGCGCAGCAGGCGCAAGCCGCTGCTGATCGGGGCCGGAGCCGGAGCCGCCGTGCTCGTTGCGCTCGTCCTCGCCCTGATGAAGCCTGCCGTTCCCAGCATCCAGCGCACCTCCGTGCTGATCGGAGCCGTGGAGCGGGGTCCGATGGTGAGGGCCGTGAGGGGACCGGGCACCCTCGTCCCGGAGGAGATGCGTTACGTGTCGGCGCTGACGGCGGGGCGCGTCGAGCGCGTGTTCGTGGAGCCGGGCGAAACGGTGGAAGAGGGCACGGTGCTCCTCCAGCTCAGCAATCCCGATGTCGAGCTCGAGGCGCTGCAGGCGGACCAGCAATGGACCGCCGCCCAGGCGGGGCTGATGCAGCTTCGGCGCACCCTCGGCACGCAGAAGCTGGCGCAGCAAGCCGCCGTGGCCACGGCGCGGGCCGACTGGCTGGGGCAGGACCGGAGGGCGGAGAGCGACTCGGTGTTCGCCCTGCGGGAGCTGATCAGCCTGAACGAGGCCCTGCGGTCGCGCGAGCAGGCCGAGGCGGCGTCCATTCGGTTGGACACGGAGGAGCAGCGTTACGAGCTGTTGGCAGGGACGATCGATGGACAGCTCGCGGTGCAGGCGCAGCAGGTCGACCGGCTGCGCTCCATCTACCAGTACCAGCGTCGCCGGGTCGAATCGATGGCGGTGCGGGCGGGAGCGGCGGGCGTGCTTCAGGATCTGTCGCTCGAGCCCGGGCAGTGGGTGCAGTCGGGGACAACCCTGGCGCGCGTCGCCCACCCGGGCCGCCTGAAGGCCGAGCTGCGAATCCCACAGACACAGGCCCGTGAAGTCCAGATCGGACAGCGCGCCGTCATCGACACGCGAAGCGACCTGATCGAGGGCCAGGTGAAGCGCGTGGATCCCAACGTACAGAACGGGGCGGTGTTGGTCGAGGTGGCGTTGGAAGGCCAACTCCCCCGCGGCGCCCGGCCCGATCTCAGCGTGGATGGAACGATCGAGATCGAGCGACTGGACGACGTGCTGCACGTTGGACGGCCGGTCTACGGCCAGAGCAACAGCACGGTCGGACTGTTCATGCTCGTGGACGGAGGCAGCGCGGCCGTCCGGGTGCCGGTGCGTCTGGGAGCGAGCTCGGTCAACGAGATCGAGATCCTGGAAGGACTGAAGCAGGGCGATGAGGTCATTCTCTCCGACATGTCGCGGTGGGATGACACCGAACGGGTGCGGTTGAAGTAGCCGGCGTGACACCGGAACACGGCACCCAGCACGGCGAGGAGGAGGAAGGTGATAATGAGGGCGACAGACGGAGCGAAGGAGGAAGCGATGGACGGCACGAGCGGCGGCACCAACGGCACGGCGGCTCTCATCGAGTTGACGGGCGTGAGCAAGATCTTCCACACCGACGAGATCGAGACTCACGCGCTTTCGGAGGTCGACCTGCAGATCGGGGAGGGCGAGTTCCTATCGATCGCCGGCCCGTCGGGGTGCGGCAAGTCGACCCTGCTCTCTCTGCTCGGGCTGCTCGACTCACCCACGGAGGGCGAGTACGTGCTGGACGGCAGCCCGGTCTCGGGCCTGAGCGGATCGCAGCGCGCCACGATCCGGAACCGTCACATCGGCTTCATCTTCCAGGCGTTCAACCTGATCGGCGACCTCACGGTGTTCGAGAACGTCGAGCTCCCGCTTACCTACCGCGGGATGGCGGCCGCGGAGAGGAAGGAGCGAGCGATGAAGGCGCTCGAGCGTGTGGACATGCCGCACCGGATCAAACACTACCCCTCTCAGCTCTCGGGCGGTCAGCAGCAGCGCGTCGCGGTGGCGCGCGCCGTGGTCGGCGATCCGCTCATCCTCCTGGCCGACGAGCCGACGGGGAATCTCGACTCGTCGAACGGTGAGGCCGTCATGAACCTGCTCGCCGAGCTGCACGGCGACGGCGCCACGATCTGCATGGTCACGCACGACCCACGGTACGCCGACTTCGCGGAGAGCACGCTCCATCTGTTCGATGGAAGGATCGTCGACCGAAGGTCGAACGGCGCGACCCGTGAGCTGCAGGCGCACGGCTACGAGGTCGTGACTCCTGAGCGCACGCTTTCCTGAGCGGACGGCCGGAGGTTCGAGAGGCGACGATGAGTGGAATCCTGAGAGAAGTTCGCTATGCCATCCGCGCTCTGAGGAAGAGCCTGGGTACGAGCGCCATCGCGGTGCTGGCGCTGGGACTGGGAATCGGCCTCACGACGATCATGTTCAGCATCGTCTACGGGGCCATCTGGAAGGGCCTCCCGTTCGAGGACTCAGCGGAGCTCCTGCACCTGGAGCGGAACAACCTCGCCCGCGACATCGAGAGCATGGGGGTCACCATCCATGACTTCGTCGATTGGCGGGAGCAGCAGACCTCGTTCGAGGACCTCGCCGCGTTCTATCAGGGCACAGTCAACCTGAGCGGCACCGAGAGGCCGGAGCGGTTCGACGGGGCCTTCATCACGGCGAGCGGCTTCCGGCTCCTGCGGGTGCGGCCCGCGCTCGGACGGTTGTTCCGCGAGGGCGAGGACGATCCGGCCGCGGATCCGGTCGTCCTGATCGGCTATCACGTCTGGCGGGACCGCTTCGGCGGGGACCCGGACGTGGTCGATCAGGTCATCCGGGTTAACGGCGAGGCTTCTACTATCATCGGCGTCATGCCGGAGGGCTTCCGCTTTCCCCTGAACGAGGACATCTGGGCGCCGCTCCGCATGGACATGCTCGA
>JAPULH010000210.1 GCA_027295155.1 Gemmatimonadota bacterium
CGCGTGCCGAGCGCCGTTGCGGTGTGCCTCGCCCTGGCGGTCTCCTCGTGCGGCGCTCCCCCCAGCGAGCGCGCGACCGGACCGGTCGCGGCGGCCGTGGAATCCGCTCTCGCGAGCGGCACGGAGACGTTCGATCACTCCGTGTGGGATCGTCTCCTGGCCGAGGGCACCCGGGATGGGCTCGTCGATTATCCGTACTTCCAGGGCCACAGGGGGGAGCTGGAATCGTACCTGGAGGCGGTGGCGGGCGCAGATGCGGCCGCCCTCGCTCCGGCCCACCTGCAGGCGCTGCTGATCAACGCGTACAACGCGCTGACGCTGCGTTCCATCCTGGAACACCCGGAGGTGTCCTCCATCCGTCAGATCGACGGCGTGTGGACGAAGAACCGCCACCGGGTCGCCGGTCACCAGCTCACTCTCGACGAGATCGAGCACAACCTGCTCCGGCCGTTCTTCCGCGATCCCCGGATTCACTTCGCGGTCAACTGTGCTTCGATGTCGTGCGCCCCTCTTCCGGCGTGGGCCTTCGAGGGCGACGGGCTCGACGCCCAGATGGAGGAGCGGGCCCGGCTCTTTCTCTCGGACCCGCGGAACGTGCGGTTCGAGAACGGTGAGCTCGCACTATCCCGGTACTTCGAGTGGTACGGGGAGGATTTCACGGAAGAAGGGTGGTCCCCTCGCGCCGAGAGCGTCCCACTCTTCGTGGCGAGCTACGCCGCCCCCGAGGTGTCCGAGCGCATCCTCGCCGGCGACATGGAGGGGATCCGGTTTCTGGACTACGACTGGTCCCTGAATGCCTTTCGGCCGCCCGAGCCGTCGGAAGCCGGCGCTTCGAGCTCGGGCTTGACGGCCGGCGCTTCGAGCTCGGGCCTGGCGGCCGGCGCTTCGAGCTCGAGCCTGGCGGCCTTCGTGGACTGGCTGCGCCGGTCGGTGGGGCGCTTCGGCATGGCGGCTCCGCTCGTCTATGGGCTGGCGTACGTCGTGGGCGTGATCCTGTTCGTGCCGGGCGCCCTGATCACGATCGGGGCCGGGATCGCGTTCGGGCTCGGCGTGGGAACGCTCCTCGTCTCTCTCGCCTCGACGACCGGCGCGGCCCTCGCGTTCCTCCTCGCCCGGTACTTCCTGCGGGAGCGGGTGGAGCGCTGGGCCGAGGGGCACGCGCGCTTCGCAGCCGTGGACCGCGCCGTGGAGGCGAAGGGGTGGAAGGTCGTCGCTCTCACCCGGCTCTCGCCCGCCTTTCCGTTCAACGTCCAGAACTACCTCTACGGCATCACGGGGGTGCGCTTCGTGGAGTACGTCCTCGCCTCCTGGGTGGCCATGTTGCCCGGAACGCTGCTCTACGTGTCGCTCGGCGCGACGGGGGTCGAGCTGGCGTCGGCCGCGTCCGGGACGGTGGGCTGGGGAGCGACGGCACTGCGGGTGCTCGGCCTGCTCGCGACGGCTGGTGTCGTCGTGCTCGTCACGGCAGCGGCCCGGCGGGAACTGAGGGCCGTGACACGTAGCTACCGTGATTCGGCGCAACCGGCCGGTACTTGAGACGAGCGTTCCGAGTAGACCTCGAGCAGGGTTTCTCAGCGACTTGCTAGGTGGAGGACGTCATCGTCGCTCATTCGGCCGAGGTCGTACACGCGCCCGCCGGCAGCTCCCGCTTCCAGCCACCGCCGAATGATCAGGCTCACGACCATCTCGCCGGGTCCGAGCACCGTGTCCATCCGAAGCTCCCGGACCCGAACGGCGTAGCACGCATCGCTGAGCGCACTCCTCCATCGTTCGCCCCTTCGGCTGGTCTCCCGCATCGGGAGCGCCTTTCCCAGAGCGACAGGCAGCAGAACCCGCCGCTCCGGAAGGTGGTGCGGTAGGATCACGAGGTAGGATGCTCGCTCGGAGGGCCGTTCGAGCGCCCAGCGGAATCCCTCCAGCTCATCCAGCCACTCCAGGCGGCGTTGAGCCGCTGCACGGTCAAAGCCCGCGGACTCGCGATCTCGCTCGGTCACGAGCCGGTCTCGCAGGCGGCGCACAAAAGCAGGATCGCCGAGCGCCCGGACTGCTTCGCGCGCCCGGCGCCGGTAACTGTTCACTCCCACGGCTCCTATGCACGGCGCGGGGCATGACCCGATGTCGTAACGCAGGCAGGCCGCTCCGGCCGGATCCGGCCGAATCGATCCGGGACAACTCCGCAGCCCGAAGACCTTCTCGATCAGGCGTACGATCTCGAGCGGAGAACCGCGCCCGGCGAACGGCCCGAAGTAGTGGGCCGAGGGTCGGCGAACGGCCCGAACGACACGGGGACGCGGGAACGGCACGCTCTCATCCAGCTCGAGGTACCAGCCGCGCCACCGGTTCTTCAGCGCGCGGTTGAACCTCGGGCGGCGCCGGAGGATGGCCCGTGCCTCGAGGAGCTGGGCCTCGAGGTCGCCGCCGGTCCGCCGGTAGGAGAGCGCCCGGGCCAGAGCGAGCATCTCCGCAAGCCGCCCGCCGGGGCCACCCCCGTAGAAGTATCCGCGCACGCGCCGCCGCAGGTTGACGCTCTTGCCGATGTAGAGCGGCGCCCCGCGCTCATCCAGAAAGCGATAGACGCCGGGTTCGTTCGGTAGCTCCGGGGGCACCCACTCCGGGACTGGAGAGGAACGCCTCATGTACGGTCCGCGATGCAGGGCGGGTGGGCGGTACGGCAGGACCCGGCCAAGGTGGTGAGCCGGTCCGGCCTGCGCCAGAGGTGCCGACGTGAGGTTGGATCAAGTCTTCCACCAGGTGTCGAACGCGTCCGTCAGCGCGTGGCCGATAAAATGGGCGAGCTGGGCCTGATCTTCTCCGGGCTTCCGGGAAGAGATGTTCCCGAGGACCCAATAGCCGAGGACGCTCTCGAACGTGTATGGATCGGACGCGGAGCCGGTAGCGCGAGTTACGAAGTCGCTGCAGTTCGCCATCGCCTCGGCAGCGCCATCCGGCAGTTCGTGCTCAACGATCTCGTAGAGTCCCGGGAATCGCTCTACCGGGACCTCTTCATGGAGCTGCAGCGAGGCGACGTAGAGCCCCGCGGCAGTCACCAGGGAATCCCACTGTCTCTCGTCTACCTCGAACAACTCGGTGTAGTAGACGGCCAGCCTGCCAAAAAGGCTCTTGGCAAGGGCTGATGCGGTGCCCACAAGACTTTCTGCTCGGCCCTGCAGAGGATCTCTGGCCATGCCGCTCGCAGAAGAATGGTCGCTGGTTCAAGCGCCGGTGGCGCCCGGGCGCCTCGCTCGTGCTCAACATAATCCATCGTGCGACGAGAGGCGTGTCAACGGGAGGCTCCAGCTAGAGGATCTCCAGCCAGTCGATCGTGGCGGCCGGCTCGGGCGCCAGGAGAGAGTCCGCCATCTTATCGAGGCGAGTCGCGAGGCCCTCGCGGTCGGCTAGCAGGCGGGCGGAGTCCGCCGCCTCGCGCTCGGCCATCTCCGCCGTCGTCGTCTGAGGCCGCACACGCGGCGTCCTGAACTCCATCTCCTGCACCATCTGAACGAACACGGTCACCAGGGCCGGGTGGAAGTACGTTCCGGCTCGCTTTTCGAGAAACTGAAGCGATTCCCGGGCGCTCATCGGCGGCCGGAAGGGTCGCCGCGTGCGCAGCGCGTCGTAGACATCGCACACCTGCACGAGACGGCTCACGGGGTGCGGGTCCCGTGCGTACAGCTTCGACGGATACCCCCGTCCCTGGCTTCCCATGTGATGCTCGTACGTGACCGTCGCTGCCAGGCGGCCATTCGATTGAGACTCGAGGAGCAGCCTGCACCCCTCGACGGTGTGGTCCTCGATGACCCGCCGCTCCTCCGCGGTGAGGAGGCCCGGCTTGTTGAGGATCTCGTCCGGCGTCTTCGTCTTGCCGATGTCGTGCAGAAGCGCTGCCTCGCCTATCGCTCGGATCTCATCGGACCGGAAACCCAGCTGCTCGGCGAGCGTCATGGAGAGGATGGATACGTTCATGCAGTGGATCGCGGTGTACTGATCTCGCGACTTGATCGCGATCAGTGCGGAGCCCGAGCGCCTGAGGCTCTCCATCGAGAGGGACAGCGATTCGACCGCGAGTCGCACCTCCGCGGCAGGCAGCCGATGGTTGGAGCTGACCTCGTTGTACGCCCAGCCAACGGCTTCCAGCTCCTCGTCGAGCGTGGCGGGCTCGCCGGTCGCGCTCTCGAGATCTTCGTCGACCGACGTGGGCTCGATCCGCACGGTCACCGATCCCAACCGGATGTGCGGGAAGGCGCGGTCGGACACATCCGTCCCTTCCGGGTCCGACCCGGCGAGGCGGAGTCGTACGTGCTCCACGAGCCGGTCCAGCTCGCGTCGCTCCACGCCGCCGCCGATCTCGACACGCTGGATGCCCGCCTCATAGAGGCGGCTGCCGAGATCCCAGGAGCGGAGGTCGCGTAGCTCGTGGCGGCCGTACAGGATCACGTCGTCGAGGAACGAGAACGACGGTTCGCCGTCCACGAGCAGCCGTTGGAGGTCGCTCCAGCACGCGTCGAGCGCCTGCGCGCGGGCCGGATGCTCCTCCGGGTACAGGCTCGCCGCCGAGAGCAGTTGGCCGAGCCCGGTCAAGAACTCCGCGGCGTCCGTCAGGGTCGTGTCTCGGGAGGGGGGTGGCCTCATCGCGTTTCCCTCGTGCCGGTACCCTTTGAGTGCCCTGCGTGACGCAGCACCCTCTTTGCCCGAGCCTCATCGCCCCAGGTCGACCTCAGGACCGCGAGAGCCTCCCGGGTGACGGCCGACCGGCCTGCGACGGGTCGCCCAAGGGTCCACCGTCGCTTGCCCCGAGCTATCTGAAGAAGCGCCTCCAGCGCCACGTGGCTTGGTACCTCCTCGAGGGCGCGAATCGCGTGCACGCGAACCTCTCGCGAGTTCTCTTTTGTCAAAGCCAGCTCGACGATCCTCCCCACCTGATCGTCGGGGGGGTCACCGCGAGCGGCGAGAAGCCCGAGGATGACGGTCCGCGAGTCGTCGCACTGAAGCGCTGCGGCGACCGCCCGCGCTCGCTCCGGGGGTTCGCGAAGGAGCAGCTTGATGGCGGCGCGGCGCACGCTCTCGTTCTCGTCCTCCAGGTGGGGCGCCGCCGTAAAGCCTTCAGGGGATCC
>JAPULH010000211.1 GCA_027295155.1 Gemmatimonadota bacterium
ACCGTGGTCCATGGCAAACGACGACGGGAGGGAACGGCTTGGGAGGGAACGGCTGCGGTTCCATCTCCTCCGCCGCTCTAGTTGTACACCTGCGCATGTAGAGCGACGGGCGCGAGAGGTTCTTCGGGCGTGGCGGAAGCTACGAGCGGAGCGAAAGGCGCCGGTGTGTCCCCAACCGATCCAGAAGACTGGGTCCGCGGAGCGAGATAAGGCACGGGTCCCGTGTCGCACGTGGCACCGGCGCGATCGCCAGCCTATGATCCCTCACCGCATTGATGTCAGCGGATACTGGTCAGTCTCCCTCCTGGATCTGCAGCCCGGCGTCGAGGGCCTTACCGATCCGCGCACGCGACTCCTCGAGGTGCGGGACCGTGTATGCGTCGAGCCCATCCGGGTTGCCCAGCCGCATGCCGATGCGCCGCTCGAGATCCGCCAGCCGGTGCCGGGCGACGGACCGGGCGTCCGCGGGCGTGTTGGAAGGCGGCTTGACCACGAGCTCCGTGAAGAGGGCGACATAGGCGCGCTGCAGGTCGCGGCGTCCGGCGGTCACGTTGCGGGTCGTGCCGCTCCACACCTCGCTCCAGATAGATTCCGTCAGAGCCAGGAAGAGCTCGGGGATGGTGACCACGTGGTCCGAGCCGTACTTGAGCTCCGCGTCGAGGATGCGCGCCAGCCGGGCGGGCCGTATGAGCTGGCCGAGCAGTGTGCGCTGAAGCGACAGCACCTGCTCGAGCAGCGGATAGTCGATGCGCCCGTCGATGGTGTTCTTGTTTCCCCAATGGCTCCACCGGTTCGCGCCGAATTCGCGCAGTACGTTACGCGGCACGTCGAACGCGTCTTGCCCGAAGCCGTACTCGGTTATGAAGCCGAGGGCCCTCTCCTGCCTGGCCTTCGGCACGTTGACGAACGGCCCTCGCGCATCCCGGTCGCCCACATGGTCCCGGTACTGGTACTGGCCTCCGATGTACTTCACACCCACGGCCACGGCCCGCGCGTACTGGGTGAGCGTCATCTGGAAGGCGTCCGTCAGATCGTAGTAGGGGGAGTTGTCGGCGAGCACCGCCTCCGGGAGCTCCGGCCATAGCGAGCGGATCAGCCGGGCGCGGCCCATGGCCCACTCGAGAGGGTCTCGGGAGAGGTCGTACACGTTGATGCTCGGGTCGAGGGCCCCCGACCCCCTCGCGTCCTCATCCGTTCCGTACTCGTGCCCGTTCAGCGCTCCCTCGCGGGCCAGCCGCTCGGCCCGCGCTTCGTCCGGGGTGTACGCGAAAGCGATCGCCCACAGGTCATAAGTGCCGACGGTCGGCGTGTAGAAGTACCCAACGGACTCGCCCTTCGGAGCCAGGTTGATCGTCGGGTACTCCATCACCGAGCCGGTGAGTCCGTTCTGCTCCACCCAGGCGCGATCGTGCAGTTTGTCGATGGGTGTGTCATAGGAGGAGCGGAAGTTGTGGCGCAGGCCGAGCGTGTGGCCGACCTCGTGCATCGTGACCCACTTCAGGGTCTCACCCACATAGGACATCGGAACCGCGTCGTTCGGGTTCAACTTGCCGGTGGCCGCCAGAAAGGCTCGGAGAAGCGATCCCTGCGCCGAGATCTCGGCGCCCAGCGTGGCCATCTCACCACCGGCCGCGATCGAGGCCAGTTCCTCCGGCGAAGCTTCCAACATCTCCTCGATGGCGGCTGTCGGGGTGACCAGCGTACGCCACGCCCGCTTCCAGCCCAGGACCATGCTGGCCTCGAATAGGATGTCGGCATCCAGGATCTCGCCGCTTCGCGGATCCACGATCGAGGGCCCGATCGCCCCGTATCCGGGCTGGTCGGAGACGTTCCACCGGAGCGTCGCGTACCGGATGTCCTCCGGGTCGGCGCCTTCGGGCAACGGCTCGGCCCGGATCGCGTTCTTGAATCCCGCGGCCTCGTACGCCCGGTTCCACTCCTCCACGCCGGCCTTCAGGTAGGGCCGGTACTCCTCGGGCACCGTGTTGTCGATGTAGTAGATGATCGGCTTCACTGGCTCCACGAGGCCGTCTGCATCCGGCCGTGCTCCGGGTGCCGGCTCGAGACGCCACTTGTTCACATAGCGCCGGAAGAAGGTCTTGTCGTCCTGCGCGAAGTCCTTCTGAACGGTGAGGAAAGTGCCGACCCGGTCGTCGGCCAATCGGGACCTCATGAGATCCGCCGGGAGCTCGGCCATCGTGTAGTGGATGGCGACCGAGATGAAGCGGCTGTCCGGCACCGAGCTGATCGAAACGGGCTTGCCCGGCTTGAACGTCAGGCGTGCGACCGCGTTGAGGTTCTTCGGGAACGCCTTCACCGATTCCAGATAACTGAGATCCTTGGCGAAAGAGGCGGCGCCCGGCTTACTCGGTGTCTCGGAGACCGCGCGCTTCACGCGCTGGCTGATGTCCGATAGGTCGGAGACGAGCCAGCCGTTGAGGTCGATCACGAGCGCCGAATCCGCGCGGAATGATTCGATCTTGGCTGACTTCAACACCGACGGGCTGAACGTCAGCTTGACGGCCTCCTCTACAGCCGCATCGCCGCCTCCCGTGAAGCGGTGTGCCCGACGCACGAGGAACACGCGATCGCCGTGACGCTCCAGTTGCACTACGGCACCCTCGAAGATGTTCAGCATCGTGCCGCCGAAGAGCGAGCGCGCTCCGATTCCCTGGGCGATCTGGAAGGCCAGCAGGAACTCCTCTCCCAACCGTTCCTGGGGAATCGCCATGTACAGCTTGTCAGCCTTCTGATAAGTGTCGAAGAACCCCTCCCGGACGACCGCGTTCTCCGTCAGCTCCTCGAAGTCCTTGTACGGACCCTTTTCCTCCTTCTCCGACTCCTGATCTTCGACTTTCTCCGGGCTATCCTGTCCCTCGTCCGGGGCCGCGTCACCCTCCTGCGCTGCGGCAGGGCTCCACGCCGCGAGAAACACCAAGATCAGCCCGAGCCATGTGCCGGGCACCGACACTCGCTTCATTGCACAACCCTCCCTGTCGGGGTTTGGCGGTGGAACGGAAGAGGAGAAACCAGCCCGTCACCCTCCACACATATTACAACACATTGCACAACGATCTGACGCGCGGGACGTTCCCGCAACCTGCGTGGGCACCAACCTCCTGAGACACGAGGTTGGGGGCAACAGCCTTCTAGCCTGCCTCGAGATATGCGACCAGCGCGCTCGCCAACTCCTCTGCCAGCTCCTTCTCGGACATCTCGCCGCGCTCGAGCACGGGTGTCGAGAAGACGACGGCCTCCCGACATGCCGACGCGACCATGAAGAGGCCTATGCGGACGGCTCGCTCCCGATCCGGGTGGCCGATCTCGTGCCGGTGGGCCAGGAACGCCGCCGTCCAACCCCGGGAGAAGGCATTGTGGTAGGCGTCCGCCTCGGGAACGCCGGACGTCGGAGACGGCCGTTCCGCGGCGCCCAGGCTCCTCAGGAGGCGCCGGTTGAGCCGGTAGTACGTGACCATCTGCCCGACGACCTCTCTCGCCCGCTCCTCGAGAGTCATTCGCCGTGAGGCGAAGTGCACGAGGTAGCTCCGGCCTCTCTCCGTCTGCCGCGTGCCGTGCCGGCGCGCATACAGAGCCGAGAGGAGGGCCGCCTTAGCGGGGAAGCGGGCGTAGAAAGCGCCCACCGAAGAGTCCGCCCGCCGGACGATCTCCGCTACCGTGACGCTTTCGAACGCTTTTTCCCTGAGAAGCTCCTCCGCCGCCCCCAGAATCCTCTCCATCGTCCGTTGGCTCCGCGCCTGCCGGGGCGGAATCGGGCGAGGCGCACCCGGCTCCGCCGCCATAGGCGAATCGGGAGTAGCGCTGGAATCGGAAGTAGCGCTGGAATATGAGGTGCCACCGGAATCTGGGGTGCGGCTGCTGTGATTCATTCGTTCCGTTGTGCCCATGATATAGAAGTAGAATCTACTTCTGATAATCTGTGGTCGACTGGATCGGCTCCGCAACCCGGCCGCGACGGGCAACCTCTACTGGCCGAGCCGCTCGATCCAGGCGACCGCCTCGCGCAGGTCGTGCACCTCCACGGTCGGCTGGACGTCGCCCGCAGCGGCCCGGCCGTGCCGGTTCACCCAGATCACCCGAACCCCGAGAGGGCGAGCGGCCCCCACGTCGTGATAGGGGCTCTCGGCCACGTGGAGGAGCCGCTCGGGCCGGCCTCCCACTTCCTCGAGGGCCCTCCCGAAGTGAGCCGTCGCGGGCTTGTAACTCCTCACGCTTTGAGCCGTGACGACGAGGTCGAAGGGCACGGAGAGCCGGCCTAGCGTGCCGGACAGCAGGTCGTCGTCGACGTTGGAGAGGATACCGAGCCGGTAGCCCATCGAGGCCAGCCGTTCGAGCGAGGGGTTCGTGTCGGCGAACGGTCTCCAGCCGGGAAGGCTCTCGGCGAGAAAGAAGTCCCTCCCGGATGGAATTCGCCAACCGAGTAGCTCGGCCACCCGGGCGGCCGCCGCGGCGAGCACCTCTCGGTACGGCCTGTAGGGCCCGCCCTCGACCTCCGCCTCCGCACGCTCGTAAGCGTTGAAGAGACGCTCTTCTTCCACCACCGCCGCTTCCGGAAGTACGTGGCGAAACGCTTCCGCGATGCCCTGACGCCAGTCAATGAGAGTCCCGTAGCAGTCGAACGTGATGAGATCCGGCCTCATGAGGAGGGGGCGTGAGACGGCTCGTCGCTTCCCCCGGCGGCTTCGCCAGTCGGTTCGCCGGTCGCTTCGCCAGTCGGTTCTCCGGCCGCTTCGCTCTCGGACGAGGCCTCGTCGTCGGCGTCCTCCGATGGAGCGGCCTGGGCGTCCTCTGACGGAGCGACAAGGGCGTCCTCGCCGGCCTGCACTCCCTGCTTGAGGAGCATGTTCTGGAAGCCGGCAAGCACTTCCGGGTTCAGATCGGTGCCCGACAGCTCGCTGAAGTAGCGGAAGATCTTCTCCACGGGCCACGGACCGCGGAACGGCCGCTCCGTTCGCAGCGCGTCGAACACATCACAGATCTGCACGAGCTGGCTCACCGGGTGCGGACGCCGCGGGTAGCGCAGCTCCGGATAGCCCCCGCCCTGCCAGGTCAGGTGATGCTCGTACGCGACCACGGCCGCAAACTCCATCTGCCCGCCGGAACGCAGGATGATGCGGGCGCCGTCCTCGGGGTGGCGCTTGATGATCTCCCACTCGTCGGGGCTGAGCTTGCCAGGCTTCTGCAGCACCTCCACCGGCGTGTACGCCTTGCCGACGTCGTGAAGAAGCGCGGCCTCGCCGATGTCCTTGACATCCTGACGGGGCACTCCGACGGCCTCGGCCAGGGACATCGACAGGACCGAGACGTTCAGCGAGTGAACGGTCGTGTACTCATCGTTCCGGCGCACGGGAACGAGGAGCTCGAGAAGAGGCTGGCCGTACTGGAGGGCGATGGAGAGGGATTGGACGACGGCCCTTGCCACCGCCAGCGAGATGAGCCCCTGATTCTCCGCCTGGTCGAGCAGGTGGTCAATCGCCTGCGTCTCTTCCTCGAGCTCCGGCCCCTCGGCCGGCCCCTCGGCCGGCTCCTCCGCTTCATCCTGCAGCTCCGTGAGACGTTTCCTCTCCCCGACGGCGAGCGTCCCGACCCGCACGTGGGCGAGGTCGATGCGGGCCGATCCCTCGGCCGCGGTGGACGTTGGATCCAGCATCTCGACGAGGGACGCCAGAAGGCGGTCGAACTCCTCCCGGTCGATTCCCCGGGCAACCTCGATGCGCTGCGCGCCCGCGTCGGCCAGCGTCCGCGCCCAATGCCATTCGCCCAGCTCGCGGAGCCGCCGGTTGGCGAAGATGACCTCGCCTTCGAGGAA
>JAPULH010000212.1 GCA_027295155.1 Gemmatimonadota bacterium
ACTCAGCCAGACCTCGATGTCCACCTACGAGACGTGTCCGCAGAAGTGGAAGCTCCAGTACGTGGACGGCCGGCCGACGAAGTCGAACCGCTTCATGAACCTCGGCTCGGCGGTCCATGCCGCGCTCGAGTGTTTCTACCAGCGGCGGGTCTCCGAGCCCGCCACGCTGGATGAGATGATCCAGGCTTTCGAGGCCGAGATCGATCCGGCCGCCTACACGTCCGACGAGGAGCGCGAGCGGGCCCGGGCCGACGGCCTACAGATGATCCGGGACTTCCGCGCGGCTCAGGCTCCGGGATTCCGCCCCGCCCTGCTCGTGGAGGGCATGATTCACTTCGAGCTCGACGGGGTGCCGCTCGTCGCCAAGATCGACCGCGTGGACAAGCTGACCGGGCAGGGCAACGGGCAAGGGAGCAACGCGGGCCGGAGCCCGGTTCGGATCGTCGACTACAAGTCAGGCTTCAAGGCCCCGCAGCTCGAAGAAGTACGAAAGAACCCCCAGCTCACACTCTACCAGGTGGCCGTGGAGAGCGCGCTCGGCCTGAAGGTGGAGGCCGTGGGCCTGTACCACGTGCCATCGCAGACGCTCTTCGAGGTGCCGGCGCACGGGCCCGAGCAGGTGGACGCCCTGCGGGGGCGGGTGCTTCGGGTCGCCCGCGGGATCGAGTTGGAGGAGTTCGAGCCGCGGCCGGGCCGGTGTTGTGAGTGGTGCGACTTCAAGGCGTGGTGTCCCGCCTGGGCGCACGAGTATCCGGAGAACTGGGTCCAGGAGCCGCTGCCACCGACCCCCACGCACGAGGAAGCGGCATCGCTCGCAGAGAGGTACGGGGCGATCAAGGACGAGATCCGAGCCCTCGGAGGCGCGCTGCAGGAGGTGCGAGAGCCCCTGGAGCGATTCTTCGCGGCGACGGGAGAGCGTTCAGCCGACGGGGAACGTTACCGGGTCAGCGGATCCTTGGGCAGAAGCCGTCGCTTCGACCACGAGGAGCTTCGGCGACTCCTCGAGCCGAAAGGTCTGTGGGAGAGGGTGCTGGCTCCGGACTGGCACGCGGCGGAGGCGCTGCTCGACGATCCAAGCCTGCCGGCGGATCTTCGGGCGCGCCTGGAGCAGCTCGCCGATACCAAGGAGAGCTGGACGATTCGGTACCGTCGCAAGGAGTCGGGCGATCGGCCTGGTCCGGCGAATCGATCGATGGGGAGCGAGAAACGAGAGGAAGACCCGCAGCGCGCCCCGCCCGGCGTCGCTGAAGCGGATTCGGACTCTAATTCGTGAAGTTGAGCTCCTGTGCCAGGACTTGGCCCGCAATCGTGCGGAGCTCCCCGCGCGAGATGAGCGCCTGCTGACGCCGATCGTCCGTGGCTCCGATGTGCTGAGCCGCGAACGCATCCATCTTGTCGCCGAGCCCGTCCAATGCGGCGTAGTTTGGGTACTCCACGAGCAGCATCAGATCCCAGTCCCTCTCGGTGCGACCGGGCTGTGACAGGACCATGTAGGACAGGACCAACCCGTCGACCTTCGCGTCGTCCATCACACGCTGCCAGCCGGCCTTCAGATTCTCCATGTAGTCGTCGAAGTGCCCCTCCGTCGTCCGGACGAACGTGATGTTCCACACGCTGCCTTCGGTGTAAGGGTCGTCCTGCGCGAGGCCCGCAGTGGGAGTGAAGAGCAGCAAGGCGGATAGAAAGGCTGCCACAGCGAAGGTTCGAAGTGCGAGCTTGTCCATCGGTGTTACTCCTTACTTTCTGACGTTTCTTGGTGCTGTGCGGTGAGTTCTAGGTGCGAGCGCGGGCGGGGCCATTTGCTTCGCGAAGGAAGCTAGAGGAGTCGAACCAGCAGGCACAAGAGCAGACGGGTGGTCCTCGAACGCGGCTCGGACCTAGCTTGTCGGCGTGTGTGATGCCGAATCCGCCTCCAGCTCTGAGTCCACGGCCGGAGAGATCTCTCGCTACGACCGCATCTTGGGATGTCTTCTGGGAGGCGCCGTGGGTGACGCGCTCGGGGCCCCGATCGAGTTCCTCACGTTGGAGCAGATCCGGGAGCGCCACGGGCCGGAGGGCGTGACGGGGTACGAGGAAGCCTATGGGCGGCTCGGCGCCATCACGGACGACACCCAGATGACGCTCTTTACCGCGGAGGGCTTTCTGCGTGCGCAGAATTCCTACCGCAAGACCGGGTACTGCAAGCCGCGGGTCGTCATGCACCGAGCCTACCTCCGCTGGCTGCACACGCAGGGAGTGCCGGAGGAGGAGCTGATGGACCCGGAGCTCGGATCCCCTCTGGATGGTTGGCTGGTGGAGAGGGCGGAGCTGCACGAGAGAAGGGCGCCGGGTAATACGTGTCTCACCTCTCTCGCTGGCTGGAAGGCTCAAGGCCTCGGCGAGCCGGCGAAGAACGGCAGCAAGGGGTGCGGCGGGGTCATGCGGATTGCGCCGGCGGGGCTGTTCGCGACCGACCCGTTTCGCTTCGGTTGCGAGGCCGCCGCTCTCACTCATGGACACCCTACAGGCCTCTTGGCCTCCGGGGCCTTCTCCATCATCCTGAGCGAGGTGCTCCTGGACCGGCTGCTACCCATGGCGATCGACACCGCGCTTTGGATGACGCGCGGCGCAAAGGGAAGCGAGGAGACGGTGGCCGCGATCGAGGCGGCCGTCCGCCTGGCGAACGAGGCCGCGCTGACGCCCGAGCTGACGCCGGAGGCCGTGGCCCGCTTGGGTGAGGGCTGGGTGGCGGAGGAGGCGCTTGCCATCGCGCTCTACTGCGCCCTGACCGCTCCGGACTTTCGCTCGGGAGCGCTCGCCGCCGTCAACCACGGAGGCGACAGCGACTCCACGGGCGCGATGACGGGCAGCCTGCTCGGCACGCTTCTGGGCGTCTCGGCCATTCCCGACGAATGGATCGAGGAGCTGGAGGACCGGGAGATCATCGCGACGGTGGCCGAGGACTTGGCAGCCCACTTCGCGGGCTATTCCACGGGCCGCCCGCCGCCTGATTACGAGCGATACCCGCCATGGTAGCGATCGAAAGGCAGCGCTCGTCGTCGGATCTGCGGGTCATCGCGATCGACTGGTCTGGAGCGAAGAGCGGTGCCCGCCGCAAGATCTGGCTGGCGGAGGCCAGAGGCGGCCGAGATGGGGGCGAGCCGGAGATCGTTCGCCTGGAGTGCGGACGGAGCCGCCGCGAGATGGAGCGGCATCTGCTGGAGGAAGCGGAGCGCGAGCCGGAGCTCATCGTCGGTCTCGATTTCGCCTTCTCGCTGCCCGCGTGGTTCCTGCGCGAGCACGAGCTCACGACCGCCCGGGAGCTTTGGCAGCTGGCCGCCAGGGAGGCCGAGACATGGCTCGAGCGTTGCGAGCCGCCGTTCTGGGGCCGGCCAGGCAAGCGGCGGCCCACGCTTCCGTCTCATTTTCGGCGGACGGACGCGGACGTGCCGAGCGTTGGGGGTGTCCGGCCCAAGAGCCCGTTTCAGGTCACGGGCGCGGGCTCGGTCGGCACCGGAACCCTCCGCGGCATGCCTCTTCTGCGAAGGCTGAGCGATGCGGATTGGCGGATCTGGCCTTTCGATGCGCCCGACCTCCCGCTGGTGATCGAGATCTATCCCCGTCTGCTCACGCGTGCCGTCGTGAAGTCCAGTCACAAGGCGCGTGACCAATACCTGGCATGGCGCTTTCCGGAGCTCACGGCGGTCCGGCGCCGGCTGGCGGCCTCATCGGAGGATGCCTTCGACGCGGCCGTCTCCGCCCTGGAGTTGGCGCGTCACGCCGAGGACATCTTGGATCTGGAGCAGGCCACCGATCCGGTCGAGCTCCTCGAGGGCAGGATCTGGTTGCCGGGGCCAAGCGAGGCTGTGCTCCCGAAGCCTTCAGCCCTCGGGACCGCCGCCAGCTCTCCTCTGCCGGCGCTTCTGTCGGCCCTGGAGTACGCCGCCGAGAAGCACAGGGACCAGAGGCGAAGGGGTCCCGAGGCTTCGCCCTACATCAACCACCCGATCTCCGTGGCGCGCGTTCTTGCGGAGATCGGCGATGTGTCGGATCCGATCCTCCTCCAGGCCGCGATCCTGCACGACACGATCGAGGACACTCGGACGACGCCCGATGAGCTCGAGAGGAGCTTCGGCGCGGAAGTGCGAGCGCTCGTGGAGGAGGTGACGGACGACAAGTCGCTGCCGAAGAAGGTCCGTAAGCAGCTCCAGATTGAGCATGCGCCGGGCCGGTCGCCGCGCGCGAAACAGCTGAAGATCGCCGACAAGATCAGCAACATCGCGGACATCATTGGACGGCCGCCGACCGACTGGACGCTCGAGCGAAAGAGGGAATACCTGGACTGGGCGGAGCGGGTGGTCGCCGGCTGCCGCGGCGCGAACCGAGCGCTCGAGGAGTGCTTCGACCGGAAGCTGCAGGAGGCGCGAGAAGCCCTCGGCTGACGAATCCGGTGCGCCGCCGGCGCCCGGCGCCCGGCGGCGGCGGTCCAGCCGGGAAACGGAACCCCGGCTGTGATCCGCGTGTTTTGTTGCTCGATCCCGCGCTCCGTCCTAGTTTCGGCGCGGCCGTCGCCGCCGTGGGCCCGAAGCCCGCTCGCGGCGTTCGATGCTAGCCCGAACACCGAGCCGATCTGGCCCAATGAGCATCGTCCTCCAGGCAGCCAAGTTCCAGGACCCCGACGTAACCGCCACGGGCGCGCAGCGGGCGTTCGTGGACCTGGTGTCTCTGAACACGCTCTGGTTCAACACCGGAACGCTCTGCAACATCGAGTGCCATGGCTGCTACATAGAGTCCAGCCCCGTCAACGACAGACTCTCCTACATCCGCGCTTCCGAGGTGGAGACGTACCTGGACGAAATCACCGAGCTCGGCTGGAGCACCGAGGAGATCGGGTTCACGGGCGGCGAGCCGTTCATGAATCCCGAGATCGTCGAGATGGTCGGGACCTCTCTGGGGCGTGGCTTCCGGGTCCTCATCCTGACGAACGCGATGCAGCCGATGCTGCGACCTCACCTGCGGGCCGGCCTGCTGGAGCTGCTCGGCGAGTACGGCGACCGCCTCGTCCTTCGGGTGAGCCTTGACCATTTCACGGCGGAGAAGCACGAGGGCCTGCGGGGCCCCGGCACGTGGGAGCGGACCCTGGACGGACTCCGGTGGCTGGCGGCGAGCGGGTTCGCACTGAACGTGGCGGGTCGCACCTGCTGGCCGGAACCCGAGGCGGAGCTGCGGGCGGGCTTCGCGCGGCTGTTCAAGGGGGAGGGCGTGGCGATCGACGCCGAGTGTCCGGCGGCGCTGGTGTTGTTCCCGGAGATGGACCTCTCGGTCGAGGTTCCCGAGATCACCGTCGACTGCTGGAACGTCCTCGGCAAGCAGCCGGAGGAGGTGATGTGCGCCACCAGCCGGATGGTGGTAAAGAGGAGAGGCGCCCAGCGGCCGTCCGTCGTGGCGTGTACGCTGATCCCGTACGACCCGCGCTTCGAGATGGGCGAGACCCTGGCGGAGGTGGACGGCGCCGTCAAGCTGAACCACCCGCACTGCGCGAAGTTCTGCGTGCTGGGCGGCGGAAGCTGCTCGGTCGCTCGGGGCTGATCGACGCCTAGCCCGCCGGCTGCGCTTCGCCCGGGAGCGGGAACCACCGCAGGTGCTCGAAATCGTCCGTCAGCTCGACCCGTTCCTCCGCGTTGAGGCCGGGCGTGGCGGCCTCGAATAGCCGACGCGCCTCCTCCAGGTACTCCTTCATCCGACTGGCCGGCTCCTCGCGCCTCCGGTCCGGATACGCAAGACCCTCCGGCGTGCACTCCACGTCGTCGAGGCTGAGGGGAGGCTGTGTGACTCCCTTCCTGTGCTGCCAGAGCCCCGTCTCGGGAGCGAACCGGTAGTCGTCCAGCAGCCGCCAGCCGTGCGTCGCCACGAGGTGAACGGCCTCGAGGATGAAGTCGAAGACGGCCTCCGAGATGAAGTAGTTCAAGTTGACGCGCACCCAGCCCGGCTTGATCCCCTCACAGCCACGACCGATCTCCCGCTCGAACTCCTGGGAGGTCTCCAGGTCGATGCCGAGCAGGGTGTGGCCGTACGGCCCGGCGCAGGAGCAGCCGCCGCGCGACTGGATCCCGAAGAGGTCGTTCAAAAGGGCCACCACGAAGTTGTGGTGCAGGTACCCGGTTCCGTGCCGGACCACGAAGGAGACGATGCAGAGGCGCTCGTGCTCGTGGCTGCCGAGGATCTCGAGGTTGGGGTTCGTCTCCCACGAGGCGATAGCCCGGCGCGTGAAGTCCTCCTCCTTCTCCCGGATCAGCTCCTCGCCGACGGCGTCCTTGAGCTTGAAGACCAACCCGGCTCGGATCGAGCCGACGATCTCCGGTGTCCCGCCCTCCTCCCGATGTTCCGGGTCGTCGTAGTAGCGGTGACCGAGCGGGTTAACGTACCAGACGGTCCCGCCGCCCGGCACGACGGGAACGGCGTTTCGGAAGAGCTCTCGGCGGGCTACGAGCACCCCGGGCGTCCCCGGTCCCCCGATCATCTTGTGGGGGGATATGAACACCGCGTCCTTGTAGGCGAGGCGACCGTCGCCCGAGTCGCGCCGCGGGCCCATGCGGATGCGGAGGTACGGGGCCACCGCGGCGCAGTCCCAGAACGAGAGGGCTCCGTGCCGGTGGAGGCAGGTCGAGACGCCGTCGACGTCGGAGAGGATTCCCGTCACGTTCGAGGCGGCTGAGAAGCTGCCGATCTTGAGGGGCCGACTGGCGTTGCGGACGAGCTCCTCCTCCAGGTGCTCGCAGTCGATTCCGCCGTCCAGGTCCTCATGGATCGTGACGACGTCCGCGATGGACTCCCGCCAGGGCAGCTCGTTCGAGTGATGCTCGTACGGGCCGATGAACACGACGGGCCGCTCTTCGGGTGGGATCCGGTCCAGGAGGCCGTAACGGGCGTCCAGCTCGTGGGGGAGCCGCAGGTTGAGGACGCCGAGCATCTTGTCGATGGCGCCCGTGGACCCCGAGCCGCAGAAGATGACGGCGTGCTCGTCCGTTGCCCCGACGCACCGCCGGATGATCTCCCGCGCGTCCTCCCGAAAGCGGGTGGTCTGGAGCCCGGTCCCCGAGCTCTCCGTGTGAGTGTTGGCGTACAGCGGCAGGACTTGGTCTCGGATGAAGTCCTCGATAAAGCTGAGGGAGTGGGCCGACGCCGTGTAGTCGGCGTACGTGACCCGCCGGGGACCGTACGGGCCGCACACCGCCTCGTCCGCTCCGATGAGGGACGAGCGGATGAGCTCGATGAGCGCTTCGCCGTCTGCCGCTGGAAGGTTGGCCATCGTCCTGCGCGAGTTCGGCCGAGTCTTGGGGCTGGAGTTCGAGGTGCGGGCGTAGCCTAGAAGCTGGCGTCGCCGCGCCGTTACTCCTCCGCCGTTACTGCCGCGCCGTTACTGCTCCGCCGCTACTCCTCCGCCGCTTCCTCCTCCGCCGCTTCCTCCTCCGCCGCTTCCTCCTCCGCCGCCTCCTCGGGGTTGAGGACCCCTCCGACGTCCATGATCACCTGCCACTGGCCGTCGATCTTCTTCCAGATGGTCACGTACTGACCGTTGACCCCTTCGGCTTCGCCGGCTCCGTCCGGGTCATACTCCCACGCTCCTCGCTCCACGGCCAGATCCCCCGAGCCGGCCATTTCGACGGAAGACGTGCTCCAGGCGATGGTGAAGTCGGGGTACTCGGACCACTCGCTCTCCATGTTCGCCTGGATCGCCTCCCGGCCCTCGCGGAGCTCGCCGTCAAAGAAGATCGCACCGTCCGGAGCGAAGAGGTTGACGATGGTCGCCGCGTCTTGCGCTCTGTACGCCTCCATCCATTGCACGCTGAGATCGCGGACGGCCTGCTCCTCCGCCGCGAGGTCGACCGGAGGCGGCGCCTCTTCACCTCCTCCGCTCGGAGCGCAGGCTGTGGCAGCGGCCGCTGCGAAGGCCAAGGCTGCGATTCGCTTGGATGCTGGCATGAGATCCCTCCCCGGGTCATGGCGTCCTAGGTGGCCGGAGTGCCCGTTCGGGCACCGCGATCGGCGACCTTTAAGTGGCGTGGAAGCCGGCCTCCTGTCAACTTGATGGACATG
>JAPULH010000213.1 GCA_027295155.1 Gemmatimonadota bacterium
ATGCGATCATCGCCTCCGTGTCGATGTCCGGTGACAGGGCCGCGCTGACGCTCTCTCTTCCAGATGGCACCGCACGCAGCTTCCGGCTGGAGCGGGGCCAGCTCTTCATCGATGGCGTGGCACGGGCGGGGTACGAGCCTGGCGGCGATCTGGAGAGCGCGTGGAGGGATCTGCTTCGCAGCCCGGCCGTTTTCTCACCCGAGGATCTGGCGGGAGCGCTGCGGGAATGGAAGCCGCCGGCGGGAGCGGATGAAGTGGCTACCGGGATTCTGGAGCGAGCACTCCAGGGCGTTGGGGGCGGCGTGCCCGCCGCCAACCTCGGGAAGCAGATCGGCGAACGAGAGGTCATGGTCGAAGGACCGAGCGGAGATGGCGTATCGATCGCCCCCGGCCTGCTTTCGGTCGGCGAGTTGAGCGGCCAGCTCGAGCGCCTCCACTCGTCGCTCGAACGCCTCGGTGAGGACGCCGCATCGGCCGACGAGATGCTCGCCCTCGTCGTTCACGACAGCTACGCGATCCCGAGCGACCGGACCATCGAGGGCGACCTTGCCCTGCTGGATGGCGAGCTGCGGCTCGGCGGCCGGGTCACCGGAAACATACTCGTCCTGGATGGCACGCTGCTGCTCGAGCCGAGCGCGGTCGTGGAGGGAGACATCCTGCAGGTCGGCGGAGACGTCCTCCAGCGCGGCGGACGGATCGACGGGGAGCTTCTCTCCGTCGTGCCACTTCATCCTCGCTCGGTGGCGCCGCTCGCGGTGGCACCCGAGATCCGGGGTCGGATCGCCTCGCGCGCGGACATCATCAAGATCAAGCCGAATCGACCGGGCTTCTTCGGCCGGGTCTACCGCAACTTCGAGCTCTCCATGGAGGGCCTCGGAACCGTGCTGGGCTGGTTCATCGGCCTCGGGCTCGCCGGACTAGGCCTTGTTTACTTCGCGCGACCCCGGCTCGAGGTGGTCGCGGACACCGCCCGGAACAACATGTCGCGCTCCTTCGGCCTCGGGCTTGCCGGAGAGGTGCTCTTCTTCCCGGTGTCTCTGATCCTCTGTGTGGGGGTGATCACCTGGCTGCTGATTCCGTTCTTCGCCCTGGCAGTCGTGGTGGCACTGGTGGGCGGCTACGTGGCGGTGGCCCATGCGACGGGCGAGATCCTGGCGGCCCGACGCTTCCGGAGCGAGCTGCTCGACCGGCTGCGCCGGTCCAACTCGTACTACTACGTACTGAGCGGGCTCGCGCTGCTCCTGATGCCGTTCGCCCTGGGCTCGATCCTTCACCTGTTCGGCGGACCCCTCTCGTTCCTGAGGGGGCTGACGTGGTTCGCCGCCTTTCTGCTGACCTGGCTGGCCGTCACGATCGGCCTGGGCGCCGTGATCCTCTCGCGGGGCGGAACGAGAACGGACTACGGGAAGGGCTATTTCTCCGACTTCATCCCGTACATGCGCGGGAAGCGCGCGAAGGAGGACGTCGCGTGAGCCGGGCGCGGACCCTGCTCTTTGTCCGATCCGCAGGCGCCAGTTGGCTGCTCGCCGGCCTGCTTTTCGCCCCTCTCCTGGCGGTGCACGCGGCCACTCTCCAGGCACAGGAGTGGTCGGAGTTCCGCTCCGCTCGGCAGTCACATTCGATCACCGAATCGTTCGCTCTGGAGATCGTGTACGGCGCGGGTGTCCTCGAGATCGAACCTGATGCGGGCGAGCTCCTGTACGACGTTCGAATGACGTATGACTCCCGGAAGTTCAAGCCGGTGCGCAGGTGGGACCTGACAGAGGGAAGAGCCCGGTTAAAGGTAGGTCTCACGACGGCGGGCGATGGAGGCGATTGGATCGAGGCGCTGTCATCGGAAGACGTCGACGACGGCGACTTCGATCCCGAGCTCTCCTTCGACCTCCACGACCTGCGGGAGCTGGACGAGTCGAGCGGCACTCTGCACCTGAGGTTGGGACAGCGGCTTCCCACCGACCTCAAGCTCACGATCGGCGCCGCCAAGAGCAAGATCGAGCTGGGGGGCGTGGTGCTCTCCCGGTTCGAGATAACCACCGGGGCGAGCGACACCGAGCTGTCGTTCTCCGCTCCGAACCCCGTCCGGATGGCCGAGCTCGTGATCCGCGTCGGAGCCGCGGAGATCCGAACCAAAGGGCTGGGCAACGCCCGCTTTGAGCGTTTCGAGCTGAAGAGCGGCGTGGGCGACGTGGTGTTGGACTTCACCGGCGCCTGGGACGGGAACGCGACCGGCACGATCCGCATGGGGATCGGCTCGCTCAAGCTTCGCCTGCCGGCGGATCTCGGTGTGTGGATCAGGAAGAGCACCTTCCTGACATCCTTCAACGCGCCGGGCTTCCGTAAGGTCGACGACGGCTACCGCTCTCCCAGCTGGGCGGGCGCGGAGCATCACTTTGAGCTCCAGCTCGACACGGCGCTCGGGGCCATCGACGTGGAGCTGGTTCCTTAGGTAGGTCGCTCGCCGACCTGCTAGCTCTCGGGCCCGGCCGGCCGCACGACGATCTCCGCGTCTCGGTGCACTCCGAGGCGCTCGCTGGCCCGCCCGTCGCGAACCGAGATCTCCAGCGTGCCACCGGAGCCGCGCGTGAGGAGGAGATGGCCCGGCTCCACCGCGTCGTAGCTCGCCGACACTCCCGGAATCCTCACCCCCGCTATCTCCGCCTCGGCCGCCACGGGCAGCCAGTCGTTCGGCACGGTCGTGATCAGGTTGCCGAACCGGTCGACGTGGAGGACGTGGCCGCGGAGGAGCGGACCGTCACGTTCGGGCTCCGGGATGTCGAGCCGCTCGAGGCGCGACGGCTCGACGGACGGACCAATCTCGTCGGGCGACTTGCCGGCGGCGAGGTGGGCGGCGGCCGGCGCAAACACGTCACGGCCATGGAACGTGTCGGAGAGCGGTCGCTCTCCTGATTCCGGTCGAATCCGCCGAGCCTCTCTGACGGGGTGCGCCCGGTCCACCAGGGTGATGAGGCCGTTGTCGGGACCGACGAACCACCGATCGGCGGAGCGCGCGACGATCGCGAGACGCTCGCCGCCCACGCCCGGGTCCACGATCGCAAGGTGGATCGTCCCGACCGGAAAGCGCGTCCAGATCCGCCGGAGGTTCCAGGCCGCGCCGCGCACATCACCGCGCGCGACCTCGTGGGCTACGTCGATCAGGGCGGCGCCAGGAGCTCGAGTGGCGAGCACGCCTTTCACCTCGCCGACATAGCCATCTGCCGACCCGTAGTCCGTCGTGAGGGTTATCGCCGCCATTCGCGCCTCGTCACACTCGGCTCTGCCGCCACGTTCCCGTCCTCCAGAATGCACCCATGGCGGCCCCGCGCGCGATCCCCGTTCCAGTGATCGACCACCAGATGCCGACCACGCCCAGTATCGATGAGAGCCACAGGGCGAGGGGCACGCGCAGGCCCGTGAGCAGCACGGAAGCGAGCATCGGCCGTGCCGTGTAGCCGGCTCCGGCCATTCCGCTCTCCAGCACCAGCTCGAGAGCCATGAACGGCTGCGCCGCAGCGACGATCATCAGGTACCCAGCGCCCAGCCGGATCACGGCCGGATCCGGGGAGAACAGGCCGATCAGCTCCCGGGGCAGGAGCAGGAAGAGCGCACCGGCCAGGAGCGTGAAGTAGACCGCGTACAGGGTGGCCGCCCGGCCGGCCCGGACGGCCCGGTCTCTCTCTCCTGCGCCCAGGTTTTGGCCGACGACGGTGGCCGCCGCCGCACCGAACCCGATACAGACCATGTAGCTGACGGCCTCGATGCGGTGGCCGACGCCGAGCGCCGCAAGAGCCGCGGTACCGAACGGCGCCGTTATCCGGGCCAGCACCATATAGACGACGGAGAAGACCACTCCGCTTACGGCCAGCGGAGCCCCGATACGAGCGATCCTTCGAATCTGTGCGGGGTCGAGCCTCTTGCGAGCGATGAGGCCTCGGCGTGCCAGGAGGGGAAACCCGATCGCGCAGCCGAGGGCTCGCGTCGCCAGCGTGGCCGCCGCCACTCCCTCGACGCCCATCGCGGGGATCGGCCCGGGTCCGAAGATCAGCAGAGGATCGAGGATGAAGTTCAGGCTCACCGAGAGCAGCAGGATGAGGAGGGGCGTCCGCGTGTCACCGGCGGAGCGGAACGCCGCCTCGAGAACGAAGTAGCTGAAGACGAGCGGCACGCCGGCGAGATAGACCGCCAGGTAGCTCGCGCCCTCGGCGGTCACCTCCGGCGGCGTCCCCATCAGCGCGAAGAGGGCTCCCAGCCCCCCGAGGCCGGCGGCGCCGATCACCACCGCCAGACCGAGGCCGAGCCAGAGCGCCTGGTATGCGGCGCCGGCCGCCGCGCGCCTGTCGCCCTCACCGTGCCGCCGGCTGGCCACCGCGGTCAGGCCCACCATCGGCAGTGAGGCGGCCGCGAGGACGATCCACACCACGAAGCCCCCAGTCGCAACGCCCGCCAGGGCTGTGGAGCCGAGCCCCCGTCCGACCCAGAAGGTGTCGACCAGGTTGAAGGACGTCTCGAGCACGCCGGCGGCGACCACGGGGCCGGCCAGCCGAAGGACCGCCGGCCCGACCGCGCCGCGTGTGGGATCTACCGCTACGGTGTGGCCCTCAGGTTTCTCAGCGACCTGCTGCGGTTTTTCAGCAGCGCTTCAGGCAAGCTCGGGTTCCAGCTCGGCGATCCGCTCTGACGCGGTCTGCGCGACGTGCCGGAACGCGACGGCCTCGGGCGAGTCGGGCGTGCCAATCACGCTCGGCACGCCACGATCGGCCTGCTCTCGCACGCTCATGCCGAGTGGGATCGCGCCGAGAAACGGCAGATCGAGCGTGGCCGCCAGCTTCTCGCCTCCACCCGACCCGAAGATGTCGTGCACGCTCTCGCAAGTCGGGCAAACGAAGCCCCGCATGTTCTCGACCACCCCGATCACAGGTACCTCGAGCGTCTGAAACATCCGGATGCCCTTCAGCACCCCGCCCACGGCTACGTCTTGGGGTGTCGTCACCATGACCGCTCCCGACACCCGCACCAGCTGTAATAGCGAGAGCTGCGCATCCCCGGTGCCCGGGGGGAGATCGGCGATCAGGTAATCCAGCTCTCCCCAATCCACCTGCTGAAGGAATTGGCGGACGATTCCCATGATGATCGGGCCTCGCCAGATGGCAGGGGTGTTTTCGTCCACAAGAAAGCCGAGGCTCATCAGCTTCACGCCGTGCGCCTCCAGCGGAATCACTCGGTCGTTCTGCATCCGGGGCTTGGCGAAGACTCCGAACATGGCCGGAATGTCAGGGCCGTAGATGTCGGCGTCCAGAAGGCCCACTCGATGGCCCATCGCAGCCCACGCGGCCGCCAGGTTCGTGGACACGGTCGACTTGCCCACGCCCCCCTTGCCCGAGCTGACCGCGATCACATGCCGGACCCCCTCCAGCCGCTCGGCATCTCGCGGATGCGTGGAGGCTGACGCCCGATCGCTCTCCGTCGGCCGCATGCCCTGCGGTCGCGGCGGGGCCTCGGGCGCCGGCCCCGTGCTTCCCGCCCCCGGGCCAACGACGGGCAGCGAGCGGCGGCCCTTGCGCCGGCCGTCCGAGGCCGCGGCCTCCCCCGCCGACGCCTTATCCGTCGAGGCCTCCGCTGGGCGGGGCTTATCCTTCATGGGGGATGTCAGATGGCCTCGACGGATCGCACTCCGGGGACCTGCATGCGCAGACGCTGCTCGATCCCTGCCTTCAGCGTCATCATCGACATCGGACATGCGTAGCAGGCACCCAGCATGCGGAGCTGGACGAGGCCTTCCTTCTCATCGTAGTCGACAAGCTCCACGTCTCCACCATCCGAGCGGATGGCGGGTCTGACCGAGGCGAGCACATCCTCGATCTTCTCCCGGACGCTGGCTATGCTGGCTGGATCGCTCATACCGCTACGCGCTTCTAGGGGCTTCCGCACCAAGGTAGCCGGCCCCTTCGGACCGGTCAAAAAGACATACCGTGCCCGGCGATCAGGGGTTCCGTTCACCGGGAAAGCGGGAGGAGCTGAACCCGCCGGACCGCCCTGGCTTCCGCCTGCCGGCGCTCGAGCGGGACCGGGATCAGCTTCGGGTCGTTCCATCGCCGAGCCATGTCTCGGTAGTGAGGGCTGAACGGGTTGCCGCTCTGACCCGTTGGCAGCAGGAAGTAGCCGACGTTGCCCTCCGGGCCGAGGACGGCCACGAAACGCTCCGACGGCCCGTAGTCGCCGATGTACGGCGGAACCCACGACGTGGAATCCAGAGCGTTCCAGCGCGAGTAGTCATCGGGACGGACCGTGTGGGGCCCGCCGGGCGCCGGATATGGCCCGATGTCGAACCGAAACAGGCGCTCGAGCCATGGTGAGCGACCCAGCACGTGAACCGATCGCTCGAAGTGGAGCTCCCCCCAGGGACGGAGACCGGTCGCCCGAACCGCATCCCGGATCGCCATCTCCTCCAGCCCGAGCAGCGTCTCCACGGAGTCCGTGCGTACGTCATCCACCCACGGCCCCCCACCCTCTTCGAGGATTCGCACCAGCACCATGGGGGGGAACGTCTTCCACGGTTGCCCCTCGTACTCGTCGGCGGCGACCAGCTCGCGCAGCCGGTAGAACCAGGCGTAGAACGTGCTGGCCCCTCTCGCATCCAACCCGACATCCCGCGACCACGCCTCCAGGATCGCGGCGGCCGAATCCTCGCCCGCCCGGCGGGCAGCAGCGACAGCGCGTGCTCCGACACGCTCGGCCAGCATGCTGTAGGTGTCGTGCTGGAGATCGGCCATGTCCTCGAGCGTCCAGCGCGCTCCGCTCTCCAGCCGGTCGCTGATCCGCTGGGCGCGGAACGGGGCGGCGTAGTCCGTCCCGATGATCCCGAACAGGTTGGGGGCCTGCAGGTTGTTGGCGCTCGCGATGAAGCCGGCCGCGGGATCTCTCGTGGCAGGGTGGCTTGCGGGCGGCCAGAAGGAGCTCCACGAGTCGCCGATCCGGTCGAACTCCACCGGGAGAGAGCCATCTCCGTCCACGTGTACCGGGAGCGTTCCGCTCAAGCGATACCCGATCACTCCATCGGAGGCGGCGTACACGATGTTTTGCTGCGGCGAGTCGAACCTCTGGATCGCCGCATCGAAGGCTTCCGGATCGGTCGCCCGGTTCATCCCGAGGAGGCCCTCCATCTCCGATGTGGCGCGCCCGCCGACCCAGAGGACGGATAGGGTGGCGCCGAGCGGCGGCATGACATCCGTGATGATCGGACCGCGAACCGTACGGCGTATCGCGTGCACCACGGGCTCGTCACGACCGCGCACGGCGATCGTGTCGGAGCGCACCTCGAACTCCCGCCAGGCATCACCGTCCCGGTACGCGGTGCGGTCGAGGTTGAGCGCCTCGATCGCGAACGCCATATCGTCAGTCATCCCGTTGGTGAAGCCCCAGGCCACACCGCGGTTGTACCCGACGACGACGCCGGGCACGCCCGGGAGCGAGAGTCCGGCCACGTGATAATCCGTCGCCTCGGCGTGAAGCGCCTGGAGATACCACTTCGCGGGGGCATCGAGCCCGAGGTGCATGTCGTTCGCCACAAGCGCCCCACCGTGGGCCGTGCGAGACGGGCCGACGACCCAGGCGTTCGATGCCCGAAACGCGAACCGCGACAGCAGATCGACCGCCTCCGCCCAAGCCGAGCCATCATCCGCGACGCTGGCATCATCCGCGACGCTGGCATCGTCACCGGCCACCAGCTTCTCCGCGGCGCGCGTGGTCGCGGCCGCCGCGCCGGCAGGTATCGCCACCGCGTGATCCAGGATCGTGGGCCCCCACTCCGGATAGCGTGGGGGCAGGTACGCGGCCTTCTCGGCCGGCAGGATGGCCGCGGCATAGAAGCGCGCGAGCTCGGCTCGCCAGGCGGACAGGTCCAGCGCCATCACCTTGCCGATCGCGGCCGTCGCGCGGGGCTCCCACGGCTCCGGATCGATACCCAGCAGCAGAAACTCCGGAGGGAAAGGGCCGTCCCACGTGTCGAGGCGCGCATTCACTCCCGCGGCGTACGCCTCCAAGATGCCCAGCCACTCGGGCCCAAGAGCCTCCACAGTCCGTCCGGCCGCTCCCCAGAGATCGAGCGTTCGCATCACCCGGTCCGCGCGCAGCGCTCGCTCTCCGAACACCTCCGCCAATCGGCCCTGGGCAACGCGCCGGAACATCTCCATCTGCCACAGCCGCTCCGACGCGTGCAGGTAACCCTGCGCGAAAAAGAGGTCTTGCTCGCCGGCGGCGTAGAGGTGGGGGATAGCGAAGCTGTCGATCACGACCGCGACGGGATCGCTCAGCCCCGACACCCGGATGGTCCCTCCAAGAGTCTGAACGGAGGAGCGGAGATAGAAGAAGGCCAACGTCACGGCCGCCGCGCCGACGAAGAGGGCGACCATCAGGCCACGGAGGACCGCCCGGGCGATCGACCGCCAGCTCATGGACCGCGGGAAGCGCGCGCCGACCGCCCGCTCACCCCGGACTTAACTCGCGCCGACCACCCGCCCGTCGCGAACTCTCGACCATCAGCCGGCGAAACGAGACATATTGACCCGCCTCACGTAGGACCAGACGCCTCCGGTGAAGACCGTCAAGGCAGCTCCTCACCTCCCGTTCCGGCAGACCGAGCTCACCCGCCAGCGGCGCCGGCGACACCCGCTCATACTCGCACACCAGATGCCACAGCCGCGCCTCGGGCTCGTCCACGGTTCCGAGGAGAACGGGCTTCCCGTCGGAGCGCTCGGCGGCGACAGCCAGAGCCCGCCTCCGAAGGGCCGAATCGATTGGATCCCAATGGTGCTGCTCCAGGCCCCGCACGAGCACGAAGCTGCGCCGGGGGCTGGTCGGTTTCGCTCCGCCCTTCCGCCGCTGCTCCACGGCGACCCAGGCCAGCTTGGCAACGATCTCGTCGGCGCAGCTGAAGTCGATGACCTGCACGTTTCGAAAGTCGAGGACCGTAAGGACCTCTCCCGCACAGCCGGCCACCTGTTCCTCGATGCTCGTCCGAACGGCGCGTCCCGTATGGCGGGTGACGAGGCAGCTGTACAGGCTGGCCTCGGAAACAAGAGGATGCCGTGCAGGCCGCCCGGCGTTCATGCCGGAACCGGCTCCTCCACGCGGGCCGGCATCACGATGAGCACCTGGGCCCCGGGAAGGTGCGGAAGGCCGGTCCTGAGAGGCGAAATATCGTCCCAGTCCGGGACCCGCGCGATCATGGCGTCTCCACTGCGGATGCGCACCACACCGTTCCACTTGGTGACCTGCCTGCGAATCGCCTGCAGGCCCTGCCCCCTACCCGGATCACGGAAGCGCGACTCACCGTTGAGGAACGCGGCTTCGAGCGCGGTGGCCGCGGACCACCTGTCCCCGTACCGCCGGGCATGCTCGGCGGCCAAGGAGCCCTGGAATCCGACCCCGACGTCCATCACCGCGAGGACGAGGACATCGCGGCCGAGCCGGCGCTTCCAGTGGTATGTCTGCGCGCACACCCACCCGACCGCCTCCGCGTGCTCCAGGATGTTCTGACACACCTCGGAGAGCATGACGCTGAACTGGATCACCGCGGACTTCGGGTAGTGCAGGCGGCTTTCCAGGATGAGCGCCGCGCGCTCCCGGACGCGCTCCACGACCGCGTGAACGTCCTGATGGGAGCGGATCGGCGTGATCTCGAGAAGCGCGTCGGAGCGGGAGTGCTGGCGCGCCGGCCGGGAGCCCAGCTCGTAGATCGGTGCGGCGTTTTGCCAGAAGTCCATCCGCTCCCAGTAACTTCGTACGTCAGATGACTCGGGCGCTTCGATGGCGGGAGCGAGCCCCGTGCGGTCTCGTCCCACCTGGCCGGCAGCGAGGAGCCCGATGAGCCCGTACGGCGACACCCAGCGAACGTGCCGGGCGTCGAAGAGCAGTCTCTCGCCCCCTCGCGCCCGAGCCAACTCGGAGATCAGATCCTCGAAGGTGTTCTCATCGAGGACATCCGGGACCTGGAGTACCCGGCTCATCTTCCACTCAATATCGAAGACGTGTCCGCCAGCAGCCGTCCAAGCTGAGAGGCGCCCCGGTGCGCCGCGCTCCGGGCCGCCAGCGTGTTGGCCCGCTCGACCGCTTCCCGAAGCGTCGCCCCACCCAGCAGCGACGCGAAGCAGGTCAGCCCCCAGACATCACCGCACCCGGTCGGATCGGGATCCGGCACGACCAGCCGGGTGGGGGCAAAACCAGTCGTCGCGGGCATGCCGGGCCGGAGCGCCGGTGGCTCTCCCGCCTCGAGCTCTAGCCCGTCGAAGCCGGCCGCGGCGACCCATGCGGCACCCCGGTCGCCAAGCGTGACCAGCAGCGCCTTCGTACCCTCTCCCACGACCTTGGCCGCGACCTTCCAGGGATCCCCGAGGGCCCCCGCCAGCATCTCCAACTCATCCTCGTTCAGCTGCACGAGATCGAAGCAACGCAGCCACTCCCTCCACGCGGCGAGCGGCTTCGGCTCTCGGACGCCATCCGCGCCGACCCCCAGGAAGATCGAGTGAAGGTCGCAGTACACCGGCCCCCGGAACCCCCCCTTAAGCCCCTGAGCGGACGGGAGATCCAACTCCCAGCCGGCCACAAAGTTAACGTACACGGCGTCACAGGAGCGCGCGAGCGGCGCGAGCTCCTCCCAGCTCCAGCCCGGAACTCCGCCGGTCAGCTTCTCGCACCGCCGGCTCTGATCCTGATAGAAGAGCTCCACGCGGTTGTTCCGTTCGGGAACGGTTCGAACACCCTCCAGCGAGGCGATGCCGCTCAGGCCCCTCAGGTAGTCGTTCGCCCGCTCTCTGAGGTCCCCACCCACCTTGATGATCGGTAACAGCTCCCACCCATCCGTGGCCGTAGCCTCGAAGGCCGAGAGGGCATAGCAGATGCCGCCCCACTCCTCCACCGGCTCGCTGCGACCGGGGTCCCGCTGGTGAATCGTGTCCCACACCATCGTGCCGATCACGCCGAGCCGCTTCATCCAAGCCCCCCGCAGCGCTCGACCCGGAAAGTAGCCGCAGCCCCCACCACGCCGGCCATCCCGCCGAGCTCGCTGACGACGATCTCGCACGTCTCGAAGCCCTTTCGGAAGGCGCGGCGCCGGACCTCGGCTCGGAGCGGCTCCAGCAGGTGCTCGCCGGCCCGTGTCACGCCTCCGGAGATCACGATCATGTCCGGGTTCAGCAGGTTGATCAGGTTCGCGAGGCCGGTGCCGAGGAACTTCGCAGTCTCCCGCATCACCTCCTTCGCGTACACGTCGCCCGTCACGATCGCCTCGTACACGGTCTCCGCCGTGAGGCGGCTCAGATCCCCGTCCACCAGCGACGGAAGAAGGCTCGTCGCACCGGCTTCCAATCCCTCGACGGCGCGCGCGGCGATCGCCGGCCCGGAGGCGTACGCCTCCAGGCAGCCGTAATTGCCGCACTTGCACTTCCGGCCCGTCGAATCGATGGTCATGTGCCCGATCTCGCCCGCCAGGTCGGACGCGCCGTGGAAGACGCGGCCGTCCAGGACGATTCCGCCGCCGATCCCGGTTCCCAGCGTAACCGCGATCAGGTTCCGCACGTTCCGGCCGGCTCCCTGCCAGTACTCGCCGAGAGCGGCGCAGTTGGCGTCGTTGTCCAGCACGGCGGTCAGCCCGATGGCGTTCGCGATGAGGTCACGCAGAGGGAAGTTGCGCCAACCGAGGTTCGGGGTCTCGAGCACCGTGCCCGTCGCACGATCGAGCGGGCCGGGCGACCCGATGCCGATGCCGAGGAAGCCATCGGCCGGAATGTCGCCCTCGCGCCGGGCATCCTTCATTGCCGCCCGGATCATGCCGACCATCCGGTCGACGACGAACTTGGCACCCCGCGGCACATCGGTGGGCAGCGACCGCATGCCCAGAACCGTTCCTCCGTCGTAGGGCACGACTCCGACGTTGATGGACGTCCCGCCCAGGTCCACACCGACGATGTACCGGTCGCTCACGCCGGCCCTAGTCGCCGACCCGGCGCATGGCCAGGAAGGCTTCCTGCGGCACCTCCACGGACCCCACCTGCTTCATGCGCCTCTTCCCCGCCTTCTGCTTCTCGAGAAGCTTGCGCTTCCGCGTGATGTCTCCCCCGTAGCACTTCGCCGTCACGTGCTTGCGGTACGGCTTGATCGTCGCCCGAGCGATGACGTCCTTCCCGATCGCCGCCTGCACCGCGACCTGATACTGCTGCCGCGGGATGAGCTCCTTCAGCTTGGCCGTCACCTTGCGCCCGTGCTCGTACGCGTGATCGCGGTGAACGATCACGCTGAGGGCATCCACCTGATCGCCGTTCAACAGGATGTCCAGCTTTACCAGATTCGAGCGCCGGTACCCGATCGGCTCGTAGTCCAGCGACGCGTACCCACGAGATACCGACTTCAGCCGGTCATAAAAGTCCAGGACGATCTCGCCGAGCGGGAGCTCGTAGTCGAGCTCCACGCGCTGGGACTCCAGGTAGTGCATGCGCACGTACGTGCCCCGACGGTCATGGCACAGCGCCTGAATACCCCCAATGTAGTCGGCCGGGCACAGGATCCGGCACAGGACAAAGGGCTCTTCGATCAGCTCGATGCGGCCGCGCTCCGGCATCAGGCTGGGGTTCTCGACGATCGTGGCGCGACCATCGGTGGAGGTGACCCGGTAGGAGACGTTGGGTATCGTCGTGACGAGATCGAGATCGAACTCCCGCTCGAGCCGCTCCTGCACGATCTCCATGTGGAGGAGGCCGAGGAAGCCGCATCGGAAGCCGAAGCCGAGCGCGGTCGACGTTTCCGGCTCGTAGCGAAGGCTGGCATCGTTCAGCTGCAGCTTCTCGAGCGCATCACGAAGCGACTCGAACTCGTCCGAGTCGCTCGGATAGACGCCGGCGAACACCATCGGCTTCACGTCCTGGTAGCCGCGGAGAAGCTCCGTGGCCGGGCGGTCGGCGTCCAGCAGCGTGTCCCCAACCTGTGTGTCCGCCACGCGCTTGATCTGGGCCGTGAAGTATCCGACTTCTCCGGCACTGAGCGTATCGGCGGGACGGAAAGCCAGCTGCATGTAGCCGACCTGGCCGACCTCGTATGTGGCGTCGCGCGTACCGAACGTGATCCGCATCCCGGGCCGGAGAACACCGTCCACCACCCGGACCAACGGCACGGCCCCCCGATACTTGTCGTACTGAGAGTCGAAGATGAGCGCCCGAAGCGGAGCCTCCGGATCGCCCGACGGTGCCGGAACCCGGCCCACGATCGCCTCGAGCACCTCATCGATGCCGAGACCCCGCTTTGCCGAGACGGCGATCACCTCCTCCGGCGCCACACCGAGCAGATCGCACAGCTCCGCCCGCGTCGCCTCGGGATCGGCGGACGCCAGGTCGATCTTGTTCACGACCGGGATGATCTCCAGGCCCGCATCCAGCGCCAGATAGACGTTGGACAGGGTCTGCGCCTCGATGCCTTGGCTCGCGTCGACGATGAGCAGAGCGCCCTCGCACGCCGCCAGGCTTCGGCTCACCTCGTATGAGAAATCGACGTGACCGGGCGTGTCGATCAGGTTCAGCTGATAGCTGTCGCCGTCGTGCTCGTAGACCATGCGAATCGCGTTCAGCTTGATCGTGATCCCGCGCTCCCGCTCGATGTCCATGGAATCGAGCACCTGAGCCTTCATCTTCCGTGGCTCCACGGCCCCCGTCGCCTCGAGGAGGCGGTCGGCCAGGGTGGACTTCCCGTGATCGATGTGCGCGATGATCGAGAAGTTGCGGATGCGCCGCTGGTCTAGCACTCGACCACAAGCCCGTCGTAGGCCGCGAGAACCCCGCTCGGAAGCCGCCGCTCCAGGTCGGCGTGCTCGAGCCGGTGGGTGAGGTGGGTCAGGTAGACGCGAGCGGCGCCGATCTCGCGGCCGACGGCGATCGCCTCTTCCACGCTGAAGTGCGTCGGGTGGGGGTCACCGTACCAGAGCGCACCGAGGACGAGCACGTCAACCCCCCGCAGCAGGTCGACCGCGTCCGCCGGGACCTCCTTCGCATCGACAATGACCGCCACGTCATCCACGCGGAGGCCGTAGCTCCGGTAGTAACCGTGCGGGCAGGCGATCGGCAGCAGCGAGAAACAGCCCACCTCCAGGCGCTCCCTGTCGGCGAAGGTGATCAGGTCGAGATCGGGGATCGCCACCCCCGGCTGGTCGCGGTACACCGGGTCCCAGATGTAGGAGAATCGGTCCCTCAACTCGCTCTCGTACTCTTCGGGCACGTACACCGGAAGCGCCCGGCCGGAGCGCAGCGAGAAGATCCGCAGGTCGTCCATCCCGTGGACGTGATCGGCGTGCGGATGGGTGACGTAGACCGCGTCCAGATCACGAGCGTCGGCCTCCAGAAGCTGAAGACGCAGCTCGGGCGGCGCATCGATCAGCAGGGTCCAGCCGTCTCGCTGCATGAGAATCCCGTGACGCCCGCGCCGGTTTCGGGGGTCTTCGGACGTGCAGACGGCGCAGTCGCACCCGACAACCGGGATGCCGAACGAGGTGCCGGTACCCAGAAAGGTAAGCTTCACGAGCGGTCCGATCCGTCGCGACCGGTCCCCGAGCGGCTCACAGTTGCTCGATCCGCATCAGGTTCGTGGTTCCCGCCACGTGGAAGGGAACTCCCGCCGTGACGACATACCTGTCGCCCGAACTGCCGAGGCCGAGGCGTCTGACCTCTTTCCGCGCATGGTCGCGCATGCCCTCGAAGCTCAACTCGCCCCGGTAGAGGAGGGGCTGGACACCCCATACCAGGGCCAGCTGGTTGTACGTCCGCCACTGGTCGGTGATCGCCAAGATCGGAACCGGCGGACGCTGCGAGGCGACGACCCTCGCGGTGAAGCCGCTTCGCGTGAGAGTGACGATGCAGCTCGCCCCCAGGCGCTCCACGGCCTCGACCGCGGCTGCAGAGATCGCGCCGGAGGCGGACTTTTGCACCTGTGCGCGCTCAGCGGCCGGCATGCGGCCGGCCCGGTCCATCCCCGGCAGCGCCGATCCCTCGATGCGTCGAATGATGCGGTCCATCGCCTGAACAGCTTCGACCGGGTAGTCGCCGATCGCGGTCTCGGCCGACAGCATCACGACGTCCGTACCGTCGAGTAGCGTGTTGGCGACGTCCGAGACCTCGGCCCGAGTGGGTCGCGGCTGCCCCGTCATGGACTCCAGCATCTGGGTGGCCGTAATCACGGGCCGCGCTAGCTCCCGCCCCAGGCGAATGATCCGCTTCTGCACCATCGGGACATCCTCGAACGGGAGCTCCACGCCGAGGTCGCCGCGCGCGACCATGACGCCGTCGCTGAGCCGGATGATGTCCTCGAGCTCCACCAGCGCCTGCGCCTTCTCGATCTTCGCGACGATCAGCGCCTCGCCGCCGATCGCCTCCCTGGCCCTCCGCAGGTCCCGGGCGCGCTGAACGAAGCTGAGTCCCACGTAGTCGACGTGATTGGACTCGGCAAACTCGAGGTCGGCGCGATCCTTCTTGGTCAAGAAATCCGTCTGCACGGTGACGCCGGGGAGGTTGATCCCCTTGTTCGAGGCCAGTTCCCCGCCGACGAGGGCGCGGGCCTCCACGACGTCCCCATCGATCCGAACCACCTCGAACGCAAGCCGACCGTCGTCCAGCAGCACCCGCGCCCCGGGCTCCAGATCCTGAGCCAGCCCCGAGTAGGTCGTGGGGATGACGCTCTGCGCCGGAAGCTCTGCAACCTCATGTCCCTCCGGAACGAAGCGGTACGTTTGGTCGAGGTGGATCGCCATGGAGCCCTGGAGGTCCCCCACCCGCACCTTCGGCCCCTGGAGGTCCGCCAGAACCGCCAGCGGCCTGCCGATATCCCGCGCGATGTCTCGGATTGTCCCGATGACGGTCGCCGCCTCCTCGTGCGAGGAGTGAGCGAAGTTCACACGTAGCCCGTCGGCGCCTGCCTCCACGAGAGCACGTAGAGTGGCGGGTTCCCGGCTCGCCGGCCCCACGGTGCACAGGATTCTCGCGCGTCTCAGATGCTCTCCCATCCTCTGCATCGATCGGCTTGTCGGTTGGTTCTCATCGGCGGCGCACCTGTCTCCTGACAGGCTGCCGAGAGAGGCGTCGCTTGGTCGCGAGCTTTTTCCGGAGGGTCTTACCCGTCAGGCGATCAGTTGTTGATACGCCTCGGAGAGTTCCGGGTGGTGCTCGGCGATCCACTGATGGATCGTCCGCAGGCTCGGGAGGGAAAGTGGCTCGAGCGTCCCCATCTGAAGGCCAGGAATGACACAGACTGCCGCTCGCCGGAGCAGATAGGCTCGCTGTCGGGCTCTCTGTTCATCGTTCAGGCACGTGCCGCCGGGGACATCAGGTATCGGTTCGAGCAAGCGGGTGTAGCTATACACCTCTCTGGCCGAGAACTCGGCGGGGATATGGTACGATCTTCCCTCTAGCTCGAGAAGACCGTCCGCTTTGATGGACAGCTGAGGGGCCATGTACATCCTCCATTCCAGCTTGCTTCGCCGGTCCGGCACCGCGGACGAACAGTCAGTAGGGCGACCAACATACGCCGCGTCGTCTCCGGCAGCAAATTTGCGCAGAACGCACGGGAACAACCCGGGTATACGGGGGGTGGCGGCGGCGGTTGTGAGGGTCCGTTTCCCGGCATAGGTTGGTGTCCCCGCGACGTGCTTTTTTCGATGTATCGTGGGACCAGGGAGGCGGCGTCGCCCGGTTTTGAGAAGGAGATGGATTCATGGCTCGTGAAACGGGCACGGTGAAGTGGTTTTCCAACGAGAAGGGGTACGGTTTCATCAGGCGAGCTGGCGGGGAGGAGATCTTCGTCCATTACACGGACATCCAGGGCGACGGATTCCGCTCGCTGAAAGAGGGGGAGACCGTCGATTTCGAAGTCGCCCTCGGCGACCGTGGCCCGAAGGCCCATAGCGTCACCGCCCACGGCTCCGGCGACGTCCCCGCGGACTCACCCGAAGCGGAAGGCCAGACTCTGGCCTCACAGCTGAAGCAAAAGCTGGGCCGTCTGTTCAACATCGCATAACCGGAGGAGGAGAGTTGGAGTATCGTCTGGATGAGGGTGAAGAACTCGATCGCGCGCTGAAGAAATTCCGGCGAAAGGTGCAGCGTGCCGGCATCTTCCGCGACATCAAGAAGAACAGGTTCTACGAGAAACCCAGCGAAGCCAAACGGCGAAAGATGAAAGCCGCCGAGCGGCGCAGGAAGCGCCGCAAGCGCCGGGCGTCAACCCGGAGCTGGAGCTAAGTAAGCTACGCCACGGCGGCGGGCGAAGGCGGCGAGCCGGCTCATGGCCGGCAGCTGACCCGCCCGGGCTGCGACACGTAGCCTCTCGGGGGTCTCGCCTCCCCACCGAACACCGCACACTCGCGGTCGTCCCGCATGGCGACCGCGGAGTAGCCCCTCCGATCTCCCTGAATGATGCTCACGTCCACACCCGGGCTCGCCGCGAAGGCCAGCTGGTCCAGCCGGTTCGTGTATCGGGCGTTCGCCTCAAAATAGCGCTCCTCGGCAGCGTGAAGGCTCCTAAGGTCGGTGTGGAGCGTCGCCTCCACGGAGCCGGCTCCGGGCGTGCCGGGTGAGCCGACCACGGCCTGCCGCGAGCATGCGGCGGCCAGGAGCGCCAAGCAGGCGATCAACGCGCGCTCTCGCCGCTTCCACATGCTCCGCATTCCGACTCCTCTCTATAGACGGAAGCGCTCGACCAGGCGTTTCTCCGTCTCTCCCTCGATGTGGACCTCGACCTGAATGTACTCCTCGAGCCCGGAGCCCCGAAGCT
>JAPULH010000214.1 GCA_027295155.1 Gemmatimonadota bacterium
GTCGACGAGCACACGGACAGAGGTCCGGCCGGTCGGTCGGGCACCCTCCGTGGGATCGATCATCACGAGGTCGGAGATGGAATCGGCGGTGAGCCACCGCGCCTCGTCTACCAGGCCGTCGAGTCGAATCTCGTCATCGCCCAGCGAGCCGGCCCGCAGCGAGGGCGGTGGGCCTCCTGAGCGCTCAGCGCGGACGATGCTGACAGGAGGCCGACCGCAACTCGGACCGAGAGACCGACGGGAACTCGGCAGAGACGGTCGATGCGCGGCTCCTCGCTCACTGCCGCAGGCGCGCCAGCCGCATGGCGTTCAGCGTGACGGCCAGGCTCGCTCCCATGTCGCCCACGAGGACCGCGACGAGCAGGCTCACGACGCCCCCGATCGCTCCAACCGCGAGCACCAGCTTGAGCCCCAGCGCCAGGCCGATATTGAAGCGGACGAGGCGGCGCGCGAGCCGGGAGATGTGCCGGCTGTAAGGAAGCATGTGCAGGTCGTCGGCCATCAGGACGATGTCCGCCGTCTCGATCGCCGCGGGTGATCCCGCCCCTCCCATCGCGATCCCGATGGACGACGCGGCCAACGCGGGCGCATCGTTCACACCGTCTCCCACCATCGCCACCCCACGGTGATCGGCAACCAGCTCCCTCACGGCGTCGACCTTTTCCTCGGGCAGGAGTGAGGCCAGGACCCTGTCGATCCCCAGGCGGTCCCCGATCGCCCTTGCCACCCACTCGTGGTCGCCGGTGAGCATGACCTGCTCGTGAATCCCCAGGCGTCGCAATTGGCGGAGGACCTCCGGGGCTTCGGGCCGAAGCGCGTCGGCCAGCGCGATGAGCGCCGCGACCTCGCCGTCACGCCCAACGAGGACCACCGTCTTGCCCTCTCGCTCCAGCTCCGACATTCGCGCCGGCGCCGGCAGTCCGGGGAACATCTCCAGGGTGCCCACGCTGACCTCGGCTCCGTCGACCCGCGCCACGACGCCGCGTCCGGGCCGCGCCCGAAAGTCCGTCGCAGGTCGGATGGTGGAGCGACCGGCCCGGGCGACGATCGCCCTCGCGATGGGGTGCTCCGAACGCGCCTCCACGGCCGCGGCCAGGCGGAGGAGATCCTCCTCGGAGCCGCCCGAGAGCGGCACGACATCGGTCACCTCCAGCCTTCCGTAGGTGAGGGTACCGGTCTTGTCAAACGCCATCGCGCAGACGCCGCCGAACGCCTCGAGGTACTCACCTCCCTTGATCAGGACGCCGTTTCGAGCCGCGCTGGTGATGGCGCTCACCACGGTGACGGGAGTCGCGATGACGAGCGCGCACGGGCAGGCTATGACTAGGAGGGTGAGGCCCCGAACGAACCAGGTGAGCGCCGAGCCGAGACCGAGCAGCGGAGGAGCCAGCATGGTCAGCGCGGCGAGCCCCGTCACTGCCGGCGTGTAGTAGCGGGCGAACTTCTCGACGAACTCTTCGGTGGGCGAGCGGCGGCTCTGCGCTTCACGCACGAGTTGCACGATCCGGTCGAGCGCGGTGTCGCCGGCGTCGGTGACCGCCTCGACCTCCAGGAAGCCGTCCTGGTTGAGCGTGCTCGCGTACACCGGGTCGCCGATCCCCTTCGGGACCGGGACCGACTCACCCGTCAGGTTGGCCTCGTTCACCGATGACTCTCCGTCCACCACCTGCCCGTCGATCGGCACCTTCTCTCCCGGGCGCACGCGCACGAGCCACCCCTTCTTCAGCTTCGATACGGGGACGGTGCGCTCGCTCCCGTCCGGCTCGACCACCGTCGCCTGCTCCGGAGTGAGGCGGACCAGCTCGTCGATCGAGCTCCGGGCGCGAACGATGGCGCTCCCCTCGAGGAGCTCCGCCAGCGAGAACAGAAAGGCGATGGCCGCGGCCTCAAGGGGCTCGCCGATGAGGAGCGCCCCGATGATGGCGACCGTCATCAGGAAGTTCATGTCCAGCTTGAGGGTGCGCGCGGAGCGGACGCCCTTCGGGAAGAAGTTCCATCCGCCGATCAGGGCGGCGGCGAGGAAGACAAGGCCGGCGGTGTCGAGCCGGAGCCGAAGCCAGCCAGCTTGGTCGGGTGCCCGAGTCAGCACGACGATGAGGATGCCTACGAGCCACAGCGCTCCGGCCACGTACGTCCGGTACGCCTCGGCGGTGGTCCAGGGCGAACGCCGCGTGCGGCCGTTCATCGGATGGCGGTCTCCTCTCGAACTTCGGTTCGATCCTCACACCGGTCGGTGAGGGAGATTTCCCGACACGCCAAAGCTATCTCTGCCCGACAAGAAGCGGATCACTCTTGCGGACAGCCGCTCGCCCTCCGGAACCGTACGTTGGCGCGAAGTCGAACAACGGCGACCAACAGGTCTGAGGAATACCCGAGGACGCGCAAGCCGCGCCCGGTAAGATAGGGGAGACTCAAGAATGAAAGCTTCGACGAAGGTGAACGGGGCCTTGCTGACGCTCGGCGTCCTGCTCATGGGGACGACCGCCTGCTCGGATGGCGGCGCGGTCGTGGCTCCGCAGGGCGGAAGCACCAACGTCTCGCGAACGAATCCCATCAGCGTTCGGTTCGATCAGCCGATGCAGGAGCTGATGAGTCAGTACGCTGACCTTCACGAGGGCGATGTGGATGGCCCTGTGGTCGATGGGATGTGGAGGTGGTCCGACGGACACATGACGCTCACTTTCACGCCGGCCGAGCCCCTGAAGCCGTCGACGATGTACACGATCCACCTGGGCGGCGGCATGAGGGATCACGAGGGTGACCCGGTGAACTTCGATCACCACGGCGGGCAGATGGGCGGCCACTGGGTGGGCGAGGAGATGTTCAACGCCGGCATGATGGGAGGCGGCCCGGGCGGCGGCTCGAGCGCTGGTGGTCCGGCGGGTGGCATGGCTCACATGGGCGACGGGTGGAGGCATCAGAACGGCAGCTACGGGATGGCGTTTGGCTTCACCACCGCCGGCTGAACGCCGCATCTCTACCTGTACACCTGCGCATGTAGAGGGACGAGCGCGAGTCTAGCCGCGCAACAACCGGGCATTGATCGCCACGATCACGGTGCTGGCGGACATCAGCAGGGCGCCCACGGCCGGCCCCAGAAGAATGCCGGCCCCGTAGAGAGCGCCCGCGGCGATCGGGATCGCGATGATGTTGTAGCCGGCGGCCCACCACAGGTTCTGGAGCATCTTCCGGTAGGTCGAGCGGGAGAGGCGGATGATCGCGGTGACGTCCTCTGGGTTGCTCCGGACGAGGATGATGTCGGCCGTCTCCACCGCCACGTCGGTCCCCGCCCCGATCGCGATGCCCACATCGGCCTGCGCGAGGGCCGGCGCGTCGTTCACCCCGTCTCCGGTCATCGCCACCCGTAAGCCTCGCGCCTGCACCTCCCTGACCTTTTCGGCCTTCTCGTCGGGCAGGACCTCGGCGAAGTACTCGTCCAGGCCGATCTCCCGGGCCACCCACTCGGCCACCCTCTCGTTGTCGCCCGTGAGCATCATCGTGCGAACGCCCATCTCCTTCAGCCTGGAGATGGCTCGCCGTGACTCGGGCCGGATGATGTCGGCGAGCGCGATCGCGCCGGCGAGACCTCCATCGATGAGGACGAAGACCACCGTCTTGCCCTGGGCGGAGAGCTCGTCCAGGCGCGGGTCCTTCGCTTCGACGCCGAGCTCCTTCACGTAGCCGGGGCTCACCACCTTCACCTGCATGCCTTCCACCGTGCCCTCGGCGCCCTTGCCCGGGATCGCCCGGAAGCCAGCCACGGGCGGCGCGCGCTTCACGGCCGCCACGATGCCCTGTGCGATCGGGTGCTCGGAGCGCGCCTCCACGGCCGCCGCGTAACGGAGGACTTCGCTCTCCGAGTACTCGTGCGTCGACGAGGTCGAGGGATCCGACAGGAGGAGCGTGTCCGTGACGCCGAACCGCCCCTCCGTGAGCGTCCCCGTCTTGTCAAAGATGACGGCCTGGAGCTCTCGGGCGGTCTCGAAGGCGGAACGGTCGCGGATGAGAAGGCCGTTTCCCGCTGCCAGGGCCGTCGATACCGCCACCACCAGCGGTACGGCCAGGCCGAGCGCGTGCGGG
>JAPULH010000215.1 GCA_027295155.1 Gemmatimonadota bacterium
GCGTCTCGGAAAATCCGGTCCAGGCCCTCTTCCTCGGCCATGCGCTTGACGGTCGCGGAGCCCGGAACGACCATCGCCTTCACCCTTTCGTGCACCCGCTTTCCCTTCAGGACGCTCGCAGCGACGCGCAGGTCTTCGATGCGTGAGTTCGTACATGATCCGAGGAACACGCGGTCGATTTCGATCTCCTGGATGGGCGTACCCGCCTCGAGCGCCATGTATTCCAGCGCCCTCTCCACGGCCTCTCGGTCATCGGGGGACGCTTCCGGCTCAGGGCCCGGTACCGCGCCCGTGATCCCCACGGACATCCCCGGGTTGGTGCCCCACGTCACGTAGGGTTCCAGCGTGGCGGCGTCGATCTCCACGGTCTGGTCGAAAACGGCTCCCGCGTCGGTTCCGACCGCTACCCATCGGGTTGCCGCCTCGTCGAATGCGTTTCCTTCGGGAGCACCCGGCCGACCCCGTAGATAGCGCACGGTCTTCTCGTCGGGCGCGATCATCCCCGCCCGCGCACCGGCCTCGATCGACATGTTGCACACGGTCATGCGGGCCTCCATGGACAGGGCGCGCACGGCTTCTCCGGTATACTCGATCACGTGTCCGACGCCGCCGGCCACCCCGATCTGGCGGATGATCGCCAGAATCAGGTCTTTGGCGGTGACACCCAAGGGGAGATCACCGTTCACGCGGATCTCCATGGATCTCGGACGGGACATCGGCAGGCACTGCGTCGCCAGCACGTGTTCTACCTGCGACGTTCCGATGCCGAAGGCGAGCGCCCCGAAGGCACCGTGCGTGGAGGTGTGGCTGTCTCCGCAGACGATGGTCATGCCGGGCTGGGTGATCCCCATCTCCGGTCCCATCACGTGGACGATCCCCTGGTGCGGGCTATCGATGTCGTAAAGTGTGATGCCAAACTCCTCGGCATTCTTGCGCAACGTATCGATCTGAATTCGAGCCAAATCGTCCAGAATCGGAAGGGACCGGTCGGTGGTCGGCACGTTGTGGTCCACCGTGGCGACGCACAGGTCGGGCCGCCGCACCCCTCGTCCAGCGAGCCGGAGCCCCTCGAACGCCTGCGGTGAAGTCACCTCGTGGATGAGGTGAAGGTCGATGTACAACAGGTCCGGGCGGTCGGCCTGGCTGTGAACGACGTGCGCATCCCAGAGCTTGTCGAGCATGGTTCTAGGCATCGGCGCTCACCTTTTCACTCGAGATGGCAGCGGCGACCGCCGACCCCATCTCTGCCGTTCCTACGGCTGCCTCGCCGTCTCCGGCCAGGTCAGCGGTTCGGAGCCCGTCCTTCAGCACCTGTGCCACCGCGTTCTCGATGGCCGCGGGCTCCGCTTCGAGCGAGTAGACGTGGCGGAGCAGGAGGGCGGCCGAGAGGATCATCGCGAGGGGGTTGGCGGTCCCGGTGCCGGCGATGTCCGGAGCGGATCCGTGTACCGGCTCGAAGATGCCGCCATCCCCTCCGATGCTCGCAGAGGCCAGCAGGCCGATGGATCCGATGACCGCGGCAGCCTCATCGCTGAGCACGTCACCGAACAGGTTGGGCGTCAGCATCACGTCGAAGCTGGAAGGGTTCAGCACCAGCTCCATTGCCGCGCGGTCGACAAGCATGTGGTCGCACTCGACGTCCGAATACTCCTCGGCGATCTCGTTCACCACCCTGCGCCAGAGTCGTGAGCTGTGCAGTACGTTGGCCTTGTCCACCGATACCACGCTCTTCCTGCGCCCACGCGCCGTCTCGAAGGCCACCCGCGCGATGCGGGCCACCTCGTCCTGATGGTATTTCATGGTGTCCACCGCGGCCCGCCCGTCGTCGACGGGGCCACGCGGCTCGCCGTAATAGAGCCCACCGGCCAACTCGCGGACGATCACGAGGTCGGTGCCCTCCACGATCTCCGGTCGTAACGGAGAGGCAGACGCCAGGGCGGGGAGGAGCCGAACCGGGCGAAGATTGGCGTAGCAACCCATCTCCCTACGAAGGGCCAGGAGCGCGGCCTCCGGGCGCAGCTCGACGGGCACCTCCTCCGAGCGCGGATCCCCAACTGCCCCGAGAAGCACGGCGTCGGCATCGTGGCAGGCCGCCAAGGTTTCCTCGGGGAGGGGGTTCCCACTCCGCTCGAATGCGGCGTATCCCACGTCCTGAATGTCGATGGTCAACTCATGGCTGAACCGCCCTGCCGCCGCTCTCAGCACCTCCAGAGCCGCTTCCATGACCTCGGGGCCGACGCCGTCTCCGCCGAGGACGGCGATCCGCCACTTCAAGGTCGGCCCCCGAGCGAGCTCTCCGCCTCCAACTTCGCCTCCTTGAGGGCCTCGGCCTGTTCGGCCTTGTTGAGCGCGTTGACGTAGGCGCGGGCGGCAGCGTGCACGACGTCGGTGGAGGCGCCCCGCCCGGCGAACGTCCGTCCGCCGATGCGAGCGTGAAGGTTCACCTCCCCAATCGCGTCCCGGCCCGGCGTGGCCGCCACGATCTCGAAGTCGATGATCTCGACCGTGCCCTCGATCAGTTCGTCGATGGCCGAGAACGCCGCGGCGATGGGACCGTCGCCCTTTGCGGACGCCTCCCTCGGGGGTTCGTCGTGGTGCGACACCTTGACGCGTGCGGTGGACCACTTGCCTCCGCAGTTCACGTCCAGCTCGACCAGCCGGAACGACTCGGGGGCGTCCTTCATGGCCCCGTGGTGCAGTATGACCAGGAGGTCTTCGTCGAGGATCGACTTCTTCTGGTCCGCGACGAGCGTGAACAGCTTGTAGGCCTGTTCGAGCTCCTCATCACTCAGGTCGTAGCCGAGCTCCTTGTACCGGTTGCGCAGGCCGTGCCGTCCGGAGTGTTTTCCCAAGACCAATTGTGTGCCGGGAGCGCCTACCAGTTCCGGAGTCATGATCTCGTAGGTCATGCGTTCCTTCAGCATGC
>JAPULH010000216.1 GCA_027295155.1 Gemmatimonadota bacterium
ACGCGCGAGCGCGGCTGGGGCGACCGGATTCCTGCCAGGGGCAACCGGACTCTATCTCAGCGATCTGCCACGGGGCACCCAGATTGCTGGTAGTCGAGCCGGGCGGCCTCGGCCTCTACGAGGAGCGCCTCCACCGGTCCGCCGGCCGCCTCTGCCCGCGACACGGCCGTTGCCTGTGACGCGGCCGCTGCCTCGAGCAACGTGGCGTAGGCGGCTTCCACTCGGTCATACGCCGCTCCGAGAGCGGCGCAGTCCGGCGACCCGTCACCGTCTGTGGCACGGACGCTGCGATACTCGTCGATCCCGGCCGCCAGCTCACGACCCGAGACCGTGATCGCGCCGCCGAGGCCGGCCGAGGTCGACAGCTTGCTGTCCAGCATACGCGCCGGAGCGCTGAGCTCCAGGCTGATTCCATCGGAGAACGACGGAAGCCTGATACGTCGAGCGCTCACCAGGACTGTGAGCGCCACGGCGGCCAGCGCGACAAGGCCAGCCGCAGCGAGCCAGCTACGCCGCTGCAAGGCGAATTGGTCGGGACGCCACATTCGCGGTGCATCGGGTAGATCCGGTAGCAGGAATGGAGTTGGGGCGGGCGCCCCCCCAATTTCCGCACCGACTGCCTCCACTGTTGCCCGCCCCTCCTCCGTCCGGATCTTCTGCCACTCGGTGCCCACGATACCTGCCGGGCCGCTCGGGCTGTCCGCTGTGGCCTCCTCATCGGCGACGAGGCTACTCGCCACGTCCTCGTGAGCTTCCACGGGCGCGCCGTTGCCCTGGGGATCGCCGGCGCTGAGCGTGTCCTCCAGCGAGACAAACTCAAAGGCGGCCTCTCGGGCAGGGGGGTGAGGAGGTTTCATCACCGGGCGGTCAGCCCGATAGTTCTCCCACCCGACCGTGGTAGCTACGGGCTCGTCGCGTATCGCCCGCTCCGCGAGAACCTCATAGAACGGGGCCAACGTGCTCCCGAACGCCCCGCTCACTGAGTCTCGTTGGAAGAAGCCTCCTTCGAACGCCTTCAGGTTGGAAGTCAGCACGAGCGCGCACTGCCATCGGTTCGGAAAATGGTGGACGTGCAGCCGTTCATCCCACTTCGAGAACACCACGCCTAGCCTCACATGCGCATGGTACCATCCAACGAGCTGCCGTTCCCTGGCGTTCGCCTGCATGCTGACCTCGAGCCAGAACTCGCGGAAGCCGGGGATGTGCTGTGGATCCTCCCCCTTCGGAAGCACGTCGTCGGCCGGGTGCGCATCGTCAATGGCCAGATAGGAGGTGCCGGAGACGGGACAGTGATAAAGAGCGCCGGTGAGAAGTCCGTAGCCTTCGGCGGCCCCTGGGCGGGTGATGTGTCCGGCGATCTCGCGCAGCGGCTTCTGCCAGATGAAGAGATCGATGCCCCGTCCTACCGATGCATCGCTGGTGTCCCAGCTCCGTGGCATCCAGAGCACCGAGCGGGAAAGAGGCTTGGGAACGGCGGGCGGAGATGCCACGGCGCCACGCTCCCGCTTCGAAACGGGCGTGGCTCCACTGTCCCCCGCCATGTTTGAACGCCACCGATGTGTCATCTGCCTCACGCCATCGCGTGATACGACCGCGAGTTACAGCATTCTTCAGCTGGTTACTGCGGCTGACGAATCAACGGTTAGGCGTACAGGCGGGACAGCTGCACGGTAGTAAGGCGGGTCCTTGGCGTCAACCCGCCGTGCCCCGGGCGGTCACGCACCGACAAACGCGGCGGCAATGAGCAATCCACAACAGCGGGGAAAACTCGACCAGCGAAGGGTTTGCGCTGGACGAGGCCGCGGGACTGAATTCTCTGCCTTTTTGTCCACGCGTTATCCACACCCGCGACCTCGCAGGTTTTGAAAAACCCGTGCTTCGTAGTATTGGGTCAGGCCTGCCTCCGGCGGACGGAGGAGGACGGGGTTCCAGCGAAGAGGCGGAGCCGATGAGGGCGGATGAGGATTGGCGGTTGGTGGCCACGTCGATCCAGGTGTGCCCGGACGTACTAGCTGGATGTACTCAGCCCCCGCGCACTCCGAAGAGTGTCGGGGGCCGAGAAGAGAATTTCGATCTGACCTTTCGATCAAACCTCTACCGCCTGGCAATTCTGTCTCGGTCGATTTGCGCTTCTCTTCCGAAACCACACCGGTCTGGTACCAGCTTCACCCGACCCGCGGTTTGACGCTCCGACCTCCGAACCTAAGCTCTTCGGTCGATCGCCTGTCGGGCGACCAGTGCTTCTGCCAGAGGGCGCGACGTTCCGGAACGCCGGTGCCTTCTCCTTAAGCACGATAACATGATAAAAAAAAACTTTTGCCGACGCAACCCCGTAAAGCGGCGAACATTATATTTTGCAAATCTTGGTGGGGCGAATGCCTTAGTTACGGCATCCCCACCATCGATTCGGTCCGAATCAATAACGGCACCCCTGGCATGGTCTCGCCGCGTGGTCTCGCCTAGCACTTATCGACGCGCGTGACGACGCCCCGGCCCCACACGTTGTTGCTTCGGTTCACGTCCGGAAGCATGCCGCGCGGGTCCACGTGGACGGTACGCACCTTCTTGCTGACCACCTCCCTCGTGTACGTGTCCCCCTCCCTCCAGATATCGACCGGCAGCCGCAGGCACTCGTCCGTGCCGTCCCGGTACACGAGTCGGAGCTCCATCGGCATGACGACGTCTCCACGGTTCGTGATCGTGATGACCGTCGTGTCGCCCTGCGACTGAACGGAGCTCACCGCCTGATCCAGGTACCCGTTCCCAAGGAACCAGGACCGCCAGAACCAGGCGAGATCCTCTCCCGAGACGTCCTCGAACGTACGGAAGAAGTCCGCCGGCTGAGGGTGCTTGTACGCCCACCGATCGATGTACTCCTGGAAAGCGGGATCGAACACCTCGGGCCCGAGCACGTATTCGCGAAGGACGTATAGGAGCATTCCGGGCTTCGTGTAGCCCAGAAAACCGAGCTCATCCTCAGAGATCGAATCGGGCGGGGTCATGAGGGACCTCGCGGACATCTCCGACCGGGTAAGCCGGGCGCTGTTGCGCGGAAGCACGGGGTCGGCCGGCCACGGATCTCCACCGAAATCAATCATGGAGTAGTGGTTCATGAAGGTGTTCAGTCCCTCATCCATCCACGGGTAGCGGCGCTCATCGGAGCCGACCAGCATAGGGAACCACGCGTGGGCGATCTCGTGGTCGGTGACCAGGAAGAGCCCGAAGCCCCGCGCCTGAACCGAGCAGAAGACGATCATCGGGTACTCCATCCCGAGCGCCGTCCCAGCAACGTTGATCGCCACCGGGTAGGGGTAGGGTTGCCACTTTCCGGAGTAGTGCTGCAGCGCGTGGACCACGTACTCGGTGGCCTTCTCCCAGCCGGGCGGCTCGCGCTCTTGGCTGATCCCCTCCTGCGGGTAGGCGGACATCGCCAGCACCCCGTCCCAGCTGGCCGCGTCCCAGATGAAAGCCCTCGAGGTGGCCCAGGCGAAGTCACGTACATTCTCGGCCCGAAACTTCCAGGTGATCGGGCCATCGCCGGGCGGGCGAGACTCCTCCTTGCCCACCTCGTCTTTCTCGACGATGAACACACGTGTGGGGCTACGCCTGGCAAGAGCCAGCCGCTCCTGCTGCTCCTGGGTGAGCACCTCCTGCTCGTTCTGGAGCTCGCCGGTCGCCACCACTATGAACTCGCGAGGCACGGTGATCTCGACGTCGAAGTCGCCGTACTCGAGGTAAAACTCGCCCTGTCCGAGGTACGGCATCACGTTCCATCCGTTGACGTCGTCGTACACGAACGCCCTCGGATACCACTGGGCCAGCTCGTAGACCGTTCCCTTCTTGGCCTTGACGCGGCCCATACGATCCGCGCCCGTCTCAGGCACCGTAAAGGCGTACTCGAGCTGGATCTCGATCTGGCCACCCACCGGTGCGATCGCCCGGTCCAGGCTGATCTCCATCATGGTGCCGTCGATCGAGTACGCCAGACCTGATACGGTCATCTCGCCCGCCGACCCACCGGCGGCGGCATGTGACTCGGGCACCTCCAGCGGCACGCCATCGCGGATGACCGCCACGCGGCCGATATCGTAGCCGCCCCCCTCGAAGGCTCCCCGGAAGCGCGCATCCTCCTTCTCTGCGGCATGCACCGCCCCACGGCTGTCGGGCTGGAAGAGATTCTGGTCGAGCTGAAGCCAGATCGAGAAGAGCGAGTCCGGGCTGTTGTTCGTGTAGGTGATCGTCTCGGAGCCGGTCACGCGATGGGCGTCTGCGTCGAGCGTCGCCTCGACGCGATAGTCGACCCGCTGCTGCCAGTAGGCCGCGCCCGGTGCACCCGCCGCTGTCCGATACTCGTCCGGCGGGTGGAGATCGAGGGGTGCGAACATCCCGACCGCTTCGGACGCCGAGTCGTCGGGCGTGCTCGAGTCCAGGTCGTCGGCCGCCCTCGAGTCCAGGTCATCGGCTGTGTTTTCCGTGGAATCCGGTGGCGCCTGCGCGAGCACATGACCCGGTGACACGAGGCCGATCGCAGCCACCCGTTCGTCCGGCGCCACCATGCCGATCATGGTTCCGACGGCGACAAGCGACAGGAGAATAACAGCGACTCTGACGATCTGCTTCATGCGGCACGTCCTTTGTAGGTCCAACATTTCACGCGGCCGCTCGGTGTACACGCTCGAACACGCCGGGTTCGTTCAGGGGGCGCGGCCGACACGTTTTCGTGCAGCGCCGAGTTCCTTACCTTGATCAGCGCGATACGTACGCCCGGCACCCGATTGCGAACACCGGCAGGATTCGCCCGCCACCAAGAAGAAGGAAGGCTGGATGAACGGTTGTGCGACCTCACGCGCGCTGGCAGGACTCGCTCCGATCCGGGCGCGCGCCGCCCTGCTGGTCGGGGCCCTGTTGGTGTGGGGCTGCGCGCCGGACGCCAACGACCCCCCGGAGCTTCCGAGCCGCTACCTTTACGTGTGGGCCGGTGACAGCGACGGAGCGGACAGCGACTTTCTGGCCGTAATCGACGTGCAGCCGTCATCCGCCACCTACGCGCGAGTCGTGGCCACCCTTCCGGTCGGCGTGGCCGGAGGTGCCCACCACACCGAGCACGTCATGCCACAGAACGGCGTGCTGTTTGCCAACGCGTTCCGGTCCGGACTCACTTTCCTGATCGACATGGTCAACCCCGAGACTCCCCGGCTCGCCGGCTCCTTCGCGGAGGCGGGCGAGTACCACCACCCCCACAGCTTCGAGCGGCTCCCGAACGGTAGCGTCCTGGCGACCTTTCAGAGGCGCTCGGGACCATCCAGCGACGAGATCCGGACGGGCGGGCTCGTCGAGCTCGACCCCTCGGGCCGGATGGTTCGCTCGGGAAGCGCGGCCGTGCCGGAGCTCGATCCAAGCATCCGCCCGTACAGTCTGTGCGCCGTGCCGGAGCTCGATCGGGTCGTCACCACGACCACCGACATGGTCGGTGAGCTGAACCCCGCCGTGCAGGTCTGGAGTCTTTCCGATCTCTCGTTGCTGAGCACGATTGTGCTCGAGCCGGGCGAGCGCGGATCCGAGCACCTGGGCACGGCGGAACCCCGCCTGTTGGCGGATGGCCGGACGGTTCTCGTCTCGACGTTCTCGTGCGGCCTCTACAAGCTCCAGGATCTGGAGGAAGAGAAGCCGACGGCCAAGCTCGTCTACTCCTTTCCGAAGGAGGACGCTACGTACTGCGCCCTGCCGGTCGTGACCAAGCGATACTGGGTGCACACGGTACCGGCCGAGCACGCCCTCATCTCGCTCGACATCACCGATCCGGACCAGCCCCGGGAGGTCAGCCGGCTTGTCCTCGAGGAGGGCGACGAGCCGCACTGGATCAGCCTCGAGCCGAACGGTGAGCGCATCGTCATCACCGGTGCGGGAGAGCTCACGGGACGGGTGCTGATCGCACGCTTGGATCGCGCCTCCGGCGCCCTTTCACTCGATGCGACCTTCCGCGAGCCCGGGGCCGAGCGGGCCGGCGTCGACCTCAACCGGGAGAGCTGGCCCCACGGTGACACGGGCAGCGCCGCACCTCACGGGGCGGTGTTCAGCCGCGAATGAAGCCACCCAACGAATCGCAGAATAGGAGGCCACGATGAGGATGCTGGTGCAGATCACCCTGCCACCGGAGGATTTCAACGACAAGGTGCGAGACGGCACGATCAGCGCGACCATGGAGGCGATTCTGGCTGATATCGACCCGGAAGCCGTCTACTTCACGGAGATGGGTGGCGACCGGGCCGCGATCTTGATCGTGGACGTCGAGAACCCCTCCGCCATCCCGAGGATCGCGGAGCCGTGGTTCCTCCAGTTCAACGCGGCGGTCCAGTTCGGGATCGTCATGTCGCCGGAGGAGCTGGCGGCGGCGGGGCTCGAGGAGCTCGGGAGGAAGTGGGGCTGACGGCCAGGACCACCAGCTCAGGAGGGTGTCGAACTTCGGAAGCGTGGCTCCGGGGACGGAGCGTGATCAGGGAAGCGGGCTATCGGACGGAGCGCAGCCGCTCGCCTCGTAGTCCCTCCGCACGTCATCGAGGAGCGTCGAGAGCTCGCTGTAGGCCTGGCTCTGGCGCTCGGGAGGCTCACGCCAGCGGGCCACGACCCGGGAGATCACGAGATGCGCCCGGTCCACCCGCTCGAAGCCAGCGGACAACGCTTTGCACTCCGCCTTGCCCCGCCCGAACTCGCTCCGGGTGATCTCGTACTCGCCGATACGGAACGCCAGGTCTCCCTGCAGTTTGGCGAACTCGCGTACCTCGGGTGAGAAGGCCTCCTCGACGTCGGTGAGGCCTCCGAGGGCCGGTCCCACGAACGCTCCCTTGGCGGCCTCCTCCACCGCTGCGCCCCTGGGCCCGTCGAGCGAGCCCGTGGCGGGCGCTGCTTCGTCCGGTGGCTTGAACCCATCCTCGGCGGAGCCCGATGGTCCCTCTTTGCCCTCCAACCGCGCCTCCGTCCCCTCGGACGGGGCTGCCTCCCCGGAAGGGGCCGCTCTACCGGAAGGCGCCACTCTGCCGGACGTCGCGGCCGGCAGGTCGCCGCTGTCGAGTTGAGGCAGATCCACCTTACCAAACTGGACCAGGATCACGACGCCAATGACCGCGAGACCCACCACGTACACCGCGGCCCCGAGGAGACGTGCCCCGACTCCCCGATCATCGATGAGGTCCTCAGCCGTGATCGGGTCACCCGGCCGGGGCCTGCGCTTCGGCGTGCGCGAGCGAGCGAGCGCGCCCCGAGCGTCGGCCCACGCCTGGCCGGCGATCTGCCGCACCTTCGTCGCCACCACAGAAAGCACGACCGCCGCCCCCGTCCGGAGAGCTTCGGTGGCAACGGCAAGCTCGGCTTCGGTGGCGACCGCGAGTTCGGCATCGGACGCTCGCGCTTCCGTGGCGGGAAGCTGTGCATCGGTCGCGGGCGCGGTCGACCCGGCGCGCGCGGAGCTGGTGGCCGGCGTGCCCGGGGAAGCCAGAGCGGATGATGCCGGTGGCGGAGCCGACGTCGCAGAGGCGGCGGCGGCGGCGTGAGGCCTCGGGGGAAGAGGAGCGGCCTGCTGCGGCGAAAAGCCCTGGCGGCGCCAATCGGCCTTCTTCGCCTCGGTAAGCTCCCTGAGCTTCGTCTGAAGCTTCAGGAGCCGCTCCATCTGTTCCTTGCTCTGAGTCCTGCCCTCGCTCATGCCATCCACCCCAGGCCGCCGCCGGGATCGCTGCCGAGACCCGGAGGCACTACGAGATGCGAGCACAGACAAGAAAGTATCGGACCGAGAGCCGTCCGGATCTCGGCCTACCACCCGCACTCGAAACTCGCGTCTGTCGAGGCTCGACCCGAAGCTCGTCCCCTAACCGCTTGCGGCGCAGGTACTTTCCGGACGCATCCTCGTCGACGCACGGTCCCGTCAGCCCCTCGACACGCCGTGTCGCATGCCGGCGGCCGTACCGCGACGTCCCCCAAGGCGTGCAAGTTCAGGACCCTCACGCACGCTGGACGGCGGCGCCTCCTCTGTGCCATCATTAGATCGATCCCCTACACTTCCAGAGTCCCCACCCGAGAGACGGGAGGATTCCCATGAGGACGTGCTCGACCGCGCCGATCACGCTGGCGTTCGGCATGCTGCTCGCAGCATGTCAGCCACAGGGCTCTGAGAGCGAGGCCGCCCCGGACGCCGAGTATGACGCGCCCGACTTCGCCGCCATGAACGAGGCCTACGGCGCGGCGATCAGCTCCGGAGACGCCGAGGCCCTCGGAATGCTTTACGCCGAAGAGGCCGTCTCCATGCCGCCGAACGAGCCGTCGCTCGTCGGGAGGGCTGCGATCGTGGCGGACGCGGCGGAGAACTTCGCCGCGATGTCGTCGAGCCTGGCGAGCCAGTCCGAGGGCTCTTACCTGATGGACGACCTGGCCGTGGAGTGGGGCACGTACTCGTTCTCGGGCACGATGGTCGACTCCGACGTCACGGTATCCCAAGACGGCAAGTACGTGGCGATCTATAAGCGGCAGGCGGACGGCTCCTGGAAGATCGTCCGGGATATCTGGAACGCCAACGCAGCGTCCGAGATGGAGATGGATGAAGGGGAGGAGTGACGCGCCGATCCTCTCCTCCAGGCCGTCCATCCGGCAAGCCTGCTCAGACACGAGAGCCCCGCCCAGGCAGAGCTCTCGCTTAGGGCGAGGCCGGCGATGAAGACGCGGGTCGGCATCTCGGCGATTCTCATCCGGTACGCCTCGAGGCTTCGGTTTCCCTATCTGTTCGGGATCACCGCGATCCTCTTCGGGGTGGACCTGATCTGGCCGGACTTCGTCCCCTTCGCCGATGAGCTGCTGCTCGGCCTGCTGACGGCCCTGTTCGGAACGTGGCGTAAGAGGAAGAGGGTGGAGCCCCCGAAGAGACAAGCGGAGCCCCCGACTTCGCCGGCCAGCGAGGAATGAGACGCCCTCTGGCGACCGCCAGGCGCCGAAGGCGCCTCCACCAGGAGCTGACGTTCTTCCTCGCCCTGGCGGCGTCCGCCGGCGCCTGCGGGCCGCA
>JAPULH010000217.1 GCA_027295155.1 Gemmatimonadota bacterium
ATCCGGTAGCCCAAATAGTACGCGGCCGCCAGCGGCAGCAGCCAGGCGTAGGAGGGCAGCACGTCGAATCGACCGCCGAGAAGGGTCCAGACGGCGAACGGCAACACGATCGCAGCCGCGATCAGGTGGGGCGTCCACCGGGTCTTCCTGGCCAGCTCGGCCTGGCAGGAGGCGCACCAGCCCGCGTCATCCATCTCGTCCTCGGGGTGCGAGCCGCCGCAGGCGCGGCAGCGAGCCGACTCGCCGCGCCCTCTCAACCGCCAGTCTCCGTCCCGCCCGGTCGGCACGGCCCGCTCAGACGGCGGCGACATCTCGGGCGAGGTGGTCGATGACGGCGGACGCAAAGTCCTCCGTCCCGGCCTTCCCTCCGAGATCGGGCGTGAGCACGCGGCCCTCCCGCAGCGTCTCCTCGAGGGCCATCCGGATGCGCCCGGCGAGCCCGCCCTCGTCCAGGTGGTCCAGCATCAGGCACGCGGCGAGGACGAGCGAGGCCGGGTTGGCGATCCCCTGGCCCGCGATATCCGGCGCCGATCCGTGCACCGCCTCGAAGATCGCCGCGTCCGTGCCGATGTTGGCGCCGGGCGCGAAGCCGAGGCCACCGATCAGGCCGGCCACGAGATCGGAGAGGATGTCGCCGAACATGTTCTCCGTGACGATCACGTCGAACTGGTACGGCTCGAGCACGAGCTGCATCGCCGTGTTGTCGCCGATCTTTTCCTCGAACCGGATCCGGCCCTCGTACTCTTCGGCCACGTGCCGGCCCACCTCGAGGAAGAGTCCCTGCGTGCACTTGAGGATGTTCGCCTTGTGGACGAGCGTGACCCTCTCGCGGTCATGCTGAAGCGCGTACTCGAAGGCGAAGCGCACGATGCGATCCGAGCCGTAACGGGTGATCAACATCACGGATTCGGCCACGGCTTTCGGATCCTTGTCCATGCCGATGAAGTGCTCGATCCCCGCGTACAGACCCTCCGTGTTCTCGCGCACGATCACCAGATCGAGATCCGGGTAACGTGCTTTCGGCAGGATCGTCTTCGCCGGCCGGACGTTGGCGTACAGGTCGAAGTGCTTGCGCAACGCCACGTTGATCGACCGGAATCCCGAGCCGATCGGCGTGGTCAGGGGCCCCTTGAGCGCGAGGCGCGTGCCCTCGATCGAGTCCAGAGTCTCCTGCGGCAGGGGATCCTGGCCGAGCTCGACCGCGGCCACTCCGGCGACGTGCTCGTCCCACTCGATCGGCGCGCCTGCCGCCTCCAGGACGCGAAGGGTGGCCGCCGTGATGCCCGGGCCGATCCCATCGCCCGGTATGAGCGTGGCCGTGGTTGCCATCGTTCACTTCTCCGTGAAGCGGGACGCGTACTCGAAGCGCGTGTGATCCTCCCCGTACCGCACGAGATTCTCGAGATGTGCAGGGTTCCGCGTGCCCTCCAGCCGCGCCTTCGCCACCCTTCGGACCGCTTCCCGCCAGGTCACGGACGTCAGCTCATCCCGGAGAAGCATCGCCGACGCGACCAGCCGCCCTCCCGCGTACGTGCGCACCCGCACCGCGGCCACGTCGGGGAAACGCTGGAGCAGCTCCTCGGTCTGGGGCGAGAAGAGGAATATGTACGGTCCCACGCGCGCCCACAGACTCCCTCCGCAGCGGATCTGCGCGGGGTCCTGATCGACCCGGACATCCACGACGTTCCCGTTGAGCCGCAGCTCCGCGCCTTCCCCGTACAGGCCCTGCAGCTCCGCCGCGGAGGGCAGTCGGGTTGCCTGCGACGAGCAGCCCGTTAGCAGAAGAGCGGCAAATCCCAGGAGCCCGAGGCGCCGGGCACGATCGCCCACCGTACGACGTCCCGATCCAGCAGACTAGTAGAGGACCAGCCAGGCGGCGACGCGCTCCGCCAGCGTCGCAAACAACGCCGACGAGTCGATCGGAGCGGGATCACCCCGCACCTCACCGTGCCAGAGGACCGCGCTCTTCCGGATGTCGATGAGAGTGAGAAGGAGAACGGCCCGGCCCACCGTCTCCTCCGATGCGGCGGAGTCTCCTTCCGCCGCGGCCGAGTCCGCCCGACCGCCGGCCGACTCCGCTCCACGATCCGACTCCGTCGACTCCGGAGGAACGTACGGCTCGTACCACACGGCCAGCGGCAGAGCGACGTGGCGCGTGTCGAACATGGCGGCGATCGCTCTCAGCTGGCCATGCAGGGGCTCGTAGACCTGGTACCGCCGGAGGTTCTTCGGCTTGTCGAGCAGCGACTGATATGCCAGGTGCTCGGGATCGACGTGGAGGATCGGGTTCCGATCCATCACGTCGATGATCTCCGGAGGCAGCGCCCACGTGGAGGAGCCTTCCTCCGCCTCCTGGAAGGCGAAGGTCAGCTCGGCCGTCACGGTCTTTCGAGCCTGAGCGTGCGAGCGCACACCGCCCGGCCACGCTCCGGTCGGGAGGGGCTTGACCGACTGGACCGGCAGAAGGACAGCGTTTCCTCCGGGCGCGAACGTCGGAATCGGATCGAGCTGCTGGGAGGCCAGCGGTGCAACGGCGGCAGCGAGCATCGCGGCGGCAGCGAGCAACGTGCCGGCGGTTGCGGGCATTTGAGAGGCTCTAACTCGTCTCATCGTTCTCCTTCAGAAGCGACACGGCCCGCCGCACGTCGTTCGTGATGATGCCGTCCACGCCCCAGCTCCGAAGCTCACGCATCCCCGCGGGATCATCGATCGTCCATACCTGTACGCTGCGGCCGCTCCGATGAGCCCCCAAGATGAACCGCTCCGACACGATCGGCCCATCCGGTCCGGCCAGCGGCGTGTGGACGACTTCGGGAAAGCCGGCCGGAAGGGACTGGGTTCCGTCACGCTCGGCCGCACGGACCCGACCGGCGAGCCAGGCGGCCTGGGCGGTGGACGTCGCCCGTCTCCCGGCGTACGAGGCGAAAGCAGGGGCCCCGGTGCCGTCCTCCACGTACAGGATCGTGCGTTCCACTCGTCCCAGATCCTCGATCAGTAAGACCACCTCGGCCGTCGCCGACACGTCCTTGACGTCCACCGTGATCTCGAGCTCGTCGTACCGGCGAAGCACCTCCGCCAGCGCGGGAACCCCGAGCTGGCCGAGGGCGGAGGCGGTGAGGTCGGCCACGGCCCCGGAGGCATTCGTCGTCCGGTCCACGGTCGGATCGTGAATCACGACCAGCGTGCCGTCGCCCGCCCTCTGCACGTCGAGCTCGAGCGCGTCGGCCCCGAGCTGCACGGAAAGATCAAACGCCTCGATCGTGTTCTCGGGCGCCTCGGCTGCGGCTCCCCGGTGCGCGATGACGGCCGGGCGCGTCTTCACCAGAACGAGGCGCCGCGTTCGCTCAGGTCGTCGCCGCCTCGGCCCGCACGCGCTCGATCTCCGCGCCGATCTCCGCCTCCGTCAGGGTGTGGTCGCTCCGCTTGGCGAGGTCGAAAACAGCCGCGCAAAGCCGCTCGTCCTCCGGATTATACCCGTTCTCCTCGAGCCAGTAGCGGACGTTGCTAAGCCCCGAAACGGGGGAGATCTCGATCGTTTGGCGGAGACCGAACTCCGAGGCGGGAACGCCGCTGTAGACCCGGTCTTCCAGCCACCGGTCGCCCATCCGAATCGCTTTGATGATCGCCGCGGCGTGCACCCCGGTGCCCGTGCGGAACGCGTCAGCGCCCACCACGGGGTAGTTGTGCGGAATCGAGACGCCGCACATCCGGGCGGCGAGCTCGCAGTACTCCGGCAGCCGGGTGAGGTCGCCCTCGTGGGCGCCGAGGAGCTTCAGGTTGACGAGGAGAAGATCCATCTCCGCGTTTCCGACGCGCTCACCGATGCCGAGCGCCGTGGCGTGGATACGGTCCACACCCTCCTCGATCGCCGCCAGGCAGTTGGCGAGCCCGAGCCCCCGGTCCCGGTGCCCATGCCAGTCGATCTTCACGTCCTCGCCGGCCTCGCGCACCAGCTCCCTGACAAACCGCACGAGCTCCCTCACGCCGTGTGGCGTCGCATGGCCCACGGTGTCGGCGAGGCAGATGCGCCGGGCCCCGCAGTCGATCGCCGTGGTGTACAGCTCGCGGAGCGTCTCGGGGCGGGCGCGCGTCGTGTCCTCGGTTACGTACATGACGTCCAGTCCCTCGGACACCGCGAACGTCACCGCCTCCTCGGTCGCCCGACGCATCATGCTCGAACCCCAGCCCTCCACGTAGCGGCGGATCGGCGAGCAGCCGATGAAGGCCCCGACCTCCAGGCGGAGGCCAGTCGCCTGAGAGAGCTCGGCGATCGGCGCAATATCGGCCTTCACGGTGCGCGCCGCACAGTTCGCGGCAATCGGCAGGTCGTTATCGACGATCTCCCTGGCGATTCCCAACACCGCCTCGCGCGCACGCGGTCCGGCGCCGGGAAGCCCTATGTCCGCGGCCTGGATGCCCAGCTCCACCATCAGGTGGAGCAGCTCACGCTTCTGGGCGAGCGGCGGATCCTTCACGGACGGATTCTGCAGCCCATCCCGAAGCGTCTCGTCGTCCAGCTCGACGTGCAGCTTCGTGTAGTCGAAGCTGCCGGGAAGGCAGTTCCAATCGTAGATGAGATCCTGTGATTCCATCGTCACTCCGCCGCCCCGGCCACGACTTCCGAGTGATCTCCGAGATTCACCGTCCCCCGGACGCCCATGACTCTCGCGTGGTCGCCGACGATCGAGTCCCACAGGTCACACTCCTCGATTCGCGTCTCCGCACCCACGATGCAATCGCGCAGCCGACTGCGCCTCACCACGCTCCCACGGGCGATGCTGACGTTCGGACCGATCTCAGCGTCCTCGAGCCTGACGCCCTCCGCCAGGGCCACGGCTCCCCGGCGTAGCATCTCGCGGTTCGTCTCCAGCAGCGTCTCGACCTTGCCGCAGTCCCACCACCCCTCGACCTCTGCCGTGAAGATCCGCGACCCCTGGTCGATCATGTACTGGAAGGCATCGGTGAGGAAGTACTCCCCCAGGAGCGGCTCTCGCGCCATCACCTCGGCGATGCCCTCGAACATCAACTCGTGGTCCCGGATGTAATAGAGCCCGATGTTCGCGAGGCGGGAAATCGGTTCCGCCGGCTTCTCCACGATCCGGCTCATATACCCGTTATCGTCCGTTACGATCACGCCGAACCGCTGATAGTCCTCGACCTCCTTCGCCCAGATGATGCCGTCGTCTTCCGGCCGGCTCTCGATGAGCGAGAGGTCCGCATCGAAGATGGTGTCGACGAAGACGATGAGCACAGGCCCGTGGATAAGCGGCCTCGCCAGACGGATCGCGTCGGCGGTTCCCCGCTGCTCGACCTGCTCGACGTAGCGCTTCTCAAGTCCGGGGTACTCGCGCGCCAGGTACGACTCGATCTGGTCGGCCAGGTGACCGGTGATGCAGATCAGCTCCGTCACGCCCGACTCGACGAGCTGGTCCACCACGTACGACAGCACTGGACGGTTTCCCACACGAAGCAGCGGCTTGGGCCGGGAGTGGGTGTGCGGTCGTACTCGCGTCCCCTTTCCCGCCAGTGGTATAATGGCCTGCATGCCGCTCCCGCTATATGGTTTGCCTGACAGTATCCGGCCCGAAGACGGGCGGCAACCGAATCAGACGGGGGGCGACCCCCTACGGCCTACATGACGAAATCCACCGTCTCGCGCTGGTTCACGGAGAACGTGGCGGACACCCGGACGCCCGACGGGCCGGAGGGCCGCGCCTATGCAGCTCCGTTCGCGTCGGCGTGGGATTCCCTGCTCGAGCTGATCCGGCAGCGGTACGGCTGGAAGCTGATTCACGCAGACGAGGAGCTTGGTCTCATCACCGTCGTCTGCACCTCGCCGGTGCTTCGTTTCCGGGACGACCTGACGGTATGGGTTTCGCTCGACGAGAACGGCGTGACCCGGATCGAAGCGCGCTCGGAGTCGCGCAAGGGAAAGGGAGACATCGGGGTAAACTGGAGAAGGATCGACCGGCTGCTCGGGCACCTCGATCGCGCCGTCGGGCCCGGTACCCGCCTGCGCACGGGCCCTTAGGCGGCCTTCGCCGCCGTCTCTCCGTCCAGAGCCAGCAACTCGCCCTCCGAGCGAGCGATGACCGTCGCCGCCGTGAGATCGCCCGTCACGTTGACCGCCGTCCGGCACATGTCGAGAATGCGATCGACTCCCAGGATGAGCGCGATGCCGACGGCGGGATCGACGCCGGGGGGAAGCGCCTGCTGGAGGACGACGATCAGGATGATGATCCCGGCCGACGGCACGCCGGCCGCTCCGATCGAGGCGAGCGTCGCCGTCAAGACGATCCCGAGCTGCGCGGCAAACGAGATGTCTCCTACCAGGACCTGCGCGATGAACATGGTGGCGACCGCCTGGTAGAGCGCCGTTCCATCCATGTTGATCGTCGCTCCGAGCGGGAGGACGAAGCTGGACACCTCGGGGCTGATACCCACCCCCTCCTCCGCCACCTCCATCGTCACGGGAAGCGTCGCGTTCGAGCTCGACGTGGAGAAGGCGATCAGCGGCGCCGCGCGGATCCGGCGGAAGAAGGAGAGGGGACTGACACGCCCCAGAAAGCGCAGCGCGACCGGATACGTCACGGACAAGTGCAGGGCCAGGCCGGCCAGCACCGTGAGGCTGTACACGAGCAGGCTCCGCAGCATTTCCATCCCAAAGCGCGCGACCACCGCGCCGATGAGCGCGAAGACGGCGTAGGGCGCCAGCTTCATGATCCAGTGGATCATGACCATCGCCGCATCGTTCACACCCTGGAAGAAGCCCAGCAGCGGGCCTTTGCGCTCCTCCGGCAACACCGAGATGGCGGCCCCGAAGAAGATCGTGAAGAAGATGATCGGCAGCATCTGGCCGGAGGCCATCGCCTGAACCGGGTTGCGCGGGATCATCTCGAGCAGGAGCTCGATCAGGTTCGGAGCCTGCTGCGCGATCTCCACGCGGCTCTCGCCCTCAGCGAGGTAGGTGGCGCGGAGGCTCTCGAGGACGGCCGGATCCATGTGCGACCCGGGAGAAACGAGGTTGCTGAGCAGCAGGCCGATGGAAACCGCGATCGCCGTGGTGGAGAGGTAGTACGCGATCGTCTTGCCCCCGATGCGGCCGAGCTTCGTCACGTCCCCGAGACTGGCCGTTCCCACGATCAGGCTGGCGACGACCAGGGGCACGACGACCATCGTGATCAGACGGATCCAGGCGCTTCCGACGGGTTCGATCGCCGTGAGGGCCGAGGTCAGCCAGCCGAGCCCGAGGATGTTGGCCGCGAGACCGGCGACGACGCCGAGGATCAGTGCGATCGCGATCTTCGTATAGAGCTGCATGGCACGACTCGCGGGTGGGGTTTCGATCGCCTGGAGGCGCCAACATAGGCGAGCCCCGGGTACGGCGGTAGACCGCCTGGAGGGGTGCCTCGCGGCGTTCCGGGGCCGCGCGTATCTTTGGGCCGCGCGCACCGCTGGCCGCATCCCGACGCTCGCACGCCGGTCGCGGGTCGTCCGAACCGCGAGACGTTATGACACGGACCGCTTCCCGTCTCGGACCGCGGGCGCTGTGGCGCCGGTCGGTCCCTTCCCTCGCCGTCCTGGTGATCGGCGCCGCATGTGCCGAGGAAGCACCCCAGACGACGAGCGATCCCGCTGAGCCGCCTCCCGAGCCGGAGCAGATCTCTGTCGTCCCGGCGGAGTACGCGACCGAGATCGCCTTCGTCGGCTTCGCGGCCGAACCGCTTCGGCTGTACGCGAGATTCGTCAACGAGACGACCGAGAGCGAGCTCGAGCGCGACTATGGCGGCTGGTTTGAGAGCGACGGCTCGTGGCATCGGCTGGTGGGCCTGCGAGACCGGCTCCCGGTTCCGCGCGCCTCGTGGCGGGTCCTGCCGGGCGGAGCATGGAGGGTCCTGGCGGCGGACGGAGGGGAGCTGGCGGGCCTTGTGTATCGTGACACTCTGATAGAGTTCCGGCTCTCTCCGGGCACCCTCGTGGCGGAGTGGACCGGCGAGACGGGTCAGCGGGAGGCTCTGCTTCTCGCTCGCATTCAGCAGGGTGACTCGGCGCAGGCCGGCCTTCTCGTGCTTCGCCGCTCCGTGCGTGTCCGCAACGCCGGCGAGGCGGCGGCCGTGTCCCGTGCGCAGCTCTTCCTCCTCGTCGACTCGGTGAGCAACGGCCTGCTCGTGGCGCTAGACGCGGCCGACCCCGACTCAACGGCGATCGCCTGGACGTGGGTGGGCTCGATCGGCAACGAGTGGACGGATGTCCGCGTTCGGCCGCCGGCGAAGAACGTCAGCGCTGCGCTCGCCCGCTGGGTGGTGGAGCTTCCCGAGGCTGGCGTGACCGCACGTTTCCGGCTGGAAGAGCTCCCCAACGATGGCGAACCCTGGCTGGGACCGAAGCCGTTCGCCCTCTCCGGCCAGCTGGAGATCCTCGGGCGCAGGCGACCGGCGTCCGGCCTGGGCGTCGAGAGCCGCGGCTGACCGTGGTGGCTGGCCGATGAGCCCAACCGACCCGTTCTGGGGCCCGGCCGTCCTGACCGTCCTCTTCGGGGCTCTGGCCGGCGGGATCACGAACCGCATCGCCATCTGGATGCTCTTTCACCCGTACGAGCCGCCGCGCCTGCTCCGCTGGAGGATCTCCTGGATGCAGGGCGCGCTTCCCAAGAACCAGGCTCGCCTGGCAAGCACGATAGGCCGCACGGTGGGCTCGCGTCTCCTCACCGCGCAGGATCTGGCAGCCGAGCTGCAGGACGATCAACTGAAGAGCGCGTTCGAAGCCAGGATCCGGGAGATCCTCGAAGAGCTCATCGAGGAGGAGCACCCTTGCCTCTCGGAGCTCCTTCCGGAATCCGTGCTGGGAGAGGTGGAGGGTCTGCTCGGAGAGGTCTTCGGCGAGCTGGTGGAGCGCGCGATCCAGGGTCTTGACTCGCCCGCCTTCGCGGAGGAGTCCGATCGGCTCATCGAGGCGGCCGCCGAAGTGCTCGAGGACGAGCGGCTCTCGGACACGATCGACGCCGAGACGGTTCACGCGCTGAGGCGGCGGGCCAGCGAGTGGCTCGGCGACCTGGTCGACTCGCCCGCCTTGGAGGCCACGGTCGAGCGACATGTCGACCGCCTGGCCGAAGAGCTTCTGCGGCCCGGCCGCACGCTGGAGGAGATCATCCCGGCCCGCCTCGTGGCAACCGTCGAGCACGCGACCCAGGACTACCTCCCGCTGGCGATGGAGCGGCTCGGGCGACTCCTGGACGACCCGGACGCCAGAGCTCGGGTGGAGAGGCTCGTGCGGCAGCTGCTCGACCGCTTCATGTCCGACCTGCGCTTCCACCAACGGGTGATCGCCAAGCTGATCATCACCGAGGAGACCGTCCTGCGGGTGATCGACACACTCGAGGCGGAGGGAGCCGACCGCCTGAGCGAGCTGCTGCGGGAGCCGGAGGTGCAGGACGCCATCGCGAGAGGCGTCAACGGGGCGATCGTGGAGTTCCTGCGGCGTCCGATCACCCGCGTGCTGGGAAACCCGGGCGACCCGCAGGTGAGAAACGTGCACGAGGCCGTCACGGAGTGGATCGTCCGCACGGCCCGCGACGCCTCCGCGAGGGATTTCCTTCTCGACCAAGCGGAGGAGACCGTGATCCGCCTGGGAGAGCGCAGCTGGGCCGACGCCATGCGCCTCGTGCCTGCGGGTCGCCTCGGCGCCTGGATCGTGGCTGTGTTGCGAACCGAGCCCGGACAGCGCCTGTTGGACGCCGCGAAGGAGCCGACGGTGGCGTGGGCTCTGGCCCGCCCGATCGGTCGGCCGGGAAGACTACTCGGCGAGAACGCCGCACAGCGGCTGGCCGACGCTCTGACTCCCTCCGTCTGGACCTGGATCACGGGTCAGATCCCGGAGATCGCCTCGCGTGTGCGGATCGCCGAGCGCGTGGAAGAGAAGATCCGCGACTTTCCGCTCGCCCAGCTCGAGAAGCTGGTGAGGTCGGTCACGGAGCACGAGCTGAAGCTTATCGTGAGGCTCGGATACGTCCTGGGCGGCATCATCGGCGCGATCCTCGTGGGCGTAACCCTGGTCCTGGGCTGAGGTCGGCGGTCTCTCCGCGGCGCGAGCGGTTTCTCCGCGACCCAGGCAGGTTCAGCTAGACGCCTCGCGAGCCCGACGGTACATGTCGGCCGCGCGGTCCGGGTGCTGCAGCCGGTCGTAGACGATCCCCATGACGTAGTAGGCGCGGGCGTTTCCGGGCTGGAGGTGGATCGCGCGCCGCAACGCCTGAAGCGCCTCCTCCCAGCGTCCCAGGTGGTTGCATGATTCACCGAGGTACAGGTGCGCAGCGGTGATCTCCTCGTCGAGCTCCACCGCCTTGCCGAACGCCTCGGCCGCCTCGCGGTAAAGGCCGCGCCGGTAGTGGACCAGCCCGAGGTTGAGGTGGACATCCGCGCTGGCCGGATCCAGCCGGAGGGCGCGGCGGAGCTCCTCTTCCGCTTCGCCGTACCGGCCGAGCTCCCCCAACACCGCCCCGACGTTCGAGAGGAGCCGCACGTTCTCCGGGTCCAGCTCCACGGCTGCCAGGTACTCCCGCAACGCGAGCTCCGACTCGCCGAGCCGGTCATACACGTAGCCCAGGTTGTTGCGGGCCTTGAGGTGGCGAGGGTTGACCTCGAGGAGCTCGGCGTACCCGCGGGCAGCCTCGCGAAGCTTGCCCTCCTCGGCAAGCTGCCGGGCGTCCTGGAATAGCTGTTCTTGCTGTACGCGCTGGGAAACCGGGCGCGGCGACTCATCGGGCTTTCCGCTCCCGCCCGTCAGCTCCTCTTCGGGCTTTCCGCCCTCGGCCGTCGGCATCACCGCCCAGGCTCCTCTTCGGAGAGCTCTTCGGAAACCGAGTCCATCACCCACGCCAGGTAGCCGGTCGAGCCCGACGAGACCGGCAGCACGAGGAACTCGGGCTCGGAGTACGGGTGGAGCTTTCGCACGACGGCCTCGAGCTCGCTCAGCCGGGCCTCCGACGTCTTCAGGATGGCCATGGCCTCCGGTTCCTCCTCGATCCGGCCCTCCCACCGATACACTGAGAGAACGCCGTCCAGGATGTTGACGCAGGCGGCCAGGCGGTCCTTGACGACCTTCCTCCCGATCTCCATCAGGGTCTCCCGATCGGGGCCGGTAGTGAGCACGACCACGATGGGCCCGCCTTCCTGGCTCACGCGCCCCCCCTCGAGGCCCTCTCCGCTTCCTGGTAGGTGCGCTCGATGCGATCCGCATGTCGCGTCGCGACCACCTTTCGCTTGACCTTGAGCGTGGGCGTCAACGTCCCGTCCTCCACGGTGAACGCATCGCCCAAGAGCAGGAGCTTCTTCGGCTTCTCGTAGTCGGCGAACGCCTCCAAGGTCCCCTCGATCTCGTCCTCCATCATCCGGATCGTGTCGGGATGTGCCACGAGCTCCCCGCGGCTTCCGGAGATGCCCGCCCCGCTGGCCCACTCGTCCAGCAGGTCGAAGTTCGGGACTACCAGGGCCACCAAGAACTTCCGGCCGTCACCCACCAGCGCGATCTGATCCACGAGCCGGCTACGCTTGATCGTTTCCTCGACCGGCTGCGGCGCGATGTTCTTCCCGTACGAGGTGACGATCAGCTCTTTCTTCCGATCCGTGATCCGCAGATAGCCGTCCGAATCCAGCTCCCCGACGTCTCCCGTGCGCAGCCATCCGTCCGGGTCGATCGTCTCCCGGGTCGCCTCCTCGTTCCGATAGTAACCAAGCATGACGCCAGGACTCCGGCAGAGGATCTCCCCGTCGTCGGCGATGCGAACCTCCACTCCGTTGATCGGCGTACCGACGGTCCCCAGCCTCACGGCGTTCAAACGGTTCAGGGAGATGCAGGGCGAGGTCTCCGTGAGCCCGTATCCCTCCAGCACCGGGAGGCCGGCCGCCCAGAAGAACCTGGCGATCTGTGGCGATAGAGCGGCTGAACCACTGACAAAGCACCGGATGCGCCCGCCCGTGCGCGCCCTCAGCTTGCTGAAGACGAGGCGGTCGGCGAGTCGGTATTGGGCGTCCAGCCAAAGGCCCGGCGACTCGTGGGCCAGAACCCTCACGATCCTTCGCTCCCCGACGGCCTTGGCCCACCAAAAGATGCGCTCCTTGATGCCCCCTCCTGCCGCCGCCGCGGCTACGGCTGCCTCGTAGACCTTCTCGAACAGCCGCGGAACGCCGATAACGAACGTGGGCCTCAGCTCCTGCATGTCCCGAGCGACCGTTTCCACTGACTCGGCGAAGGCCACGGGCGCGCCTGCGTACCAGGTGCAGAAGTGGCCGGCGGTCCGCTCGAAGACGTGCGAGAGCGGGAGCCAGCTGAGAACCAAATCGTCCGATCGGAGCTGAAGACTCCGCAAGCCGAGGACAGCGTTACTGTAAAGGTTATCGTGCGAGAGCATGACGCCCTTAGGCGGCCCCGTCGTGCCGGAGGTGTAGATGATCGTGGCCAGGTCGTCCGGCCGGATCGCGCTCGCGTTCACCTCGTAGCTTTCCTGCAGTTCGGTTGCCACGCGGCCCCGCTCCGGCAGGTGCTGCCAGGGCACGACCTCGAAGGGCCGGGCCTCGGCGGGCTGCACAGGATCGAAGGCGATGACAAGCCTCAGGTCGGGTAACTCACCCGCAGCCTCGACGAGCTTGCCGAGTTGTACATCATCGGAGACGATCGCGGCCCGCGCGCCAGCGTTCTCCAGGATGAAGGCTATCTGGTCGTGCGTGAGCGAATCGTAGACGGGAACGCTCACCAGGCCGGCCATCACCATCGCGAAGTCGGCCAGCGTCCACTCGTAGCGTGTCCGGGAGATGATGCCTACACGGTCGCCCGGCTCCAGGCCGAAGGAGCGCAGGGCCAGAGCGATGTCCCGCACCAGTTCCCCGACCTCCCCGAACGTCACCGGCTCCAGCGTGCCGTCGTCCGTTCGCTGGAGGAACGCCGTCGACTCGGGCTTTCGCCGGATGGGGTGTAGGAAGAGGTCGACAAGGGTCCCGGGGGCGAGATCCGTGGGCGATCCCGCCTGGCGCCTAGCCCCCTCCCGCAACCCGGAGGCCTCCACTACGCCTCTTCGGACCCCTCGGCGCGGAGCCGCTCCAGCGTGCTCCGGGCGTGCTCGACGCGTTGCTCGACCTCCTCGCCGCCGGGCTTGTCGGCCTCCAAGAAGAGCTCGAGATGCCCGGCCGCCTCCTCTCGATCTCCACGAGTCAGCATGATGAACGCCAGCCCGTAGTGGGCCGACGCGCTCCCGGGCCGAAGCTCCAGCGCCCGCCGGTATGTCTTCATCGCCTCCTCCGGCAGCCCGATTCGCGTGTACACGACGGCCATCTGCTCGATCGAGGCGACGTCATCCGACCGCTCCTTGAGCGCCAGCCGAAAGGACGTGAGCGCATCATGAAAGCGCTCTTGCCGGGCCAGGTGCACGCCTTCCTCATAGTAGTCGGGCTTGCCCTCCTTGGACGGACGGTCGCTCTCCCAAATCCTCCACCAGGCCATGATCAGCTATGTGCCGGCGGTCGGGATCCGGCCCGCCGCACCCCGCAGCGTTCTGGTCCTAAGCCACATCGCGGACATCCGGAGGTGTGAAGTGAGTGACACGCAATCGACGGCGCGGCTCAAGGTAGATCGCGCCTATGGGAGCTGCAACGTACGATGGACCTTGGAGCACGGCCCGCCACGTCACGTGCGGACAGCTAC
>JAPULH010000218.1 GCA_027295155.1 Gemmatimonadota bacterium
CGAGCGGCTGGATCGGCTACCTCGTGTCGAGCGTGGCCGCCGCCGGCATCCTCTCGCTTCTCCTCGTTCACCCGATCAGCGAACGAGCGGAGAATCGTTGGATCGAGACGAACGGGCGGAGGTTCTACATCGCTCAACTCCCTTCGATCGTCATGCTTCTGATGGCCATCAGGCATCGGATCGACCAGTACGGGGTTACCGAGAAGCGCTACTTCCTCGCGGTGCTGGCTCTGTGGCTCGCCGGCATCGCCATCTTCTACGTGCTCACGAGGTCGCGAAACATCCGGGTGATTCCGGTGACCCTCTGCCTGATCGCGGTGGCGACCTTCGGCGGACCCTGGTCGGCTTACGGCGTCTCGGAAGCCAGCCAGGTTCATCGGCTCGAGCGGATCCTCGCAGCGAACGGCATGGTGGAGAGAGGAAAGGCTCTGGCCGCCACGCAGGAGGTTTCGTTCGAGGATCGAAGGGAGGTGAGCGCGATCCTCCGCTACCTGATCGAGACGCATGGGACCGGGGCGATCGAGCCTCTCCTTGGAGGGGCGTTGGCCGAGATCGACACGATCGCCAACGGAACCGAGGCCTCCTCGAGAGGCGAGGTCGAGCCCCGGGCTCGCCTGATCGCCGGGCACCTCGGCCTGGCCTACGTGACCCGGCGGGAGGGCGGGGCCGAGGGGACGTTCCACTACTTCGCCGACCGGCGGAGCGGCGTGACCCCCATCGCCGGCTACGACTACGCCCTTCGCTGGGACCGGTGGCCCGTCGACTCGTTCACCATGAACGGAGAGACGCTGCGCCTCTCCCTTGGTTCCGACAGCGCCTCGATCCGGATCTTCCGGGGCGGCGTCGAGGAGCTCGTGCTGGCCCTCGAGCCCCTGTACCGGCGACTCCGGTCAGGAGAGGTGAGCACCGAGAGACCGGGAGCGTTCCCTTCCGAGCTGCTGCACGTGGAGGCGGAGAGCGAACGCCTCGCGATCGCCATTTACCTGAACTCTCTGAGCGGGCGGGAAACACCCACCGGACCCAAGCTCTGGTCCGGAGGGGGCGATGTATACGTGAGGTTCAAGTGATCGCTTGCGAAACCCGCAAGCGCGTCTGCCGAACACCTCCCCTCGCTTCGCTCACTCCGGTTGGCTGGCGCCGAAGGACTTCCTGGCTGCAGCCTCCTCCAAGGCCTGAGCCCGATCCCGCACGTAGACCTCGAGATCGCACCCTGTGAGCGGCGGGCCGTAACCATAGGGCTGCCAATGGATTTCCCTTGCACACAAGGCCTGGCCCGCTTGCCACGAGGCTGGCCCCACCGGAAGTTTCAAGCGCCGTGCCCCGCGGGCCTCCGACGCGCGGCCGGCGCCGAAGTTTCCTCTTCGGAGTGTCGCATGGACCCAGAGAGTACAGCCACGCAGGGCGACGAGGACGGACGAAGTCCGCTGGCTCGCCGCCAGGCCGCGCTGATCCGTCTGACGGAGGAAGATCGGCGGCGGCTGGACCGGAGCGTAGATCGTGTCATTCAGAAGGGCGATCGCAGCCGCGAGGCGCTGCTGAGCGGGATTCGGGAGTTGGTGGCACAGTGTGTAGCCGGCCGTCCCGTCCCGACGGCGGCGTCATGACCGGTCAGGGGAGGCAGGACACGGACATCGGGGCTTCCACTCGAACCGCCAGCGACGACGGAGCGCGGTCCGCCAGCGGCGCAGGAGCGCGAACCGCCAACGGCGCCGGAGCGCGGTCCGCCAGCGACGACACTGCCCGGCGTCAGGCCGCTCTGCTCCGCTTGAGCACCGAGATCACCGCGGCGGAGACGGAGCAAGAGGTATGCGAAGCGGTGGTTGGGGGACTTCACGATGAAGCACTGGGCTACGATTTTCTGGCTCTACTCTTGGTGGACGGCTCCACGGGGGAGCGGGTGCTGGTCTCGAGCCAGGGTTGGGCCGACGCGCCGGATGAGCTCCGCATTAAGCCAGGAACCGGTCTCAGCGAACGGCCGCTGCTCGACGGCCAATTGCACTACACGCCGCGCGTGACGGCGGACACGAGGTATCTCCCGACCCGCAACGAAGGCTGTGAGATCGACGTGCCCTTGCAGGTCAACCGGGAGCTCGTGGGCGTGCTGGTCGTGGAGAGCAACCGTCCCGACGCCTTCGGTCCGGAGGACTTCGAGATCCTGACGGCGGCCGCGAATCAGGCCGGGGTGGCGATCGGACGTGTCCGGCTGCTGGAGGATGCGAGGCGGCGCGCGGCCGAAGACGAGGCGTTGCGCGCCACGATGGCCGACCTGTCGGCGCAGCTCGAGCTCTCCACACTTCTGCAATCGGTCTTGGAACGGGCCGTGACCCTGCTTGGGGTGAGCCACGGCGAGCTGGCCATCTTCGACGCTGCGGCCGAAGAGCTGGTCATTGCCGCAAGCCACAGGGTGGGCCGGCAGGATACCACAGGCACCCGAATGAAGCTGGGTGAAGGGGCGATGGGCCACGTGGCCGTGACTCGCGAGCCGCTCCTTATACCCTCCTACCAGGAGTGGAGCGGCCGGTCCTCCCAGTACACGGAAGTGGAATTCTACGGCGTCATGGTGGCACCCCTTCTCGTGGCCGGTGAGCTGGTAGGCACCATCGCCTTCATGGACAAGGATCCAGCGCGGCGGTTCGGAGATTCGGATCTCCGGCTGCTCAACCTCTTCGCTCCCCAGGCAGCGATCGCCATCGAGAATGCCCGCCTGTTTACGGCGGAACGCCAGCGCGCCGAAGAGCAGCGCGCCCTTCTGGACACCCTGAAGGAACTGTCCGGGGAGCTGGAGCTCTCCCGCGTGCTCCACGGGGTCCTTGCCCGGGCCGTGTCGTTGCTCGACGTGACCGGGGGCGAACTGGCCACGTTTGACCAAGCCGCGCAGGATCTGCTGATCGTGACCAGCCACAACATGGGCACGAATGCGGTAGGCACCCGGATTGCGCTGGGTGACGGGGCGATGGGCTGGGTGGCTGAGACGCACGAACCCCTGATCCTTCCACGCTATCAGGAGTGGGAGAGGAGGTCGACCCAGTACAGCAAGGACACGGTGCAGTCCGTGATGGCCGCCCCCCTGATGATCGGATCCCGACTCGTGGGGGTGATCGCGATCGCGCACTCCGATCCGGCGCGCCTGCTCGGTCCCGAGGATCTGCGCTTGCTACAGCTGTTCGCCCCTCAGGCGGCGATCGCCATCGAGAACGCCAGGCTGTACACCGCGGCGAAGCAACAGAAGCAGTTCTTCGAAGAACTCGTGCGCAACAGTCCGGTCGCGATCGTGACGCTGAACACGGAGCACGACGTCGTTGTCTGCAATCCGGCGTTCGAGACCCTGTTCGGCTACGGAAAGTCCGAGGTCCTGGGCCGCAATCTGGACGACCTGATCACGACCGAGGCCACACGTTCCGAGGCGGTCGGCTATACAGAGCAGGCGCTCGCCGCTCGCCCGGTGAATGTCATTAGCCAGCGGCGACGCAAGGACGGGTCACTGGTCGATGTGGAGGTGCTCGGCGTGCCCGTGGTCGTGGACGACGAGCGTATCGGCCTCATGGCGCTGTACCATGACATCACGGAGCTGCTGGCGGCCCGCCGGGCGGCGGAGGGTGCCAACAGTGCCAAGAGCGGGTTCCTGGCCAGCATGAGTCACGAGCTGCGCACGCCGCTCAACGCGATTATCGGTTACAGCGAGATGCTCCAGGAAGAGATCGAGGAGGGGGGCGATACGGCGCTCCTTCCAGATCTCGGGAAGATCCACTCGGCCGGCAAGCACCTTCTGTCTCTGATTAACGACGTGCTCGACCTCTCGAAGATCGAAGCCGGAAAGATGGAGTTGTTCGCCGAAACGTTCGAGCTGCTGCCTCTCATCGACGACGTCGTGACGACCGTGAAGCCGTTGATGGCCAAGAACGGCAACACGCTCGAGCTGGAATGCCCACCTGGAATCGGAAGCATGCATACGGATATGACCCGCGTGCGCCAGGTGCTGCTGAACCTTCTTTCGAACGCCTCCAAGTTCACCGACCACGGGGTGGTCACCCTGGAGGTGCTCCGCGAGGAGCGGGCAGGAGTCGACCAGGTCGTGCTCCGGGTGGCCGACACCGGGATCGGTATGATGCCGGAACAGCGGGAGAAGCTCTTCGAGGCCTTCACGCAGGCCGAGGTGTCGACGACCCGGCGTTTCGGCGGCACCGGATTGGGTCTCAACATCAGTCTTCAGTTTTGCCGCATGATGGGCGGGGACATCACCGTGGAGAGCACCGCTGGAGAGGGCTCGACCTTCACGGTCAGGCTGCCGGCTGTTCTGCCGGTAGAACCGGAAACGGAGGAGCAGGAGGCCGGAGATCTCGAAGATGACGGCGCGCACGAGCCGGAGGACGGAGCGGCCGGCACCGTCCTCATCATCGACGACGACCCCACGGCTCGAGCGCTCATCCGGCGTCCACTGGTGAAGGAAGGCTTCCGCGTCGAGGAAGCCTCCACCGGACAGGCCGGCTTGGCCCTGGCTCGAAAGCTCCGGCCGGACGCGATCACGCTCGACGTCATGATGCCAAGGATGGATGGATGGGTCGTGCTTACCGAGTTGAAAGCGGACCCGGAGGTGGCGGACATCCCAGTGATCATGGTGACCATTCTGGACGAAAAGCCCATAGGCATTTCGCTCGGGGCAGCGGATTACTTCACCAAGCCCGTAGATCGCCCGAGGCTCCTCGCCTCCCTCCAGCGGTGGGCTGCGGCACCCGGGCAGGGCGACGGTGTGCTCCTCGTCGAGGACGATGCGGACACTCGGGAAATGCTGCGGCGCACGCTGGAGAAGGCGGGCTGGACCGTGGCGGAAGCGGAGAACGGCCGGGTCGCTCTGGCGCGGATGAAGGAGCGAGTTCCCCGGATCGTACTTCTCGATCTGATGATGCCGGAGATGGACGGGTTCGAGTTCCTCGAGGCGTTACGTGATCATGAGGCCTGGCGCTCCATTCCGATCGTGGTCCTGACCGCCAAGAATCTTACCGAGGAGGACCTCGACCGTTTGAATGGCGGGGTGCGCCACATCGTCCACAAGAGCCAGTACGGGCGGGAGGAGCTGATGGTGGAAGTGCAACAGGCGCTGGCAAGGAGAGCTGTGGAGGAGTGCGGTGAGTAAGGCGCAGAACGCTCGAATGGTCGAGGGGCAGGGTGAGTGACGCTCGTCGCGCCCCGAACGCGAGCGCAGGGATGAATCACCGCGGTGCGCTCGCCCACCGGCAGGCGGCGTTGTTGCGCTTGAGCACGGCGATTGCAGCGGCCGACGATGAGAAGGAGATCTACCAGAGCGTCGTCGACGGCCTCCACGACGAAGCACTGGGATACAACTTCCTGGGTGTGTTTCTCCTGGACCCGGAGACGGGAGACCGGGTTCTCCAGGCGAGTGTTGGGTGGCCGGATGCCCCAGCCAACATGCGTGTGCACGCCGGCGAGGGCCTCAGTGCCCAGGCCATCCGAGACGGCCAGCTGCATTACACGCCCGACGTCACGCAAGCGACCGATTACCTGGCCAGCTTGGCCAGTGGATCGGAAGTGGACGTCCCGTTGCGCTTCGACGGCGAGACGATCGGGGTGCTCGTCGTCGAGAGCAGCGTCCCGCAGGCATTCGGCGAGGAGGACTTCGAGATTCTGGAAGCGGCCGTCAACCAGACGGGCATCGCGATCGGGCGAGCCCGGCTCCTGGCCGCCGAGCGCCGGCGAGTCAACGAGCACAAGGCGCTCCTCGACACCATGGCCGATCTCTCCTCGGAATTGGAGCTCTCCCGGGTGCTGCAGGCGGTGATCGCGCGGGCGGTGACGCTTCTCGGAGTGACGGGGGGCGAGGTAGCGATCTACGACGAGGAAACGGATGAGCTGGTCGTGCTCGCCAGCGAGAACATCGGGAAGGACTCGATCGGAACGCGGTTGAAGCCGGGGGAAGGGGCGATGGGCAACGTCGCTCAGACTCTGGAGCCGCTCATCATTCCATCCTACCACGAATGGCGGGGACGATCGGAGAAGTACGCGGACGTGGTAGTGCACTCCGTGATGGCCGCGCCGCTCTTAATCGGCCAGCGTCTGGTGGGTGCCATCGCCACCGTTCACTCGGATCCGGCTCGGGTGTTCGGTCCCGAGGACCTTCGTCTTCTTAACCTGTTCGCCCCGCAGGCTGCCGTCGCGATCGAAAACGCGCGTCTGTACACCTCCGCCCAGCGGCAGAAGCAGTACTTCGTTGCGCTGGTCCGCAACAGCCCCGTCGCTATCGTCACCCTCAACCGCGAGAAGCGAATCGTCGAGCTCAACCCCGCCTTCGAGGAGTTGTTCGGCTACTCTCAGGAGGAGGCGTTCGGTCAGGACCTCGACGCGCTGATCGCGACCGAGGCCACGCGACGGGAGGCCGAGCAGTACACGCTGGACGCGCTGGATCGGCCGGTTCACGGGATCGCCCGCCGCCGCCGTAAGGACAATACCCTCGTGGACGTCGAGATCCTCGCCGTGCCGGTCATCGTGGACGGCGAGCGCGTGGGCCTGATGGGCCTCTACCACGACATCAGCGAGCTGCTTCGGGCCAGGCGGGACGCGGAAGCGGCCAACAGCGCCAAGAGTCAGTTCTTGGCCAGCATGAGTCACGAGCTGCGCACGCCGCTCAACGCGATCATCGGATACAGCGAGATGTTGCAGGAGGAGGTCGAGGAGCTGGGGCATGTGGAGCTACAGGGCGATCTGGAAAAGATTCGGACCGCCGGTCGTCACCTGCTCTCTTTGATCAACGACATCCTGGATCTGTCGAAGGTCGAGGCAGGGAAAATGGATCTGCACCTCGAGACCTTCGAGATCGGCTCGATGCTGGACGACGTGATCTCCACCGTCCGTCCCCTCGTAGCCCAGAACTCCAACCAGTTGGACGTACAGAGGTCTGGGGATATGGGAGCCATGCGGGCCGACCTCACGAAGGTTCGGCAGATGCTCCTGAATCTCCTGTCCAACGCCTGCAAGTTCACACAGGGTGGAACCATCACGCTCGCCGTCGTCCGCGAGGGGAGCGAGGTTGTCTTCAACATTCGTGACACCGGGATCGGCATGACGCCGGAGCAGCTCGGCAAGGTCTTCGAGGCGTTCGCCCAGGCAGAAGCCTCGACGACCAGCAAGTACGGCGGCACGGGGCTCGGCCTGGCGATCACGAAGCGTTTTTCCCGCTTGATGGGCGGGGACGTAAGAGTTACGAGTTCGCCGGGCGAGGGATCGTCGTTTACCATTCGTCTTCCGGCCCACGTGTCCGCTGCGTCGGTCAGCTCGGCAGCCACTTCATAACAGAGGGAGCGACCCGATGGCCAAGATTCTCCTGGTCGAGGACAACGAGATGAACCGAGACATGCTCTCGAGGCGCCTCCAGCGTAAGGGCTACGAGGTGGCGTTGGCCGTGGACGGCCGCCAGGGTGTCGAGATGGGACAATCGGGCGAATACGATCTGATTCTCATGGACATGAGCCTGCCCGATATGGACGGGTGGGAGGCCACCCGTCGGCTTCGGGCTACAGACGGAAGCGGGCGGATTCCGATCATCGCGCTGACCGCACACGCGATGGCCGGGGACCGAGAGAAGGCGCTGGAGGCCGGCTGCGACGACTACGACACGAAACCAATCGAGCTGCCGCGGCTGCTGGGGAAAATCGAGGCCCTGGTCGGAGGAGACTGAGCGGGCAAGCGAGGGGAGCTCAGGCGGGCCCCTCCAGCACGTAGGTTCGCATCTGGCCTCGGCCGGGAATTTCCTGGACCCCAAGAGTGGCGAAGGCCCAGCCATCCTTGAGGAGTCGGTAGGCGCCGGGTGAAACCATGACCTGTCCCGTCTCGGCCTGGCGGCCCAGGCTCCGGGCCAGATCCACCGGATCCCCCCAGAGGCGATAACCGAGCCGCTCACCACCCAACACCCCTCCCGTCACCTCCCCCGAGTCCATTCCGACCCGGATCGGTGCGTCGAAGGACGGGTCGGACCGGAGACCATCCCTCAGCGCGAGTGCTGCCGACGCCACCCGGTGCGCGTGGTCCTCCGCCGGGATCGGCACACCGCCGGCCAGGACGACCCCATCTCCGGCCTGCACCACCGTGCCCAGCTCGTGCTCCTCCGCCACTCGGTCCAGGGCCTCCAGGAGCCGCTGCATCCTGCCCGCCACTTGGCTCGGGTCCCGGGTGCGGTCACAAGCGGCGGACTCCACGTCGCACCAGAGTACGGTGACGTCCCCATACGACTCCACGATCTCGGTCTCGCCGGAGCGGATTCGGTCGGCGATCGCTGCGGGGAAGCTGCTCCGCAGGATCCTCTCCACGAAGAGCTCCGATTCATCCAACCGCGCAAGCTGACGGTCGTGCTCGTCCCGCCGCCTCCGGATCTCGAGAGAAGCTCCGATCCGGGCCTGCAGCAGGGTGGGGTGAAACGGCTTGTGCAGAAAGTCGTCCGCACCCAACTCTATGCACCGGATGGCGCTTTCCACGTCGTCCAGGGACGACAGCACTATGACCGGAGTCTCCGCCAGGTGCGGGTCGCTCTTCACGCGGCGCAGAACCTCCAGACCGTCCATCTCCGGCATGATGACGTCCAGGAGGACCAGATCGAAGTCCCGCCCGTCCATGATCCGTAGCGCTTCGGCACCGCTTTCCGCGGTCTGGACCATGAATCCGGCCCGTGCCAGCTGTCGGGAGAGGAGATCCCGATTCATGGCGTTGTCATCCACGACGAGCAGGGAGCCCGCAACTTCGTCCGTCTGGACGGCTCCGGCGCCGATTCCCGCCTTGGCCAGGACCCCTCCGGTCAGGGCCGATGACACCTCCAGTCGGCCCGGATCGCTGCTGTCCTCATGGCGGGCCGTGGCCACCTCTACGATGTCGGTGCTTAGGTCCAGGAGTCGGCGGGCCGCTGCCTGGATCCGATCCAGATCCGCCACCATGTAGTCCCGACCCATCTCCTCGCTGTTCTCGATCAGGAGTTCAGCGTACCCGATCACGGCGTTGATCGGGTTTCGCAGATCCACCCGAATCTTCGCCCCGTAATCCTCCAGCTCGGCGCTCGAACCTTCCTCGGCGATCCGGTTCGGGTTTAGAATCTCGTCCACCAGTGTCAGCAGATTGCGGCCCGCCGTGCGGATCCTCTCGAGATCCTTCTCCAGCTCGTCCTCTCCATCCTCCAGATCCTCCAGCAGCATGTCCGAGTAGCCCAGGATGGCGTTGATGGGTGTCTTGAGCTCGTGGCGAACGTGGGTCAGGGCCGTGCGCTTCACTCGCTCAGGGTCCGGAGGCGCCCCTGGTTCAGCTTCCTGCTCCGGAGCCGGACCCGGTGCCGAGACCCCGGGCCGGGCCGTGCCCTGACTCGGCGAGATGCGACGCACCTTTGGAGGCGGACGTCCAGCTCGGGCATCCGCCGGACTCTTGGCGGGCGGCCCAGAGGCAGCTTCGACCCCAGCGGCATCGATCCCGGTCCCCTGAGCCTGTTCCGTACGGCGCACACCCTGCGGAGTGATGTCGAAGATCCACGCCAGGGCCACCACGACGGGGAAGCCCAGGATCAGGAGAACCGTGACCAATCGCGAGCTCCATTCCGGCAGGAGCAGCGCTTCGAAGACGGCATCGGAGAGCTCGATAATCGTGACGCCGATGACCAGGTACGCACCGATCGGGACATAGACGCGGCGGCGTCTGGCCTCCCTGGCCCAACCGGCCATCTTCTTGGCGAATCCGTTCATGCACGTCCTGGACGAGGGAGTACGATGCGCGGCGGACAGTTGGCAAGATGCCGGTCCGGATCAGGAAGGGGCAAGCGGGGCTGGGGAGGTACCCGCGTGCCCCAGGTGCGGGATGCGGGCGAGCCCTACCGGTCCCGGCCGTTCGACTTCCTCACCGACGAGCGTGGGGTGTGTCTGTTTACGCGGACGGCGGTGTCGGAGGTGACCGAGAGCCTGTGGGAGGAGTACGAGTCCTTCCAGAGCCGGGATCTGTCGGAGATCCCGGTCTTGTACGTGTTCCTGGCAGAGCGGCCCGAAAGGCTCGTGGCGTCGAGGCTACAGGGCGCATCGTTGCTTTTACTAGCGCATCTGGTGTTCGTTAGAGATGTTACGATACTTTATATAATCCATTACTTCATGATTGCCGTTGCCGAACGCCTCAACCGCCGATGCGGAACATCTGGACCTTCGGCCACGAGACGGTTTCGGACGTGCGGATCTCGGAGTAACGGTCCTGCCGGGCCATCCAGAGGTTGCGGAGGAGCTCGGAGATCTCCGCATCGCTCTTTCCTTGACGAAGCGGTGAACGGAAGTCGTGGCCGGCTCCCGCGAACAGGCAGGTGTAGAGCATGCCCTCCGCGGAAAGACGGGCCCGCGTGCAGTCGCCGCAGAAAGGCTGGGTGACCGACGCGATCACGCCCAACTCTCCCCCACCGTCCGTGTACCGGTACCGCCTCGCGACCTCGCCCCGGTAGCTCGGATCAACCGGCTCGAGCGGCAGCTCGGCAGCAATCCTCTCGATGATCTCCGCGGCGGGAACGACGTCGTCCAGCCTCCAACCGTTGCTGTTTCCGACGTCCATGTACTCGATG
>JAPULH010000219.1 GCA_027295155.1 Gemmatimonadota bacterium
GATCAACGACGGCTTCGACCGGCTGCGCCGGGGCGAGGGAGTGCGCTGGGTCGTGACGCCGTAGCAAGCGGCGCCATTGTCTCCATGGGCGGTTGGGGACCGGCTTCCGTAAGTAGGGCCTATTCATGAGGTTTCGAGCTCGGCCACGTCGCGCTCCTGGAAGCGGTCTTGAAGGGCCTTCTAGCATGCCGAGGATCATCTAGCCGTTCCGGATCAAGGTGGTCGAGCCGCTTCGGATGACGACACGGCCGGAACGCGAGCGCATTCTCGCGGCGGCCGACTGGAACCTCTTTCGCATCCCCGCCCGCGATATTCTCATCGACCTGCTCACGGATTCCGGGACGGGGGCGATGTCGTCGGAGCAGTGGGCCGGCATCATGAGGGGCGACGAGTCGTACGCCGGCGCGGAATCCTGGTACCGCTTCCGGGACCGGGTCAGGGAGCTGACCGGCTTCGAGCACATCATACCCACCCACCAGGGACGCGCGGCCGAGCGGATTCTCTTTTCCTGCCTGGATGTGGCCGACAAGGTGGTCGTCTCCAACACACACTTCGACACGACGAGGGCCAACGTCGAGTACCTGGGAGGGCGAGCGCTCGACATCCCGGTGCCGGAGGCCCTCAAGCCCGACGAAGAGCACCCGTTCAAGGGCGACATCGACCTCGATGCGCTCGGCCGGATTCTTTCCGATGACGCGAGCGACGTGGCCTGCGTCATCCACACGATCACCAATAACTCGGGCGGCGGGCAGCCGGCTTCCATGGCCAACATCCGGGCGGCCAGCGAGCTCTGCCGCTCTCACGACGTTCCGTTCTATCTCGACGCCTGTCGGTTCGCCGGGAACTCCTACTTCATCAAGCTACGCGAGGAGAGATACGCCGAGCGCACGGTCGAATCGATCGCGCGGGAGACCTTCTCCCTGGCGGATGGGGCCACGTTCAGCGCCAAGAAAGACGGCCTCGCCAACATCGGCGGCTTCCTGGGATCCAACGACGACCGGCTGGCACGCCGGGAGCAGGAGCTCCTCATCCTCACCGAGGGGTTCCCCACCTACGGTGGTCTGGCCGGCCGCGACCTGGAGGCGATCGCCATTGGGCTCCGGGAAGTCGTCGAGGAGGACTACCTGCGCTACCGCCTGGCGTCCGTGGCGTACCTGGGGGAGGGCTTGATGGAGGCGGGCTATCCGATCGTACGGCCACCCGGCGGACACGCGGTGTACATCGACGCGGGAAGCTTCCTGCCCGCCATTGGGCCCCAGGAGCTCCCGGGCCAGACCCTGGCGTGCGAGCTCTATGTCGAGGGCGGAATCCGCAGCGTGGAGATCGGGACGCTCATGTTCGGCGGCACCGACCCCTCGACGGGCGAGGAGCGGACCGCGACCCTGGAGCTACTCCGGCTGGCGATCCCCCGGCGCACCTACACCAAGAGCCAGATCGACTACGTCCTCGACGTGGCGACGGCCGTCGCCGAACGGCGGGAAAGTCTAAAGGGACTCCGCATCGTCGAGGAGCCCGCCCACCTCCGACACTTCACTGCTCGGCTGGAGCCGCTGTAGCCAAGTCGCTCGGCCGCGCCACCAGCCACGCCGCCACCACCAGCACCGCCACGAGGGCAGCGCCCGCCGCCAGGTGCGCCGCCCGCAAGGCTCCAGGGAAGAGGGCGAGGACCATCGCGGCGGCCACCACGATCTGCGCCACGCCCACCAATAGCGCGAGCCAGGCCGCGACGAGGGCCGCCCGCTCCGCGGGCCTCCACCGCCGCACGAGGAACGGGAACGCCACCAGGAGCGCGAAGAGCATATAGGCCGCCAGCCGGTGCATCCAGTGCACCTGCACGAGGCCGCCCCCGGGCGGGAGCCACGAGCCGTTGCACGCCGGAAAGCCGAGGCACGCCGGCCCCGCATCCAGGTTTGCCACCAGGGCTCCGAGCAGGGCGACGCCGAAGGCGGAGAGCGCGAGGGCGAGAGCCCAGCGCGTCGCCTCGTCCCTTCGCCGGGCGCCTCGCGACCCTCCCATCAGCCCCACGCACCCACCGACGCTCAGCACCACCAGGAGCGCCAGCCCGGTGCCGAAGTGCAGCACGACGCTGCTCGGCGGGAGCTCGAGCCACACGGTCACGGCCCCGAGCAGCACCTGCACGATCAGGAGCACGAGCGCCAGGGCCCCGATCCGCCGGAGCGGCTTCCAGGCAGGCGAGCGGCCGGGCCACCAGGCGAGGCCCGCCAGCAGAACCACGAGCACGCTCACCGCGGCCGCCGCCAACCGGTGGCCGTACTCGATCATCGTCTCGAGGTCCATCGGTGGGATCAGCCGGCCGTTGCAGAGCGGCCAGTCGTCGCCGCACCCCATGCCGCTGCCCGTGATCCGGACGATCCCCCCGAACACGATCAGGGCGTACGTGGCCGCAGCCGCGACGGCGGCGAGCCTGCCCCAGCGACGGGTATCGTTGCGGGTCGTCTCGTTCATGGATCAATTGGCGGACGATCGACGGAGCGCGGGCCCGTTCTCGGCTCGCGCGGAACCCTCGCTCACAGGAGGCGTGAAGATAGAGGCGCATACCGGAGGGCGCCACGAGAGGGGCCGCCGCCGCTTTTCCCTGTTCGCCCTGCGCAAGCTGGCGCCGCTTGTGCGCCCCCATCGGGGAAAGGTGGCGGGGGCCATGGTGGCCCTAGTGTTCAGCTCGGCGATCGGGCTCGCGTTCCCACTCGTCGTACGGTACTTGATGGACGCCGCGTTCGTCACGCGGAACCTCGCCAGTCTGAACGCCATCGCCCTCGGCCTGCTCGGGATGTTCGCGATCAAGGGGGTGCTGAACTTCTACGAGGTCTACCTGCTCGGCGCGACCGGAGAGCACGTGATCGCGCGCCTTCGAAAAGACCTGTTCAGCCACTTGCTCGACCTTTCCCCGGGCTTCTTCACGGAGCGCACCTCCGGGGAGCTGACCAGCCGGCTCACCTCCGACTGCTCGACCCTCCAGGCGGTGCTCGGCCACCAGATCGCGGAGCTGTTGCGGCAGGCGATGTACCTGGTGGGAGGGCTCTCGTTGCTCGCGTTCCTCCACCCGCAGCTCATGGTCACGACGGCGGCGGTCGCGCCGCTGGTCGTTCTTATCGCCATATCCTTTGGCCGCTACGTCCGGCGCAAATCGACGGAGGTGCAGGATCGGATTGCCGAGGCGAACGCTACGGCCGAGGAGGCCCTCGGCCAGATCCCGATCGTGCAGAGCTTCGTCCGGGAGGCGTGGGAGGCGGCTCGCTACGGGTCGCGCATCGATGCGTCGCTCCGCGCCGCCATCAGCCGCGCGTTCGCCCGGGGGCTGTTCTTTGGTATTCTCGCGTTCGTCGCCTTCGGCGGGATCGTGGTCATCCTCTGGCAGGGCGGCCGTCTCGTGCTGGCCGACCAGATCACCGCGGGAGAGCTCGTCTCTTTCCTTCTCTACGCCGTCCAGGTCGCCGGCGCGATCACGGCCATGGCCTCACTCTGGGGCTCCTACCAGCAGGCCCAGGGAGCGGCGCACCATGTCTTCGAGCTGCTGGAGCAGCGCCCGGAGATCGCCGACCCGCCGGAGCCGGCCCCGATCCCCACCCTGGGGATCCCCGAGATCGCCTTCGAGGATGTCAGTTTCCGCTACGGACCGGAGGAGCCGTGGGCGCTCCGGGGAGTCAACGCCACCCTGAGGCAGGGCGAGGTCGTCGCCCTCGTCGGGCCGAGCGGCGCCGGTAAGTCCACGTTCGCGGCGCTCGTCCTTCGATTCTGGGATCCCGAGAGGGGCCGAATTACCTGGAGCGGCCTGGACATCCGGGACATGCTCCTAGCGGACCTCCGGGGATCGATCGGCCTCGTGCCACAGGAGCCCACCCTCTTCTCGGGAACCGTGTACGAGAACATCGCGTACGGCCGGGCGGACGCCACGGCGGAGGAGGTCGAGGAAGCGGCTCGGGCGGCGTACGCGCACGAGTTCATCGAGCGCCTGCCGAAACGCTACGAGACGCTCGTGGGCGAGCGGGGGGTGCGTCTGTCCGGAGGCCAGCGCCAACGTCTGGCGATCGCGCGCGTGGTCCTCAAGGCGCCCGGCATCCTCATCCTGGACGAGGCAACAAGCAGCCTCGACACGGAGAGCGAGCGGCTCGTCGAGGAGGCGCTGGCGACCCTGATGCAGGGACGCACGACGCTGATCATCGCCCACCGCCTCCGGACCGTGCTGCGGGCCGACCGTCTTCTGGTCCTCGAAGCGGGCCGCATCGTGGAGGAAGGCCCGCACGAGGAACTGCTCGTGCAGGACGGCCTGTACGCCCGGCTCTACCGCGGACAGCTCATCCTTGACCCGGTGATTTGATCCGCCTCGGGCCCCTCCGGCCCTTTTCGATAGCGTCGACCCTCCTGGTCGCCGTCGCCGTCCCACCCTCGGAAGCGCACGCGCCCCAGGCCGACACGCTCGAGGCGCCCCAGGCCGACACGCTCGCGCCCCCGGGCTACCGGCTCGAGGATCTGCGCGTGACCATCACGCGCTCGAGCCGCGACTGGGCGAGGGTCCCGTACGCGCTCTCCCTCGTCCCGGGCGAGCGAATCCAGCGCGGCGAGCGCGGCCTGTCGCTCGACCAGGCGCTGCGGGGGGTGCCGGGCGTCACCGTACAGAACCGGCAGAACTTCTCCCTGGGTGACAGGGTGATGATCCGTGGCGCGGGAGCCCGGGCTCAGTTCGGCGTCCGCGGGATCATGATCATCGCCGACGGCATTCCGCTCACGCTTCCGGATGGCCAGGCGACCCTGACCAACCTGGACCTCCTGGCAGTGGGCCGGGCCGAGGTGATTCGCGGACCCGCATCGTCCCTGTACGGCAACGCCGCCGGGGGCGTCATCAGCTTCCAGACCGAGGACTTCCCTCCGACCCCGCTCGCCATGCGGCCGCAAGCGGCCGTCGGCACCTACGGCTACGCCATGGCCCGGGTGAAGCTGTCCGGCACCGCGGGGAGCACAGGGTACCTGGCCGACTTCGAGGGCACGCACTGGACCGGCTTTCGCGAGTACGGTGAGGCGGAGTTCTACCGGCTGTACGTGACGACGCGCTTCTCGCTCTCACAGCGGTTTGAGCTGCGCGCCACCGGGAGCTTCTTCTCGATGCCCTTCGCCGAGAACCCGAGCTCGCTGAACGAGGAGGACGCGCGGGACCGGCCTCGCTTCGTGAGACCCTTCATCATCGCACAGGGCGCCGGCAAGGAGATCCAGCAGGGGCAGTTCGGCGTCGCGCTGGAGGGAGAGCTCTCGGAGGGCCGCACGCTTCAGGTCTCCGGCTGGGGGCTGGTGCGGGACGTCTGGAACCCCATCCCGAGCAGGATCATCACCCTCGGCCGTTTCTCCGGCGGCCTGCGAGCCACGTACGAGGAGGGCGAGCGCATCGGACGGACTCCCATCACGTGGGTCGTCGGGACCGACATCTCCTACATGGGCGACGACAGGGAGGAGTTCGAGAACCTGGGAGTGGGCGAGGAGGGTGGGCGCGCACGGGCGGGCGCGGTCCTCGTGGACCAGCGCGAGGAAGTCATGGTGATCGGGCCCTTCGTCGAGCTGGCGTACGCGCCCAGCCGGCGAGTACGTCTGACGGCGGGCGGCCGCTTCGACCTCTACGACTTCCGAGCCACCGACCGGCTGCTGGACGACGGCGATGACTCCGGAACGCGGACGTTCACGCACTTCAGCCCGATGCTGGGGATCGACCTGGCCGCGGCGCCATCGATCAACCTCTACGCCAACGTCGCCACGGCCTTTCAGACGCCGACGACCAGCGAGCTGTCCAACCGGCCCACCGGCGAGGGTGGCTTCAATCCGCTCCTCGGGCCGGAGACGACGCTGAGCTTCTCCATCGGAGCGAAGGGTCAGATAGTCCGTTCCCGAGTCACGTACGACTTCGCCGTGTACGTGGCCGACGTGGATGACGCGATCCTACCGTTCCAGGGGCCCGGTGAGCAGGTGTTCTTCCGAAACGCCGGTAAGGTGGCGCGCCGAGGGATCGAGCTGCAGGGAGTCTGGACGGCCTTGCCGGGACTGGATGCCCGGCTCGCCTACACGTATCAGGACTTCATCCTCGAGGAGTTCGAGACCATCGAAGGGGACTTCTCGGGCAACCGGGAGCCGGGCGTGCCCGTGCACCAGCTGGACCTGGAGCTCTCCTATTCCCGGGAGGGGTGGCTGGCGGATGGACGGCTTCGCTGGGTGGACGCGTTCGCCGTGAACGACGCCAACACTGCGTTCAACTGGTCGTACGCGGTGGTCGACCTGCGGCTGTCGGCCCGGGTGCGGCCGGGGGGGTGGGAGCTCCGGCCCTACGTCGGCGTGGACAACCTCTTCTCGACCCGGTACAACGCCTCGGTGGTACCGAACGCGTTCGGCGGACGCTACTTCGAGCCGACTGCCGACGCCGGAGTGTACGTCGGCGTATCCACGTCGCTCCCACCGTTGATCCATACGTCAGCGTCGGCGAGCAGCGACTCGTAGGTCTGAGGCCCCAGGTACTGCTTCCGGATGAGCCCCTCCCGATCGATCAAGAGGGAAAACGGAAACCCTATCGCGTGGAAGTGCTGGACGACGGCGTCCGTGCCCGCGATCCAGATCGGTTAGTTCATCCCGTACTCGTCGGCGAAGTTTCGTTTGCCCTCCTCCGTTCCCGAGTCCACGGCGATGCTGACCACCGTGGCTCACCGGCCGATCAGCTCCTCCTGCAGGTGGACGAGCTCCGGTATCTCGCGCCGGCACGGCGGGCACCAGGTGCCCCACAGGTTGAGGATCACGACCTGCCCCCGGTAATCCGCCAGGGAGGCCGTTCCGCCGTCCAGCGTAGCGAACTCGGCCACGGGCGCCGCCACCTCGAGCCACGG
>JAPULH010000022.1 GCA_027295155.1 Gemmatimonadota bacterium
CGCGGCCCAGGACACAACTGGCGGCGTGGCCCAAGACACGACCGGCGCCGCAACAGTCGACACCGCCATCGTCTCCCCTCTCGCGATCCAGCCTGGCGACATCCCTCGCCGGGCCGAGGAAACGATGGTCGAATTGCGCGAGATGCAGGGCCGCCTCCAGCCGGAGGAGACCCTCTTGGCTCTCGCCGCCGAAGTCCAGGACCTGCTTTTCCTGCTGGACAGAAAGACGGCTGAGTTCGACCAACTTCAGGTAGATGAGCTCTCGGCGCGAAGCCTCGAGGACGCGCGGCAGGATTGGCTTTCCTTCCGTGCCCGGCTGGAGGGTTGGCAGCGCCGTCTCGAGAGGGCTGCCGAAGCGATCCTGGGAGAGCGCGCGCGGCTCCGCGAGATCGACGAGATCTGGCAGGATACAAGGCTGCGGGCAGGAGACGAGGATGTACCGGCGGCTCTGTTCGTGCGGACTGAATCCGTGCTCGCGACGGCGGAGTCGGTTCTGGAGCGGGTACGCCTCGAGCGTGACATCGTTCTCACCCTGCAGGACGAGCTCTCCCAGCAGGTCCTCGACGTCCGCAAGGTCCTCACGGCCATAGCTGAGGCTCGGGAGAGCCGCTTCAGGGGCCTGTTGTCGCCGGACGCTCCGCCGCTCTGGACGATGCTCCGGAGCCAGCCGGAGGGCCCCTCACCGGTGGTCCAGGTGCGTCGGTCGTTCGAGGAGGGCATCGGCCAGCTACGAAGCTACTTCTCCTCCGCGCGGCCAGCCGTCTGGGTGCAGCTGGGCCTTTTCGTCGGGCTTCTCTTCCTGATGGCGTGGCTGCGCCACCTCAGCCGTGCCTGGCCCGCCGAAGATCCAGACCTCCAGGCGTCGGCCCGGATCCTCGGTCGACCGGTGTCCGCGGCGCTGCTGATCGCGCTCATGTTCACACGGCAGTTGCACCCAACCGCACCGCTCGTCCTGTTCGACCTGAACCGGCTCGTCCTTCTCGTGCCCGTGCTCCGGCTGCTCCCCGAAGCCGCCTACTCGAAGCTGCGGGCCCCCGTCTACGTGACGGCCGCCCTCTACCTCCTGCACGTGCTCCGAGAGCTGGCCCTGCCTGATTCGCTCCTCCAGCGCTTGACGCTCTTGACCTGGAGCGTGGTGGCCCTGATCGCGCTTGTCTGGCTCGCCAGGCCCGGGGGCTCCCTGACCCGACTCGGGCCCACCATGTGGAGCAAGGCGGCGTTGATGGTGGCCCGGCTCGGCGCCGCCGCCGTGGCCGTCTCCGTCGTGGCCAACCTTCTTGGTTTCGTCGATCTGGCCTCCTACCTCGCTTTCGCCACGCTCACCGCGGCGTACGGCGCGATCGTCCTGTTCGCCGGCTATCTCGTGTTGGAGGGAGCCTGGAGGGCGGTCCTGCACAGCAGGCTGGCCAGTAGCCTCAAGTCGCTGCGCGTTTACACGCCTACCGCGGAGCGCCGAGGACTCTTTCTGCTTCGCCTGATGGGCACCGTCGTCTGGCTGCTGTTCGTGCTCCTGGCACTGGAGGCTTCTGACACCGTCATCGCGGCGATCTCAGCGGTGTTGTCCGAGGAGCTGCGCATCGGATCGGTCGGGATCTCGGTCGGCGACATCCTGGCTTTCACGCTTACAGTGTGGCTCACAGTCATCGTTTCCGGAGTCCTCCGCGCGCTGCTGTCCGAGGACATCTTGCCCAGGACGAAGCACGCCGGGGCAGCCGACCCGATCTCGACCGTCATCTACTGGGCGCTGCTTATGGTCGGTTTCATGCTCGCGGCGGCCGCCGCGGGCTTCGAGATCGGCCGCCTCACGCTTCTGGCGGGCGCGTTCAGCGTCGGCATCGGCTTCGGGCTGCAGGACGTGGTGAACAACTTCGTCTCCGGCCTGATCTTGGCGTTCGAGCGTCCCATACAGGTCGGCGACATCGTGCAGCTGGACACCGTGACCGGGACGGTCAGCCGGATCGGCATGCGCTCGAGCGTGATCCGCACGTTCGAGGGCGCCGAGATCATCGTGCCGAACTCAAACCTCGTCTCCAACCAGATGACCAACTGGACCCGCTCGGACAGGCTCCGCCGCGTCGACGTGGATGTCGGAGTGGCGTACGGGACCGACCAGCAGGAGGTCTTCAGAGTGCTCATGGAGGTGGTGAAGACCCATCCCGACGTCCTCGACCACCCGGGGCCGAACGTCCTCCTCAGAGGCTTCGGCGACAGCTCCCTGGACTTCACCCTGCGCTTCTGGACGCAGCGCTTCGATGGGTTCGCGCGGATCCAGAGCGAGGTGACACGAGCCGTCCTGGATGCCCTCGACGAGGCCGATATCCGCATCCCCTTCCCGCAGCGGGACTTGCACGTGCGGTCACTGGATCCGACGGTGAAGGATGCGCTGACGGAACTCTAGCAGGGCGCTTCCCCACATCCAGGCTACGCCCCGACCCGACGGTCTCCTTGCCCTCCCGCGCCTCCCACTCCAGCTTTCCCGTACAAGGCCAGTTTCTCGCCCATTCGAGGAGACCGAGTGGAGCCGACAGACGTCACGAACCCGGACTACTACCACAAGGTCGTCGACTGCCAGTGGGGGTGTCCGGCCCA
>JAPULH010000220.1 GCA_027295155.1 Gemmatimonadota bacterium
GCCGCTCACCGGTATCCTGCTGATCGCTTCCGCCTCCCACCGGTCTGGAAAGAGCACATAGAAGCCCTAGATCACTCCACGCAGCCGCTCAGACTAGGAAACCGAGACGGGGTCCGCGAGAACCGTCTGGCCGGTGGACCGCGCCCCGAGAAGCCGATTCAGGGTGACGTCCGGGAGGTTGGCATCCACGAACCAGATCGGACACTCCGACAGCCGCCCGGCGACCATCTCTGCCCACTCCTCGTCCAGTTCGTCGAAGATCTTCATGTCCGCCAGACCGAACTCGAGCCGTCCGCTGGGCCCGAGCACCGCGGTGTAGGCAGCCGTCGTGCACCGCGCAGAGCGCCCGACACCGGACGTATCGACGCCGATGCGCTCCAGCCCGGCCACCAGCGACGCTCCCGGTTCATCCGCACCGACCATCGAGAAGAGCACCACGTCGCACCCCAGATGCGCCAGGCCCTCGGCCACGTTGCGCGCGACTCCGCCATCCCTCGGCGTCGAGACGACCGGGTTGGACGTGCCCGGCCTGAGTGGGCCGGAAAGCCGGGCCCGGCGGTCGAGGCTGGCGCCGCCGACGCAGGCAATCAGGGAGGAAGTACCGGGGTCCATGACCGAATCCTTCCACGAAAGCGTGTTCGAGGCAACGTCCGATGGAGGTCGAGGTGCGCTTTCAGGCGGCTTGGACGGAGGCCGACGTCCGGATTGCGGCTTCCACGTTCTGAGAAAAACCACCACTTGAGGGTAGGCTCTCACCGGCACGGCTGCAGGCTTGTCGCCCGCACGGTGGCCAAACGGGCGCCCAGCAGCCAGATTGCCCCCTTCGAGCAGCTTGGCGGCCGCACGCAGCACCGGCCATATCACTCCCCATAGGGAGCGTCCACCATGACATTTGGCTCCGCACCCGATGCCACCGGCCGATGCCCGCAACGGTGTTCCGTCGGACGCCAGGAGGGCCCGTGAGAAAGCTACGCGTCGGCGTCATCGACCTCGTCTCCAAGGCGCCCACCAAGGCGCTGTACGCGAGACTCATGAATGCTAACCTGGCCGGCCTCATGCCGCAGGTCGTGGCAGCCTGGGTAGAAGAGGCCGGGCATGAGGTCCACTACGTCTGTTACACCGGCTTCGAGGACCTGTTGGAGGAGCTCCCCTCCGACACCGACCTCATCTTCATCAGCTCTTTCTCGCAGGCGGCACAGCTGGCCTACGCGGTGAGCAACCTGTTCCGGACACGGGGCGCTGTGACGGCTCTGGGGGGACCCCACGCCCGCTGCTACCCGGACGATGCGCTCCAGTACTTCGATTATGTGCTGGGGCTGACGGACCAGGCGATCGTCGACGAGGTTCTCGGCGAGTGCGCGCCGCACCGGCCGCTCGGCCGGCAGCTCAGCGCGGAGACGCAGCCCACTTACCTGCCCGGCGTCAGGGAGCGGTGGAAGTTCATCGAGCCGACGCTGGCGAAGGCGCCGACGAAGATCAAGGGGGTGCCGATGATCGCCAGCCTCGGCTGCCCCTACACCTGCAGCTTCTGCATCGACTCGGTCGTCAAGTACCGGCCTTTGGGCCCGGACCAGCTCCGGGAAGACGTGAAGTTCCTGGTCGGGAAGGTGCCGAACGCGTTCGCCGGCTTTCACGATCCCAACTTCGGCGTCCGATTCGACGAGTGCCTGGGCGCGATCGAAGAGGGGAACGCCGGCGGCCATATCCGCTTCGTCGCGGAGAGCAGCCTCTCGCTCCTGGCGGAGTCCAGGCTCGCCCGGCTGCGGGATGCCGGCTTCATGGCGTTGCTGCCGGGGATCGAGTCGTGGTACACACTGGGCGAGAAGTCGAAGACCCGACGCGAGACCGGAATGGACAAGGTGAAGGCGGTCTCGAAGCACGTGAACACGATCCTGGAGCACGTCCCGTACGTGCAGACGAACTTCGTTCTGGGGCTCGACTGTGATTCCGGGCCGGAGCCGTTCGAGCTCACGAAGCGATTCCTGGACCTCACGCCGGGAGCGTTCCCGGGCTATTCGCTGCTCTCCGCTTTCGGGGAGGCCGCTCCGCTGAACCTCGAGCTTCAGAAGGCCGGCCGAGTGCTTCCCTTCCCGTTCCACTTTCAGAACAACAGCCAGGCGATGAACGTCCGCCCGCTGAACTACGAGTGGATCGAGTTCTATGACTACGTGATCGACCTCACCAAGTACACGTTCTCGTGGGCGGCCATCGCGCGCCGCGTCCGAGGGACGAAGCGAAGCTTCGCCACCTGGTTGAACGTGGTTCGCGCGATCTCGTCCGAGGGCTTCGGCCGGATCAAGTACTACACCGCCGTACGCGACGCTCTGAAGAGCGACCTGTCCATGCGTCGGTTCTTCGAGGGCGAGACGCAGGAGGTGCCCTCCTTCTACGTCGAAAGGGTGCGCAGGGAACTCGGTCCGTTCTGGGAATGGCTGCCCGAGGGAGCGCTCAACCACGACCCTAACGCCTACCTGAAGAAGATCGGCGGGGAGGCGAGGCAACAAGATCCCGCGATCGACACAGAGCCGGCGGCGGCCGCCGCTTCGGGGTAGCGGCACTTCTCGCGGGGCGGCCTCCAGCGGGCGCTTCTAGGGGCTAGGGGGCGGCCTCCAGCGGGCGCGACAGGATCTCCTCCCACACGGAGAAAGAGGGCTTCGGCTGCAGCTCGCTGTCGACGATCCCCATGAAGGCGAAGGCCGATAGCGACGCCTCACGGTCCGGCGGCAGCCCGAACGAGGCCACGTCGAAGTCAGCGAAGATCAGCATCACCCAGAGCGGCGCCTCCACCCCGTCCAGCAGCTCCTCGAAGCGACGGAAGAAAGCCGCCTGCTCCTCCAGCGTGCCCTACACCCCGCCCACGTCTTCGGAGCTCCATCCCCTTCGACCAGAATGAGCGGAAGGTCCGTCGCGTCCCGGAAGCGCGAGAAATAGGTGTCCGGGATCTGATCGGGCGTCTCCCAAACGAAGACCGGATAGGAGGAGAGCCCTAGCACGTCGAGGTCGAAGTCGTCGATCAGCGCGAAGTGGTCGATTGACGGCCCAGGAAGCGGGAACAGGTTCCAAGCGTCGTCCACCTGGAAGGAGACGAAGACCTGCGCGCCCGGAGCGATGGCGCGAATCTGGGGCGCCAGGGTGTTGTTGAGATCGACGAGCTCGGCATAGAGCACTGGATCGCCGTGGGCGGCCAGCGTGTTGATCTCCGAGGCCAGTCCGTAGTGGGCGGGCCGGATCTCGCGTGCGG
>JAPULH010000221.1 GCA_027295155.1 Gemmatimonadota bacterium
ACGCCGGTGGATATAAGCCGGCGCTCACGGCCGTGCTCGAGGGAAGAGCCGACGTCGCGTTCGGCGCGCACGACGGGCCCGAGCGCTTCCTGAGCCCCGAGGAGCGAGAGCGCCTTCGCACGCTGCACCGCTTCGGTCAGATCCCCTCACACTCGGTCGTCGTGGCCAGGGAGCTTTCTCCGGCGGCCGTTTCGCGGTTGCGCGACGCCGTGTTGGAGCTGAATGGCGCGGACGGGCTCCCGCTCCTGCGGGCCATCTACGGTGTCGACGGTCTCACCGAGGCGGACACGGAGAGCCATCTCGGGGAATTCGGAGCAGCCCTCTCGGCCCTGCCCGGGATGGATCGCACGCTCCTCGACAAGACCAACTGATCTGCGCTCGTTGACCGCTTCCCACAGTGACCCGGGCGGTGTCGCCTCTGAGCCGGGCGTTGTGCTGCTCCGGCTGGAGGGCGTCCAGGCGGGATACGTGCCCGGCCAGCCGATCCTCCGTGGGCTAAGCCTCGCGCTCACGGACGGCGAGTGCTGCGCGATCCTCGGCCCCAGCGGCTCCGGAAAAACCACCCTTCTGCGGGCGATCCTCGGCCTCGTGCGGCCCGAGCGAGGATCCATCCGCTGGCCCCTCGCCAACGGCGGGGGTCCACCCGGCGGAGCGCTAGGCTACATCCCGCAGAACCTCGGCCTCGTTCGGAACCGAAGCGTCCGTGACAACGTGCTCCTGGGCGCGCTGGGCCGCCTGAGCTTCGGGCAGACGCTCACCGGCCGCTTTCCGGGGAGCGAGCAACGGCAGGCCGACCGGGCTCTCGAGCGGGTGGGCCTGGGTGGACGCGGACGCGAAAGGATCGAGGACCTCTCGGGCGGTGAGCGCCGCCGCGTCGCGATCGCCCGAGCCCTGCTCCAACGGCCCCGCCTGCTGCTTGCCGACGAGTTCCTCGCCGAGCTCGATCGCGTGACGGCGGCCGAGATCATCTCCTTGCTGCAGCGGGTCCGGGAGGAGACGGCGATGACGCTCCTCTGCGTGGAGCACAACATCGACACGGCGATACGGATCGCCGACCGTCTCGTCGTCCTGGTCAACGGGAGAAACGTGAGGGAGCTGGACTCGGCTACCGCCAGCCCCGCCGAGGTCGCCGAACTCTTCCGCACGCAGGAGAGTCGGGCCTGAGCGGCGTCCTCATGGCCGCGCGACGCGCGCCCTGGGGAAGGATCACGCTGGCGATCGCGCTGATCGCTTCGGTCCTCTACCTCGACCTGCGCCCGGAGCAGCTGTGGGGCGGCCTTCGAAACCTCGGCCGTCTGTACCGGGACGCGCTGCCGCCGCAGACCGAGCTGTTGCCGGCAGCCGCCCGGGCGTTGCTCGAGACGTTGGCGATCGCCCTGTTGGGGACGGCAGCCGGCTTGGTGTTAGCGCTCCCGCTCGGCCTCGCGGGAGCGAAGACGATCTCCCCGAAGCGCCTCTTCATACCCGCCCGCCTCGTGGCCGCCGCGATCCGCAGCCTCCCATCGCTCCTGTGGGCCGTCTTCTTCGTGATCCTCGTCGGGTTCGGACCTCTCGCCGGCGTGCTGGCGATGACGATGTACACCGCGGGACACCTGGCGAAGCTCCAGTACGAGAGCCTCGAAGGCCTGCCCTCCGAGCCGTTCGAGGCCGCCCGCGCCACCGGCGCCACCTTTCCGCAGCTGGCGCGTTTCATCGCGATCCCCGAGGCCTCCAACCTCCTGCTCAGCCAGCTGCTCTACATCTTCGAGTACAACGTCCGAGCGTCCAGCATCCTGGGCTTCGTCGGGGCGGGCGGCATCGGCTTCTACATCCTCCGCTACCTGCAGCTTCTCCAGTATGACGGCGTGCTCACGCTTCTGTTCGTCGTTTTCGTCACCGTCGTGGCGATCGACCTGGGCTCCCTGGCGATTCGCTCCCGGTACCTCACGCGGCTCCCCGCGACTCGTGGCTGACCAGAGCCGCCACACCTCCTCGCAAGTCCACGTCCGCGCGAAGCCCCACGCCTCTCAGACGCCCGGGAGGCGGATGAACAGCCAAACCACGTAGCCCCAGTAGCTGATGAACAGAAGCCCTCCCTCCCATCGGTTCAGCTCGAACCGGGTCCTGAGGAGAATCAAGAGCAGGAGCGCGCAGCCGATCATCGCGCCGATGTCCTCCAGCCGCACCTCACCGAGGCTAAGCGGATGCACGAGCGCGGCGATGCCTAGGATCCCAAGGAGGTTGAAGATGTTCGAGCCGATGGCGTTTCCGATCGCCAGGTCGGGGTGACCCTTGACCGACGCGATCACCGAGGTCGCCAGCTCCGGAAGGCTCGTCCCGACCGCCACGACGGAGAGGGCGATCACGGCCGAGCTCACCCCCACCACGTGAGCCAATCGCAGCGCACCATCGACGAATACGTGCCCTCCGAGGGCCAGCGCCCCAATACCACCCAGAATCAGAATCACCTGGCGGACGGAGGCCCGAGACTGGGGAGGCAGAGAGCCCTCGAACTCTCGCTGGATCTCCCTCGTCTCCCGGCGAGCCAAGCGGAAGCCGAACACGACGTACGCGAGCAGGGCGATGATCAGCAGCAAACCCTCCAATCGCCCCAGGCTCCCATCGGCAAGCAGACCCGCGACGATGAAGGAGCAGACGATCAGGATCGGCACGTCCAGCTTCACCAGCTTGG
>JAPULH010000222.1 GCA_027295155.1 Gemmatimonadota bacterium
CGGGCGTGCTGGCTCCGATTTCGGGGGGGGCAGGCGTGTTGACCCAGAACGCGCTGCCGATCGCCGGAACCGTGCGGCTCTGCCTCCTCTTCATGGGATGCCCGAGCGCCCTGCCCATCCCTCTGACCGTGGGCGGCACCCGGGGAGCGGGCATTGGAGGGCTCGTCACCCTCAACACCTTCGGGGCCGTCGGCATCAAGATCTCGCTCATCCACGCGCCCTGGACCGTCAAAACGGCCTTCATCACGGGGGTCCCCACCCCGGGCGGGAGCACCACCACCCTCTCATCGGTCGTGGGCTTTGCTCACGGTCCCGCCTCCGGGACTTCCTCGACGCGGAACGTGAGCGGCGTGATTCAGCTGGTGGCCCCCACCCTCGTCCTCAGCAACAACGAGGATCTTAACGGGGTCCCAATCTTCAGCGTCCTGACCGTGCGTTTCGTCCCGGAGCCCGGCACCCTCGTGTTGTTCGGAATGGGAATCGCGGGCCTGGGCGTGGCCTTCCGGCGGCGAAGCCAGTCAAACATTGGGTAAATAAGACGGCGATCGCCTGGCCAGAGGCCGGGCCTGGAGCCAGCTGTGCCACAATGGAGGCCTGAAGATCCGGCCTCTGGCGCCGGGTCGGGAGGCAAGCTACCGCGACACGGCAGGCCCCGAACGCCAGCGGCACCCGCGCGTCGGGCGAGCGACCTCGCCTCGTCGACTGGATCTTTACGCTTCCGTTCCTCCTCGTCTTCCCGCTGATCCTGCTGGTCTTCGATCCGTTACAGCGCATCGCTCGCCTCTTCCATGAACGCGCGCAAGAGTTCGTCGCCGGCGGAATGCAAGTCGCGATCGTCTGGGCCTTCCGGATCTGCGGCACGCGCTTCGAGGTGGAACGAGCGCCCGAGATGAAGCCCCACACTTCCTATCTGCTGATCGCGAACCACCAGAGCATGTTCGACGTTCCGATCGCAGGGTCGCTGCTGTTCTCGAACTTCCCGAAATACATCGCCAAACGGAAGCTCGCACGCGGCATTCCGGGCATCTCCTACAACCTCCGGCGTGGCGGCCATGCCCTCATCGACAGGCAAGACCGCGAGCAGGCGACGAAGGCGATCCACGCACTCGGCGTCTGGGCTCAGGCGCGCGGTGTCTCGCCCCTCATCTACCCGGAGGGAACCCGGGCGCGCCGCGGCGAGCTCGGCTCTTTCAAGCCGTCGGGATCACTCTCGCTCATGAAGGCGGCCCCGGCGCTCCCGATCGTGCCGTTCGTGGTCGACGGGTCGTGGCGGCTGATGCGCTTCGACATGCTGCCGATTCCCTTTGGCACGCGAATCCGCGTGCATATCGGTGCGCCGATCGAACGACATCCCGATGAGGACGCACGCGCGCTCCTCGATGAAGTTCGCGAGACCATGGAGAGAGTGCTCAGGCGCTGGCGCGCGGCCTGAGATGAGGTGCGCCGCACGGCGCGGACCCACGGTTCGGCATGACGGCTCAGGAATCGTGACCGGAGATCGCCTCGTGACCGGCTCGCGGCGGGGTCATGTGCGGCCCCTCGCATGCCATGAGCCCGCCCAGGAGATCCTGCCAGCCCCAGCACCAGTCCCAGCGGCAGTCCCGGCGGCCGCGGAGCCGGGCAGTAGCCTGCCGTCAAATCGGCTTCGCCGCCCGGGTTTTTCTCAATCTCTCTGCCCACGCGACCGAAAGCGTTCCCGGGGAGGGGGACCCATTGCGGCTGCGGGACGAGCTGACACGCCTGAACCGCCTTTCGCGCTCGCTCCATCGGGAGCGCGAGCTGGAACCCCTGCTGGATCGACTCTTGGAGACCGTGACGGGAGAGCTCGGCTTCGGCGGCGCCGGGGTCCTGTTCCGGGGCGTTGCGGGGGTGGCGCTGGCCTGGCGGCGCTTTGCCCGCGCCGCCGACCGGTCTCGGGGTCTCCGGGACATCCGAAACACGCCGCCCTCGGCCCCGCGATTCCTGCAGCGGCTGGGCCACGGCGAGACGCAGCTCCTGACCCGGGAAGAGGGGCGGGAGCTCGAGGCGCCCCTCCGACACTGGCCGGGCGCGGTGGCCGCCGAACAGATGCTGGTGGTTCCGCTGGTGGGACGGAACCGCGTGCTGGGCGCCCTGGCCGTGGACAACCGGCGCGGCGGTCCCTCGTTCAGCGACGACGACCGGGCGCGGCTCGAAGTTCTCGTCCATCAATCCGCCCTCGCCATCGAGAACATCCGATTCGTTGACGACCTGCGGAGACTGCGAGCGCCGTCCCCGCGCGCGGATCGTCTCGCGGCCCTGGGGCGATTGGCGGCCGGGGTGGCCCACGAGATTCACAACCCGCTGGTTTCGGTCCACACCTTCTTGCAGATGGCCCGGTCGAAGCGGCTCGAGGCCGACGACGAGTTCTGGACCGAGTACCACGCGCTCGCGTGTCGAGAGGCCGATCGCATCCGGCGCCTGGTGGATTCCATGGCGCGACTCGAGCCCGGGTGCGCAGCACCACCGGGGAGGGCCGAGGTCTTCGATCCGGGCGCGCTGGCGGGGGACGTGGTGACGCTTCTTCGGGACGAGGCCGATCGGGCCCAGGTGATGCTGACCCTCGAACGGGATCCCGAGACGCCCAAGATTCGGGCGGTCCAGAGCGAGATCCAGCAGGTCTTCCTCCACCTACTGCGCAACGCCATTCACGCCTCGCCGGAGCGGGCCGAGGTGCGCGTCCGCGTATTCCCGGACCGAGGCGGCGACGCCGTGGGCGTGGAGGTGAACGACCGCGGAGCCGGCATTTCCGAGGAGGATCTGGAGCGGATCTTCGACCCCTTCTTCACCACCCGGGCCCCCGGTGGGGGACCCGGTCTGGGATTGATGACCTGCCATCGGATCGTGTCGGACCACGGAGGCTCGATTCAGGTCCGGAGCCGGGAGGGGCAGGGCGCAAGCTTCTGCCTGCGGTTGCCCTGCGGCATCCGAGCGGGGCAGGAGCGCAGCGACCGGGTCGGCTTGACCGGCCGGTCCGTTGGCTATTCTCGAGCGACCGGCGTCGGAGACGATCCCGCCGGTGCTTCTCTCCCCCGACAGGAGTGAACCGCACGGTGCGTGCCCGTTTCCTGATCGCCAGCTTGACTCTCGTGGGCGCGACGACGCCGGGCCCCGGTGCCGCCGAGGAAGCGGCACGCATTGCACTGCTGCCGATCGCAGTCCACAGCGCTCACGCGGCGCCGGAGTATCTGAGGGCCGGGCTGGCGGAGATGCTCACGTCGCGGCTCGAGCAGGGCGGCGAGATCTCGGTGATTCGCCTGGAGCCCGATTCCATCCCCACCAGCCAACGGATGGCCCTCGAGCTCGGCCGCCCGTCCGGTGCCGACTTCGTCCTCTACGGATCCTTCACCCAGTTCGGCGAGGGCGCGAGCCTCGACGTGCGGGTCGTGCCCACCAACGGCTCCCGACCCGAGGGTGAGCGCCGCATCTTCATCCAGTCCGGCTCGGTGGCCGAGATCATTCCCCAGCTCAGCGAGCTGGCGAAGAAGGTCGTCCGATACGTAAAGGACGGCGACAGCCCGGAAACCCCGGACCCGGCGTCCGCCTCGGACGGGATTCCCCCGCGCGCGTCCGACCCCGATTACGAAAGTCTGCTTCGCCGGATCGACGCCCTCGAGAAATCCGTCTACCAGCGAGCTGCCGAAGCTGCCGAAGCCGCCGCGGCGGCGGCCGCCGCGGACGACGAGGGCGTGGACGAGGCGGAGACCAACCCCTTCAACACCGGCGAGCCCCTGCGCTAGACTCGGCCGCCGGTTCGCATCCGGCCATTCCGTCCGAGCACGCGTTCGAGCTCTCGTTCGAGTCTGGCCGGAAGACGGCCCGAAGACGATGGGGCGGTGTAGCTCAGTCGGTTAGAGCGGCGGCTTCATAAGCCGTAGGTCGCTGGTTCGAGTCCAGCCACCGCTACCACGCCAAAACCTCGGAAAGCAACGGAGTTTCGCGTCTTCCTCGTTGACCTGGGATCATGGGCGTGCGCCGTTGTGTGCCTATAGTGTGCCAGATATCGAAGCCGGGTTCAGGTCGCACTGCCGAAGAGGATCTCTTCGAGCCGTTCCGTC
>JAPULH010000023.1 GCA_027295155.1 Gemmatimonadota bacterium
CGGCCGCCCAGGGATGGGACGGCGACCAGTACCGGCTGCTCCGAGGCCCGCCCGGCGAGGTGTTCATCTGGGCTACCGTGTGGGATTCGGAGGAGGAGGCCGCGGAGTTCGAGGACGCGGTCCGGCGGGCCTTCGAGCGGCGCTACGCCGTGGACTCGCAGGGCGGCCCAGCGGACGGTGCGGCAGGTGACGGCGCGCGCACGGTAAGGGTGGAAGGTCGCCTCGTGGATGGCCGACCAGCGGTGCTGATCGTGGACACGCCCGCGAGCCTGCCGGCCGATTCCATCGCGGCCGCGCTGCGCTTCGAGGTGCGCGGCGGCTGAGAGCCCGATGCGTGGGCGTGACCGGGCGAGTGGCTGAGGGGCGAGGGATAGCGCTCCGCATCGGCGTACCGGGGGGGGAGCCGACGGCCTACGAGGTCCGCGTGCAGCGCGGCGGATTCGACGAGCTGGCCAAGCTCAGCCTTCGGGACGCACCGGCGCACCGCTACGCGATCATCGCCGACAGCCGGGTCGCGGCGCTGTACGGCCAGCGGGCGCTGGCCGCCTTCGAGCGAGAGGGCAGCGCGGCGCAGCTCTTCGCCTTCCCCCCGGGCGAGTGGAACAAGACGCGGGAGGAGTGGGCCCGCCTCTCCGACGAGATGCTGGCGGCCGGCTTCGGCCGAGACTCCGCGGTCGTCGCCCTCGGAGGCGGCGTGACCGGCGACCTCGCCGGCTTCGTCGCCGCGACCTACATGCGCGGGCTGCCGTTCGTCCAGGTGCCCACGACGCTGCTCGCGATGCTCGACAGCTCGGTGGGCGGGAAGACGGGGATCGACACGCACGAGGCCAAGAACCCGGTCGGCGCGTTCCATCAGCCTCGGCTCGTCCTCGTCGACCCGGACCTGCTCGGCTCGCTGCCGGCCTTTCAGCTCGCCTCCGGCCTGGCCGAGGCCGTGAAAACGGCGGCGATCGCCGATGAAGGCCTGTTCGCCTGGCTGGAGGCGGAGGCGAAGGCCCTCCGCGCCCCCGACTTGGATCTCCTGACCGAGCTCATCGGGCGTGCGGTCGCGATCAAGGCAAAGGTGGTGGAGGAAGATCCACAGGAGGTGGGAAGGAGGGAGGTCCTGAACTTCGGGCACACGATCGGTCACGCGCTGGAGGCACTGGGCGGGTACTCCGTCCTGCACGGCGAGGCGGTGGCGACCGGGATGCGGATCGAGACCCGGCTCGGCGAGCTCATGGAGATCACACAGATCGGTACGGCGGAGCGTCTCGCGGCGCTGCTGACGACGTGCGGCCTGGATCGCTCAGTGGAGGAGGAATACTCTGCCGACCAGCTGCTCGAGGCGGCACGCTCCGACAAGAAGGTTCGCAAGAGCGCGATCCGGTGCGTGCTGCTGAGGCGGATCGGCGAGGTAGCCGGCGGCAAAGACGGCACGTTCTCTCACGAGATCCCGGCGCAGGAGGCGCTCGGCCTTCTGCGAGCCGCTTTACGCCTGGCGGGCGACGATGCAGATTCCCTTCGGCAATGATCGACGATACCTCAACCGCTCTGAAAGAGGCGAGCGGACTGACGCTCGGGACGATTCTCCGGCTTCAGGCGGACCGGCGGCCCGACGCGCCCTTCCTCATCTATGGCGATCGGACCTGGTCCTTCCGCCGGCTCGAGACGGAGTCGACATCCCTGGCGGCCTCGCTGGCCGGCCTCGGCGTCGAGCCTGGCGACCGGATCGCCATCGATCTCCCCAACTGGCCCGAGTTCGTGGTGGCGCTCTTCGCCGCCGGCATGCTCGGCGCGACCGTGGTCCCGCTGAACCCGGAGCACGCGCCCCGGGACGTCCAGTTCATGCTGCGCAACTCCGAGGCGACCGTGGTCGTGGCGGCCGAGCACTATCTCGGGCGGGATTACCTGCAGCTGTACGAGACCCTGCTGGTGGGTCTGCCCAACCTCCAGTACCTGGTGACGGTCGGCGAAGAGGATCTGTGGTACGACGACCGGATCTTCCAGTTCGAGGACCTGGTCTCGGCCGGTCGGGGGCGGGAGGTGCCGGACGCCGAACTGGATCCGTACGAGGCGCCGCTGGCGATCCTCTACACGGCCGGCACTACCGGGAAGGCGAAGGGCGTGATGCTCTCCCACGCCAATCTGGTACGGACAGCGCGTGCCACGGCGGCCTCCTTCGGCCTGCTGCCGGACGACGTGACGCTCTGCTGCGTGCCGCTGTTCAACATCTTCGGCCTCAGCTCTCTGCTCGGCGCGCTCGTCGCCGGATCCACCGTCGTCCTCCAGGAGCGCTTCGAGCCTGCGGAGACGCTGAGGCTCGCGGAGGCCCGCCGCGCCACGGTGCTGCACGGGGTCCCGACGATGTTCGTGATGATGCTGCGGGAGCCCGGCCGGTCGGAGCGCGATCTCTCGTCGCTTCGAACCGGCATCGTGGCCGGCGCGCCGGTAAGCGACGCGCTCGTACAGCAAGCCCGCCGGGAGCTGGTGCCCGATCTGGAGATCGGATACGGGATGACCGAAACCTCGCCCACGGTGTCGATGACCTCACGCGCAGATCCGGAGGAGAAGCGGATCGGTACGGTGGGCCGGCCTCTCGAGGGCGTTGCCGTGGAGATCCTGGATGACGACGGTGGTCGGCTCGCTCCGGGAGTGGTCGGCGAGATTGCGGTGAAGGGGTTCAACGTGATGCTCGGCTACTTTCGCCAGCCCGGGGAGACGGCGGCCGCGTTCA
>JAPULH010000024.1 GCA_027295155.1 Gemmatimonadota bacterium
AGGATTTCGAGGTTCTGGCGGTGGACGATGGCTCTCGCGACGGAACGCGGGAGCAACTGGAGCGCTGGGCCGCGGAAGACCGGCGAGTGCACGTCATCGAGGGCGCGGGAAGGGGCCTGGTGGCCGCGCTCAACGTCGCCGCGAGCCGGGGGTGCGCCTCCCTCCTGGCCCGAATGGACGCGGATGACGTGGCTCTGCCGGAGCGCTTCGAGCGGCAGTGGGGCTTCCTGCGGGAGCGCTCGGATGTCGCGGCGTGCGGCACGGGCGTCCGCTACTTTCCGCGCGAGCGCGTGGGATCCGGCTACGCACGCTACGAAGGGTGGATCAACTCGCTCCGGGAGCCCGAACAGCTGGAGCGCGACCTGCTGGTCGAGTGTCCGATCGCCCACCCCACGCTTGTCGTGCGGGCCCGCGCGTTTCGCGAGGCCGGCGGGTATCGCGACCGGGGGTGGCCGGAGGACTACGATCTTCTGCTGCGTCTGCACCGCGCCGGCCGGCGGCTGGCGAACGTCCCGCGCACGCTGCTCCGGTGGCGCATCACGCCCGGCCGCCTTTCCATGCGCTCGGGGGCGTACTCCCCCGCGGCGTTCCGCCGCTGCAAGGTTCATCACCTGTGCAGGGGCTACCTCCAACCGGGTCGCCCGGTCGTGGTCTGGGGAGCGGGGCGCGTCGGAAAGCCTCTGGCCCGCACGCTCGTTCGGCATCAGGTTCAGCCCAGCGCGTTCGTGGACCTCGACCCACGAAAGATCGGCCAGGAGATCCACGGTGCTATCGTACATTCCCCATCGTTCCTGGAGCGCGCGGCGGAGGTCCGGCCGTTCGTGATCGTGGCCGTCGGCTCGCCGGGGGCTCGGGAGGAGATCCGCGCCTGGCTGGATGGGCTCGGCTTCAAGGAGCCCGCGGATTACCGGGCGCTCGCCTGAAGGAGGTGGTTGATGATTGGCAGATGGCTCCGGTTGGTCCGGCGCTCGAGCGTGCTTGCCGCTGCGGTGGGCATCGCCCTTCCCCTTGCCCCGTTGCAGGGAACGCCGGCGCCGCAGGAGGTGGGGAGCGAGGTGGCGTCCGCGGACAGGCAGGACGCGGCCGACGTGCTGTACGGGAGACCGAACGGCGCCTGGATGTCCACGTACCGTCCGCTGCCCTCGCGCCCCACCCTGATCCGCGGGGCCACGATCATGACGGGCGCTGGCGAGGAGCTGGAGGGCGCCGACCTGTTCATGCGAAACGGCCGGGTCGAGGCGATCGGCCGCCATCTGGAGGTGCCGGCCGGAACGGAGGTGATCGAGGCCCGTGGCCGATACGTCACGCCGGGGATCATCGACACCCACTCCCACCTCGGCGTCTATCCCTCGCCCTCGGTGTCCTCTACCCGGGACGGGAACGAGGCGACGGCCCCGAACACCGCCGAGGTCTGGGCCATGCACTCGGTGTGGCCGCAGGATCCGGGCTTCACACGTGCGCTGGCCGCCGGGGTGACTACGCTCCAGGTCCTGCCGGGGAGCGCCAACCTCGTGGGGGGGCGCGGCATCACGCTGAAGACCGTCCCCGGCCGCACGGTGCAGGACATGATGTTCCCGGGCGCGCCGATGGCGCTGAAGATGGCGTGTGGAGAGAACCCCAAGCGCGTCTATGGCGGGAAGGGCAAGCTCCCCTCCACGCGGATGGGCAACGTCGCCGGCTATCGCGAGGCCTTCATCGAGGGCGAGCGCTACCGGAGGGAGTGGGACGCGTGGGTGGAGGGTGGCATGAGGGACTCTCTCCCGAAGCGGGACCTGGCCAAGGAGACGATCGCCGAAGTGCTTCGCGGCAACATCTTCGTCCACAACCACTGCTATCGGGCCGACGAGATGGTGGGGATGCTGAACCTCGCCCGAGAGTTTGGTTTCCGCATCCGATCCTTCCATCACGCGGTGGAGGCGTACAAGGTGCGCGACTACCTGGCCCGTGACTCGGTCGCGGCCTCGATGTGGGTGGATTGGTGGGGCTTCAAGCTGGAGGCGTACGATGCCGTGCCGCAGAACATCGCGCTCGTCTCCGAGGCCGGTGCGCGGGCGATCCTCCACACCGACAGCAACATGGGGATCCAGGTGATGAATCAGGATGCGGCGCGAGCCATGTACGCGGGGCGGGCGGCCGGGCTCGACGTGGGCCGCGAGGATGCCCTGCGGTGGATCACCGCGAACCCGGCCTGGGCCCTGGGCCTCGATGACCGGATCGGCACCTTGGAGCCGGGGAAGAACGCCGATGTCGTCATCTGGTCCGGGGACCCGTTCAGCGTCTACACGAGGGCCGACCAGGTCTTCATTGACGGAGCGCTGATCTACGATCGCCAGGTGTCGGCCGTGCAGCCGACCACGGACTTCGAGGTGGGGATCCTGCCGTCGTCGGCCCGCGGGGGGGAGCGATGAGCGGGCGGTCGATGGGAAGAGGCATGAGGCTCGGAGCGGCGGTCCTTCTCGGTCTCGTGCTTCCGTTCGGCTCGACGGCGCTCCCGGCCCAGGATCTCGCCATCGTCGGCGCGACGATCCATCCGGTCGCGGGTCCATCGATCGAGCGGGGAACGCTGCTGATGCGGGACGGCGTGATCGTGGCGGTCGGCGCTGACCTGGACGTGCCCGCCGGCGTCCGGCGCATCGACGGCACGGGCAAGGTGGTGACGCCGGGGCTGTTCGACGCGAGCACCCAGCTCGGGCTGGTGGAGATCAGCCTGGAGAGCACGACCGTCGACTCCCGGATGAGCGGTGACCCCGTGGAGGCCGGATTCGACGTCGTGGACGGGCTCAATCCGAACTCGACCCTGATCCCGATCAATCGTCTGGGCGGCCTTACGACCGCGGCGTCACTGCCCTCCGGGGGGCTGATATCGGGCCGGGGGATGGTGATCGACCTGTGGGGGGAGACGGGAGAGGCGATGCTCGTCCGCCCGCGCGCGGCCATGGTTGCCAGCTTCGGGCCGTCGGCCGCGAGCGTCACGGGTGGCGCGCGCGGGGCGGCGGCGCTGCGCCTTCGAGAGGTGCTGGAAGACGCTCGCTTCTGGGCGGCGAACCGCGAGGCGTACGACCGGGGAGAGACACGGCCACTCTCCCTCTCCCGCCTGGACCTGGAGGCGCTGCAGCCGGTGCTTAGCGGTGAGATCCCTCTGATCGTGCAGGTTGATCGATCGAGCGACATCCGCGCCGTGCTCCGCATCGCGGACGAGTACGGCATCCGGCCGGTGATCCAGCGCGGAACGGAGGCGTGGATGGTGGCCGCCGAGCTCGCGGTCAGGAGGGTGCCGGTCATCGTGAAGCCGCTCACCAGCTTGCCGGCAGGGTTCGACCGGCTCGGAGCCCGCTTCGACAACGCGACGCTGCTGCACGCGGCGGGGGTGTCGCTGGCCATATCCAGCTTTCAAACCCACCGGGCGCACAACATCACCCAGGAGGCGGGGAACGCCGTGCGCTTCGGGCTGCCCTGGGAGGCCGCGCTGCGAGCCGTGACCCTGACGCCCGCCGAGATCTACGGCGTGGCGGACCGGTACGGGTCGATCGAGCCCGGCAAGGTGGCGAACGTGGTGGTGTGGAGCGGCGATCCGTTCGAGCTCTCCAGCCGGCCGGAGCAGGTGATCATTCGCGGAGTTCTGGTACCCCGGGAGTCCAGGCAAATCGAGCTCCTGGAGCGCTACCGAACGCTTGATCCGGACAGGCCGCCGGCCTACCGGGAGGGCGGGCAAACCCCATGAGCATGAACAGGAGGCGTGATCCATGAAGAACCTCCTGACCGAGTTTATCGGGACGTTCTTCCTCGTGCTGACCATCGGCCTTGTGGTCTTGAACGGAACACCGGCGGCGCCCCTCGCCATCGGATCCGCCCTGATGATCATGGTTTACATGGGGGGCCACATCTCGGGCGGGCACTACAACCCGGCCGTCACCCTGGCGGTCCTCGCGCGCGGGGCGATGGAGCGCCGGGACGTGATCCCGTACTGGCTGGCTCAGGCCGCTGGCGCTCTGGCGGCTGCCGCGGTCGTGGCGCTCGTCACGGGCTCCACGTTCGCTCCCGCGCCGGCGCTCGACGCCGGCGTGCTGGCCCCCCTGGTCGTGGAGCTGCTCTTCACGTTCGCTCTCGCTCTCGTCGTCCTCAACACGGCGACGGCCGAGGAGACGGCGGGTAACTCCTATTTTGGGCTGGCGATCGGCTTCACGGTCATGGTGGGAGCGTTCACCGGAGGGCCGATATCCGGTGGCGCGTTCAATCCGGCCGTCGGCATTGATCCGATCCTCTGGAACGCCGCCTTCGGAGGCGGCTCGATCGGTGGTCTGTGGCTGTACGTGGTCGGGCCGCTGACCGGTGGGTGGCTGGCCGCCGCCGTCTTCAGGGCTCAGCACGCCGCCGCCGATTGACGGTGCGCCGGGGCCCCTCAGCCGCTAAATTTTCGTGGTCCCGCCGGATCCCGTCGGGCCCGGCCGGGAGCCCGGAGTCGGCCCTGGCCGGGAGCCTGGAGTCGGCCCCGTGGTAGGGGGTCCCTTCCCGGGAAGTCCGCCCTTTTTCTCCGTGGACAGAGAGGGACATGGATAGAGACGAGAGCAAGGAGCGAATCGAGCCGCGGCTTCTCGAAGACGAGATGCGCGAGTCGTTCATCGACTACTCGATGAGCGTGATCGTGCAGCGCGCCCTTCCGGACGTCCGCGACGGCCTGAAACCGGTGCATCGACGGATCCTGTACGCCATGCAGGAGCTCGGGCTGGCGCCGAACCGGCGCTACAAGAAGTGCGCGACCGTCGTGGGCGATGTCCTTGGCAAGTACCACCCACACGGCGATTCGGCCGTGTACGACTCGCTCGTCCGCATGGTTCAGGACTTCTCCCTCCGGTACCCTCTCGTCGACGGGCAGGGGAACTTCGGATCGATCGACGGTGACAGCGCCGCGGCCTACCGCTACACCGAGGCGAAGCTCGCTCCGATCGCGGCGGAGTTGCTGGCCGACATCGACAAGGAGACCGTCGACTTCATTCCCAATTTCGACGACCGACTTCAGGAACCGACGGTGCTGCCGGCCCGTCTTCCGAACCTGCTCGTCAACGGCTCCTCCGGGATCGCCGTGGGCATGGCCACCAACATCCCGCCGCACAACCTGGCCGAGGTCGTGGCGGCGTGTGAGCGCCTGATCGACGACCCCGACTGTCCGCTGGAGGACCTGCTTGAGGACATCGAGGGCCCCGACTTTCCGACGGGTGGGTTCATTTACGGGAAGGAAGGCATCCGCGAGGCGTACGAGACGGGCCGCGGCCGGGTCGTGATGCGGGGGCGCGCCGACATCGAGGAGGGGACGGGAGGTCGAGACCGGATCGTCATCACCGAGATCCCGTTCATGGTGAACAAGACCCGGCTGATCGAGCAGATCGCCCAGCTCGTCCGGGACCGGAGAATCGAGGGGATCTCCGATCTTCGGGACGAGTCGGACCGCGATGGGATCCGGGTCGTGCTCGAGCTCAAGCGGGATGCCAGCCCGCGGATCGTCCTCAACCGGCTGTACAAGGGCACCCAGATGCAGTCCACCTTCGGCATCATCATGCTGGCGCTGGTGGGTGGAATCCCTCGGGTTCTCCCGCTCCGGGACATGCTGCGGCACTTCATCGATCACCGCCACGATGTTGTTGTCCGGCGTGCCAGCTACGAGCTCCGCGTCGCGCGCGACCGGGAGCACATCCTTCAGGGGCTCAAGATCGCCGTCGATAACATCGACGAGGTGGTCCGGATCATCCGCAAGTCGAAGGACGCGGCCGAAGCCGGAGGGGAGCTGCGGGTGCGCTTCGAGCTCACGGAGAGGCAGTCCGAGGCGATTCTGAACATGCGCCTCGCCCGTCTCACCGGTCTCGAGATCGAGAAGCTGCAGGCCGAGATCGAAGAGCTGATGGCCGAGATCGCGCGGCTCGATGAGCTCCTGGGCTCCGAGAGCCTGCGGATGTCGCTGATCAAGCAGGAGATGCGCGAGCTCGTCGAGAAATACGGGGACGCGCGCCGCACGGAGATCGTGGACGTGCCATCCGACTTCACCGAGGAGGACCTGATCCCCGAGGAGGACATGGTGATCACGGTCAGCCGGGCGGGATACGTGAAGCGGATTCCGCCGGATGTCTACCGGCAGCAGCGGCGGGGTGGCAGGGGCGTGGCAGGTATGGGCACGCGGGAGGACGACTGGGTCGAGCACGTCTACATGGCATCCTCGCACGACTACCTGATGTGCTTCACCCAGGCCGGGAAGGTCTATTGGCTGAAGGTCTACGAGGTTCCGCCGGGCAGCCGCACGGCGCGAGGTAAGCCGATCGTCAACCTGTTCAACATGGGGAGCGACGAGCCGATCGCTTCGATCGTGCCCGTGCGAGATTTTCCCCGGGACCGCTACCTGATCTTTGCCACGCGCCGCGGACTCGTGAAGAAGACCAGCCTCGCGGCATACTCGCACGTTCGGACCACGGGGATCAACGCGATCAACATCGTCGAAGGAGACCGTCTCATCGACGTGCAGCTGAGCGACGGGATGAGCGACATCATGCTCGCGACGCGCGGCGGCAAATCGATCCGGTTCTCGGAGAGCGATGTCCGGGAGATGGGCAGGGCGACTCGGGGCGTCATAGGCATCCGTCTGGCCTCCGAGGACGAGGTTGTGGGCATGGTCGTCGTCCGGCAGGACGCCACGCTTCTGACCGTCACGGACCGCGGGATGGGGAAGCGCACCCGTATCGACGAGTACCGCACCCAGCGCCGGGGCGGAAAGGGGCTGATCAACCTGCGGATTACCGCCAGGACCGGCCGGGTGGTCGGTGTGAAGGAGGTGACCGATCGGGACGAGCTGATCCTGGTGACCCGGAAGGGCGTCGTGAACCGTCAGCCGGCCCGCGAGATCCGCACCATCGGGAGAAACACGCAGGGCGTGCGTCTGGTGAACCTCGACAAGGGGGATAAGGTCGTGGACGTGGCCCGGGTCCTCGACGATGCAGTGGACGCGGCCGCCCTGCCGGCCGGCTGAGCCCCTGAGCGCGGGTTATCGGCCGGGCCACCGGGGAGCGCCTGCGGATGGCCTGATCGCGTCTTCTGACATCCGGGCCGCCGCGGCGCGGATATCCGGCGTGGCGGTGCAGACGCCGCTCCTGCCCGTCGAGCACGGGCGCGACCGAGTCTGGCTGAAGTGCGAGAGCTTTCAGCCCACGGGCGCCTTCAAGCTTCGGGGCGCCTACAACTTCCTCGCTTGCCTGGATCCGGCCGAGCGGGCCCGCGGTGTGGTCACCTACTCCTCGGGTAATCACGCGCAGGCGGTCGCCTATGCCGCGCGGGCATTCGGCGTTCCGGCCACCGTGGTGATGCCGACGGATGCGCCCGCCACGAAGGTGGACGCCACCCGTCGGTTTGGTGCGAAGGTCGAGCTCTGCGGCACGCTCAGCACCGAGCGCGAGGAGCGCGCCCGCGAGATCGTGAGCGAGTCGGGACTGACCGTCGTCCCTCCCTTCGACCACCCGA
>JAPULH010000025.1 GCA_027295155.1 Gemmatimonadota bacterium
GTCCCGACCTGCCGAAGCCTGCCGGCTTCCATCACGGCGATCCGATCCGCCAGGTCGAACGCCTCCTCCTGATCGTGCGTCACGTAGAGCGCAGTGATCCCGACCGCCTTCAGGATCTCGCGCAGCTCGACGCGGGTCCGCTCGCGCAGCGCCGCGTCGAGGTTCGACAGAGGCTCGTCCAGGAGCAGGAGCGGCGGCTCGATGGCGAGCGCGCGAGCCAGCGCGACGCGCTGCTGCTGTCCGCCGGAGAGCTCCTGGACCCGCCGGCCGCCGAAACCGGGGAGATCGACCCGCTCCAGGGTCCGCTCCACTCGCGCTCCGATCTCCTCCGCCGCCTGGCCGTGGGCCTTGAGCCCGAACGCCACGTTCTCGAACACGGACAGGTGGGGGAAGAGAGCGTAGTTCTGGAACACCATGCCGAAGCCCCGCCGCTGGGGCGTCTGCCCGGTCACGTCCTCCCCATGGAAGAGGATTCGTCCTTCGTCCGGGGCCTCGAAGCCGGCGATCAGCCGGAGCACGGTGGTTTTCCCGCATCCGCTCGGCCCGAGCAGCGTCATGAGCTCCCCGCTCTGGAGCTCCAGGTCCAGCCCTCGAACGGCCTCCACCTCACCGAAGCGCTTGCGCAGCTCACGGAGCTCGAGGCTCATGGCGTCCGGTCGCCTCGCAGCGGCAGGCCACTCATGCGAGGGCGACCCCCATCAGTATCCCTCTGCCCGGCCGCGCCCGCGCACCTCGCGGTCCCAGTGCCGGAGCCACTCCGTCATGTGCTCCTCCACGAAGGCCACATCGACCGCCATTGGGCGGATCTTCGGCAGGGCTTCGCGCAACCACTCGGGAAGCGAATCGAGCGGGATGTCCGTTCGGGCCGGGATCCGATAGAAGCGCTCGGCCGCCTCTCGCACGCTTCTCCGGCCGCCGGCGAACTCGACGAACTCTCGTGCGAGCTCGGGCTGCGCGGAGCCCGCGACGACGGCGATGGCGTCCACGACCACAGGCGAGCCGCTGGCCGCGATGACGAAATTGATCGGAAGGTCCGTGGTCGCCCGCAGCGTCTCGATATCCGGCATGTTCCACAGGGTGACCAGCCCCTCCTGGCGCGCGAGCTTCTGGTAGAGGAGGGTCGGGTTCAGGACGTACTCCTTCGTCTGGGCATCGAGGCGAAGCAGCCACTCGTAGCCGGCCTCAAAGCCCCCCGTACGCCGATACTCACGGTAGATGATCGCCTCGAAGATGGCCCGCATCGTTCCCGACGCCAGCGGATCGCGAATGAGCACCTCGTCCCGCCACCGAGGCTCCAGCACCTCATCCCAATCCGCGGGCGCTTCCCCCTCCGAGAGCACGGCATCGTTGTAGGCGATCACCGCGGGGGTCAGGTAGGTGCCGGCCCAGTGATCCCCGGGATCCCGGCGGCTCTCCGGCACTGTCCCTGCCCACATCGGCCGGAACGCCTCCAGAAGCTCCTCGTCCGCCGCCTGCGCAAACATGCCGCTCGGGGCGCCCCACCAGACGTCGGCCTGAGGGTTCGCACGCTCCGATCGCACGCGGTCCAGGATCTCCTGCGAGCCCATGTCCACGTACTGCACGTCGACGCCCGGGTGTGAGGCCTCGAACGCGCTCTCGAAGTGAGAGAGGAGCTCGCGCCCGTGCGGGGAGTACACGACGATCCGCGGCCCGGAGTCGGCACCACAGCCGGCGGCAAGAAGGGCGAGAGCAACGCGGGCGATGGCGGTCCTGGTGGCCCGTGGACGGGGGCAGCAAACCGGCCCCAAGCTCCGAATCACCTCTCCGATCCCTCTCCGCCGGGCTCGCGTGTCCAGGACGGCGCGGGCCACTCTTCCGACGAAAGGGAGAGGAGATTGGCAAACAGCCGGTAGGCGCCTGGCACCCCGGCCGGAAGCTGCCGGAAGAAGGCAAGGCCCGTGTAAACCCACACTCCCTTCCCCACTCGCGCGATCAGCAGCGATCCCCGCTTCGGCTCCTCGTCGGGGTCCGCGATCTCGAGCACGGGCGCGTAGCGCTCATCCCACTCGCTCAGCAGATACAGGCCTCTCTCCTGGACCCAATCATCGAAGTCACGGGGTGTGATCCGGTTCGGGCGGGTGAGGATGGGCGACTCGGACTCGAGCAGCACGACCTCGGACCGCTCGTCCGCGACTCGATCGTGCGGGCGGTGCATGGCGATCGGATACGGCGCGAACCCGCCGTTGGGGAACTCGTACTTGTTGTACTGAACGATCAGGGTGCCGCCATCGCGCACCCAGTCAAGGAGCGCCTCGTTGGCCGCAGCCAGGTCCGGCCGGACCTCGTACGCCCGGACCCCGAGGACGATGACGTCAAAGCGCCCGAGTTCCTCGGCCACCAGCGTTGGAGGCCCGATCATCTCCACCTCCAGGCCGAGCTGGCGGATGCCTTCCGGCACCCCGTCACCCGAGCCCATCACGTAGCCCACGCGTCGTTCCAAATCCACACGCACGTCCAGCGTCCGAACGAGCGTCACCGCGTCCCGCAGATACAGGGTCGGCTCGATGTGCGGGTAGTCGACCAGGACGGCCTCCTGGCTGAACATTCGGCCCACGCTGTCGCGGGCGACGGCCCGGATCGGAAACGAGCCCTCGGGCACCGGGCCGGCCTGCCGAAGCTCGAACGCGTAGGCGCGGACCGCACCCGGAGTCGGCAGGCGGACCTCGTGGACCTCGGGAACGGTCGTCCAACCCCGCGGAACCTCGAGTCGGACGATGCCCGTGAACCCGGCCGGCGCCTCGGCGCGCAGCGTCACCGCGACGGCGCGCGAGCGCGTCCGATCGGTCGGCCAGACGATCGTCCGCGGCTCCAAACCCACGGAGACCGGCGGCAGAACGAGCACCGGTCGCCAGTACTCCCCGCTGGCCTTGTCTACGCCGCGGTAGCGGGCGGGGCGCTCGAGCGACAGCTCGACGGCGGCAGCCAGCCCGCGCGCCGCGCCAGCCGGGTCCACCCCCAGCGTGTCCACACGCAGCCGCAGCCTGACCTCGCCGGTGAGGAGAGGTGAATCCGCCGGCAGGGCCCGGACATCCGGATCCGCCGGCCAGACGTACATGTCGCTGGCCCGGTCGGCGCGCAGGTAGTAGGGCATCGAAGGCGCGGAGCCGGCCGAGACCTGGGCCCGGAAGCCCCAGGTGCGGAGAGCCCCCGGGAGCACCTCGGCGACCTCAGCTCCGGCCTCCGGCCCGGTGCCGGGAGGGTCGGCCGGGTACATGGCGTCCAAGAAGCTGGCCAACGATGCGGCCGCCGAGTCGGCCGGCGAGTCGGCCGCCGCGGACGTGTCCGCCCGCACGCTCCATCCGGCGGGCACATGCAGCTCGACCGCATCCGCCAGGATCGGGAACAGGCCTCCGTTCCACAGCTTGGCCCGTACCCAGAAGCTTTGGCCCGGCACGACCACGTCGTCCTCCGCCTCGACGGTGAGGCTCACCGAAGCGGCGGCCAGGATGGCCTCGTGAAGGAGCGTGCGCCTGCGGCCGAGGGCGAGGCCCAACTCTCCGGCTGCCGCGCCGGCCTCGGTCGCCGTCCGCTCGGCCGCTTCCAATGCGCCCAGCGCGCGCACGAGAGCGGGGACGGCCGCGCCAGGGTCCAGCACGTTGAGCTCGCTGACCGCCGCGTGGAGCTGCTCCCGATATCGCCCGATCGCTCGCTCCGCCGCTTCGCGGGATGGGGGCGGCAGCGACGTCGAAAGACCCACGAGGGTCGTGTCCACTCCCGCGAACAGCGAAGTGTCGGGGCCAGCAACCCGGCTCTCGAGAAGCTGGAAGAGCGTGACCCGGGGGCCTTCCAGCTGCGCCACGCCGAAATCCTGAGAGCGATGCTGGCTCCGGCTCCGCATGGCCAGCTGGTGGTAGGATCGGCCAAGCACCGGATCCAGGCGACCGGTCTCCAGGGCGATGGTGGAGCTCTCCGGGTCGCGCCATGTGCGCCGGTAGAGCTTCAGCGGCGTCCACGGCTTCGCCCCCATGCGCAGATGCTCCGGAAAACGGGCGGGATCGCCGGCAGCCTCGAACGCCTCCTTCGTCAGCAGGCCGGCCGCTTGGTGCTGGCCATGTCCGTCCGCCGGAGTTCCGCTGAACACGGACACGATGATCTGGGGACGGAAGGTGCGAATCACCCAGACGACGTCGCCGAGCAGCGACTCTCGCGGCCAGTGCTCAAACGTTTCCTCGGCCGTCTTCGAGTAGCCGAAGTCGTAGGCGCGGGTGAAGTACTGGGTCGCACCGTCCACCCGGCGGGCAGCGAGCAGCTCTCCCGTCCGCACGATGCCGAGCCCCTCGCCCATCTCGGGGCCGATCAGGTTCTGACCCCCTTCTCCCCTGTTCAGCGCCAGGTACGCCGCTCGTGCGCCCCAGCCCCTCGCCAGGGCGGCGAGCAGCGAGGTGTCCTCGTCGTCGGGATGCGCGCCGATGACGAGCACGCGCTTGACTCCGTCCAGCTGACGGATGAGGAGGGCGGCGCTCAGGGCACCGGTGGCGCCGGGCGGCATCTCTTGGCCCGGCAGGTCGCCCGCGAACAGGCCGAGAAGGGGCCCGAGGAGACCCAGCTTCAGAAAAGCGCGCTTCGTCGGAGGTGCTGGCATCGGCCCGAAACTACCGTGGACCGACGTTGCCCGCGATATCCGGTCCTGCGCGGGTGGACGCGCCGCTAGGCCTCCAGCCTGCGGGCCACCTCCAGCAGCCCTTCGGCCCCGAGGATCTCCCTCGCCATCGGGAAGAGCACGGTGTTCTCGCGCTCGATGTGGTCGCGGAGCATCTCGACGATCGTGAGCGACAGGGACGCGGC
>JAPULH010000026.1 GCA_027295155.1 Gemmatimonadota bacterium
CACCAGGACGCGGTTCTCGCCGATGAGCGGCGCCCGATCCGCGATCGTCCCGAGGGCCACCAGATCGAGATGCGGATTCAGGTCGGTCGAAGGACGGCCGACGTGGGCGTAGAGCGCCGTCAGCAGCTTGAACGCCACGCCAACGCCGCTGAGCCCATCGAACGGATACTGGCTGTCGGCCCGCTGGGGATTGACGACGGCCAGAGCGGGCGGCTTCCGGACGCCCGGCCGATGGTGGTCGGTGACGATGACGTCGAATCCATTCCGGGTCGCCTCCTCGACCGCCTCCACGGCCGTCATCCCGCAGTCGACCGTGACGATCAGACCCGCTCCGACCTCCCGGGCCCGACGAAGGCCGGCCGGACCGAGGTCGTACCCGTCCAGCAGCCGGTCAGGGACGAACGCTTCCACCTCCCCTCCCAGCGCCCGGAGACCGCGCGCCAGGAGCGCCGCGCCGGCCATGCCGTCGACGTCGAAATCCCCGTGCACCAGGATCGTCTCGCCGGTCTCGAGCGCCCGTTCGATGCGCACGACAGCCGCCGTCATGTCGGGAAGCAGCCCGGGTGGAGGCAGGGATTCCAGGTGCGGGCGGAGGTAGGAGCGGACGGATTCCTCATCGGCGTACCCGCGGCGCACCAGAATGCGACAGAGGAGAAGCGGCAAGCCAAGCGCTCCGTGCAGAGCCGCGACGGCGGCTTCGGAGATCGGCTCCGGGTCGACCCAGCGAGGCTCCGGACGGATGGCCCCGGTCACACTCCGGTCAATCCGCGGGATAGAGGATGATGCCGCAGCCCTCGCAGAGGTAGAGGCGCCGACCCGCGCGAATCTCCGCCTGCCGCTGCAGGGGACCGAACGTGTAACAGTGGCCGCAAAAACCGTCGGGCATGACAGACGCCAGCGCCTGCCGGGTTCGCCCACCCCGAACGGACTCGTACAGACGCAGGGCGGCACGATCCAGACGGAGCTCGCGGTTCTGGCGCCGGTCTCGCTGCACCGAGATCTCGGCCTCCAGCTCGGTGCGCTGCGCGCCGGTCTCGGTCTTCAGCGCCTCGTACGCCGTCCGCCCTTCCTCCAGTTCGTGTTCGATCGCCGCGAGCACGCCGCGAGCCTCTTCCGCCTCCTGCATGCTCTCGAGAAGCTCGTCATCGGCCGCCTCCAGATTGCGGCGGGCCGCATCCGTCTCCAGACGGACGGCCGTATGCTGCTTCAGGTTCTGTACCTCCTTCGCCCGCAGCTGAAGTCGTTTGAGCGTCTCCCGACCTGCCTCGGAGGCCCGCTCGAACTTCCGGAGCCGGGCATCGATCTTCTCGATCCGCGCCCGAGCGGCCTTGTCCCGCGACCCCAGCTCGCTCAACCTCCCCTCGGCCTCCATCACCTCAGGCTCCAGCGCAGCGAGGCGCTGCATGAAGGCCGCGATCTCGCGGTCGATCTGCTCCAGGGCCCGGAGCGCTTCAAACGTCTCGTTGGCCGTCAACTGTTCATCCATCACCCTGCCGTTCTTCGAGTCTGGAAGGTTCGTATCGCTCGAGCCACGGAAGGACCAGAGCCAGACGAGTCTTCTCCGTTTCGGGAAGCTGCGCCCGGATACGCATCTGCTCCCGCAAGAGCTCCTTCTGCTGCGTCTCGTCGGCCAACTTCATCTCTCGCCGGATCTCCCGGAGGCGTCGCTCGGCGGGACGATACAGCAGCCGCTCGACGGACGCCTCGTAGATCTCTTCCGGATGCGTCAGCTCGGTAGCATCGCTCAGCAGGCCGTCGACGAGCGGGCGCAGCTCCTTCGGAAACGCCTCCAACAGCTCGCCCGTGCCGGGCTCTGTCTGCGCCTCGGTCAGGGCCGCGTACAGAGCGCGGTACCCCGCATCCTCAAAGTGCTCAAGCCCCACGCCTGCATCCAGGGTGCGCGCCACCCACGATCGCGCCGACGCCGAGCCCTCGGTAACCAGCGAGTCTCTGAGAAGCAAGAGGAGGAGGTTGCGCTCCGCCGCCACCTCGCCGTCCGGACGCCCTTGGCTCGCACCGGGGCGCGCCGCCTCTCGGCGCCTCGGCCGCTCCCTCCGCACCGACGACATCCGCGCGACCTCGTGGACGATCGTCTCCCGTCGAACGCCGGTCGTCTCGGCGACCCGTCCGATATAGATGTCGCTCAGGGCGGGGTCGCGCACGGCACGCAGGGTGCTGAGCAACCCATCGAGAGCCCGCCGCCGCCCCTCGGCGGAATCCAGGTAACCCCGTTCGCCAAGGATCTTCAGCTTCAGCTCGAGCACGTCCATCGCGTCTTCGAGGTGTCCGGCGAGGCACTCCGCCCCCTGCCCCCGGACGAGTGAATCTGGATCCTCCCCGGGCGGCAGCGTGACGATCAGCGGGTGCGTGCCCTCTTGAAGCAGGGTGTCGGCGGCCCGGAAGCTGGCCCGCCGGCCCGGGTCGTCGGAATCGTATATCAGGTAAGCACGAGAGGCGTAGCGGGCGATGAGGGCCGCCTGGGCGCCGCCCAGCGCGGTGCCGAGGGGCGCAACCGTGTTCTCGAAGCCCTGGATGTGCAGCGTCAGCGCATCCATGTATCCCTCGACCACCACCGCAGCCTTCGCGCGTCTCATGGCGTGACGGGCCGCGTTCAGCAGGTAGAGGGTGCGTCCCTTCTCGAAGATCGGCGAGTCCGGCGAGTTGATGTACTTCGGCGTGTCGCGGCCGGCCGGCCCCAGCCAGCGGCCCCCGAACGCGATCGGCCGATCCTGGGTGTCCCGGATGGAGAAGATCAGGCGGTTGCGGAATCGATCGTACGGCTCGGCGGCCCGCTCGCTGGCAGCGAGCAACCCAACCTCCAGCAGCACCTCATCGCCGATGCCCCGCTCGCGCGCCGCGTCGCGAAGTCCGCGCCAGGAGTCAGGGGCGAATCCCAGGGCATACCGATCGGCCGTCTCCTCGTCGAACCCACGCCCCTTCAGGTAACCCCGGGTCGCGAGGCCCGCCTCGCTCCTCCGGCGCCCGACGAACCACTCCTCGGCGAAGGCCGTCACCTCGCGGAGGCCCGCGTACGGATCGGGCCGCCGATCCTCGGCATCCGGAATCTCGACACCCACGCGCTCGGCCACGTACCGCACCGCACCGGGAAAATCCAGGCCGAGAAGCTGCATCACGAAGGCGAAGGCATCTCCCCCCTCGCCGCACACGAAGCACTTGTAGATTCCGCGATCCGGATCGACCGAAAAGTTCCTCCCCTCACCGCCGTGGAGGGGGCACGGGCCGCGGTAGCTCTTTCCGACGCGCTTCAGCGTCATGTGCTCGCTGCAGATCTCCACGAGATCCGCGCGCACCCGAATCTCCTCTACGAGAGCGTCGCTTACCACTTCACCAGCTCGACCACGGTGACTCCGCTTCCGCCCTCCTCGTGGCTGCCGAGCCTGAAGCTCGGGATCCGCCGATCTCCGGCGAGCAGCTCCCGAACCACCTCGCGCAACGCCCCAGTACCCTTCCCATGTATGATGCGCAGCGAGGGAAGGTCCGCCTGGATCGCCGCGTCGATCGCCGGCACGAGAAGCGCCTCGACCTCGTCCGCCCGCAGCCCCCGGAGATCCACCTCCGAACGGGCCTCCAGCAGGGGCGTCCGGAGGGTTCCACGCCCCCTCATCCGCGGTCGGGAGGGCTCCTCATCGGCCTCCAGCTCCTCCACCGGCACGGTGAGCCTGACGCCCCCGGCGTCTATGATCGCGCGGCCGCCGCGCAGCTCCAGCACGCGGCCTCCCCTCCCGAGAGAGGCGACACGAACGAAGTCCCCGGCTCCCACCTCCGTGGCGCCCTTTGAGACCGGGCGCGCCTCGGCCGTCCCGCTGCGCAGCTCCTGGAGCGACCGCTCCACCGCCGAGCGTGCCTCCTTGGCGATCGTCGCCGGATCTTCCTGGCCGTAGCGCGCCTCCAGCCGCTCGATCGCCCCCTCCACGTCACGCCTCGCATCCAGCAGGTATCGCTCGGCCCGCCGGCGGGCGTCCCTCTCCAGCGTCCTCTCGCGACGCGCGAGCTCCGTCTCTCGACGCTCCGCCTCCGCCATGGCCTTCTCGAGCCCCTCGCGCTCCCTCTCCAGCTCCCGACGGTCGACCTCCAGACGGGCCCGGACCCTTCCAAGCTCCTCCTCCCGGACCTCCAGCTCCGAGAGCACCGCCTCCAGCGCCCGCGTGCCGGTCGACAGCCGGCCACGGGCGGCGGCAAGCAGGTCGGCGGGCAGCCCGAGCCTCTCGGAGATCTCGAGCGCATAGCTGCGGCCGGGTCGATCCCGAACCAGTCGATAGGTGGGGCGAAGCGTCCCGGGATCGAACTGGAGCGAGGCGTTCACGACCCTCTCGTCCTCACCTGCCAGCGTCTTCAGATCTCCCAGGTGCGTGGTCACCACCGAAAGAGCCGCCTGACCCGCGAGCCGCAGCAGCGTGGCGGCGGCGAGCGCCGAGCCCTCTGCCGGATCCGTGTTGCCGCCGATCTCATCGATCAGCACGAGCGACGAGCGGTCGCTTCGCTCTACGATCTCGCGCAGGTTCGCGATCTGAGCGCTGAACGTCGACAGGGACGCATCGATGGACTGCTCGTCCCCGATGATCGCGAAGAAGCTGCGAAAGGTCGGCAGGGCGGTTCCCTCCCCGACGGGCGGGACGATGCCGCTCTGTGCCATCGCCGACACCAGCCCGATCGCCTTGATGAGCACCGTCTTTCCACCCGCATTCGGCCCGCTGACGAGGACCACCGTCTCCGGCCGGGCCAGCTCCAGATCGAACGGAACCGCACGCTCGTCCACCGCCAGGAGGATCGGGTGGTAGCCCCCTCTGATGCGGTAGATGCCGCGATCGCCATCCGCGCCGAGCTCGGGCCGCGTCCCGCCGTGCGCAAGCGCGTACGTCGCCCTGGCGAACAGGGCGTCGATCTCCGTGAGAGCTTCCAGGCACCCTCTCAACCCATCCACAAGCGGACGCAGCAGCTCGGTGAGCTCGCTCAGGATTCGGCGCACCTCCCGGCGCTCGGAAAGCTCCAGCTCCCGAACCCGGTTCATCGGCTCGATGGCAAGGGGCGGCTCGATGAAGAGTGTCCGACTGCTGGCGGATTCATCGTGCACGAGACCACCCACGTGCGACCGGCCCTCACGGCGGATCGGTACGCAGTATCTGCCTGAGCGTATCGTGATCGAGGCGTCCGCCACCCGGAAGCGCTCGGGCAGCGCCCCGGCGAAGCGCTCGAGCCGCGCGACCAGCGTGCTCCGCTCGGAGCGCATACGCCGGCGCAGCCTGGCGAGGGCCGCAGACGCCCCATCCGCCACCTCCCCGGCGCCGTCCAGGGAGCGATCGAGCCGCTCCTCCACGTCGGTCATCTTCACGAGCCCGTCCGCCAGCTCGCCGACGTGGCCGAACGCCTCCGAGCGCCTCCGGATCTCGCCTCTGGCCCGGCGGGAGGAGCGCAGCAGGGTGGCGATGCCGGCCAGCGCCTCTTCGTCCAGCACCGACCCATCGGTCTCCAGACGCTTGAGCGCGGCTCGCACGTCGGGAACGGGAGGCGGAGCCCAGGCGGGCGTTCGAAGGAGGAAGGTGACCATGTCGTCGGTCGCCGCGAGCGCCCGGGTCGCCCCCTCGCGTTCGAGGTGCGGGCGAAGCGCCCTCACCCGCTCCGCTCCGAGCGGGCTCGTGGCCAGGCGCGCTACGAGCTCGAGGATCCGGGGGAACTCGATCAGCCTGAGGGCGTGATCGTGGGGGCTTTCCGGGCTCATGCCGGCCTCCGCGGGGGCCGTGCCGGCCGGCAGAACGGTCACGTCACCCCGGTGGCCAGCGCATGGGGCGGCCACCGAGAACGTGCAGATGGAGGTGCGGAACGCTCTGGCCGCCGTCCGCCCCGGTGTTGGCGACCACGCGGTAGCCGTCGTCCAACCCATCCAGACTGGCCACGGCCGCGGCGGCGCGCAGGAGCTCTCCCCCCAGCCCCACCCGCGACTCGTCCAGGGTCGAGAGGCTCTCGACGTGCTCCCTGGGCACGATCAGCACGTGGGTCGGCGCCTGCGGGTTGATGTCGCGAAAGGCGATCCAGCGATCGCCCTCGGCGATCAGATCGGCCGGCACCTCTCCGCTCACGATCTTGCAGAACAGACAGTCCACTGGCTCCCCCTCCATCAAGCGTCAGCGCCCGGCAGGTTCGTGCGTCAGCTCCCGGCGCGCACGATCCTCAGAGCGCCCGGCGTGCACGATCAGGCCCACGGCCGAGACGGCCGCCACGGCCGCCGTCTCGAAGCGAAGCGTCCTGTCGCCCAGCGACGCGAAGCAGAAGCCGGCCTCGCCGCATGCCTCCCGCTCCTCCGTCATGATCCCTCCCTCGGGCCCGACCAGCAGCCGGATGCGCCGTTGACCGTCCCACCCCCCGAGCACATCGAGCAGCGCCATGCCGGCATCCCGCTCCAGCGTGCACGTGACAGTCGCCGGGCTCCCTCTCCGCGCGACGGAGGTACTCCTCCAGCGTGCACGTAGGGAGCAGCTCGGGCAGGTCGGCTCCTCCGCTCTGGGTGAGGGCGGCGGCGGCCCGTCGCTCCGCCTTGCGCCAGAACGCCGGCGACCGGGCGGCATCGGCCACCGACTCGAGCCGGGCCCGCCACATCCCGCCCCTTCCGTCGGTGAGCCGGACCAGCGCGCCCCGCCCGGACGAAGCCGCACGGCCCGGACGTGGCGAACCCCTTCCCCGTTCAGGTCGACGAGGGCGCCAGGGCCGGCCCCGTCCATCGCCTCCACGTGGAGGGTCGGGACGCTCAAGCGTCAGTGCTCCGGAGCATCCTGCAAGCTAGACCGCTTCCGGCCCGGTTGTCGACATCATACAATGGCGGTGAATCGGCTGGACCATTATATCGCTCCCGCGTGAGAGGAATGGGACACCAACCCATGACCGTATGACGGATCCAGAAGAAGCCTCCATCCCGGAACCGCGACTCAGGTTCGTCTCCGCGGAGACGAGGCGGGCTCGGGGCTCCCACGCTGACGTCAAGGTGACGCTCGCTCTCCCGTCCGCCGACCCGGAGACGAAGCCCGAACGGCTCTTCACCGTCGAGGCGAGCGGCGTAGCCGCGGAGTTGCTCGAGGCCAGGCTCGCCGTCCAGGCCACGCTCGACGCGATCGCCGAGGCCACGGGCCGCACGGACTACTTCAAGCTCGTCGGCGTCCGGATCGTCCCGGCGTTCGACACGCGGATCGTGCTGGTCTGCGTGAGGACACTCGAAGAGCCCTCCGTCCAGGTGGTCGGCGCGGTCCCGTCGACGAGCGACATCGTGAAGACCGCGGCCACGGCGACCCTGGATGCCACCAACCGCATCGTGGCCAAGATGCTGAGCGAGAAGGGTTGACGCACCGCGACGTGCAAGAGCAGCCGGCCGGCGAGACCGGCCTAGCAATCGTCGCGATCGAGGATCTCTCGATCAACACGATCCGCACGCTGGCGATGGACGCGGTGCAGCAGGCCAACTCGGGCCATCCCGGCACTCCGATGGCGCTGGCTCCCCTCGCCTACGCCCTGTGGATCCGCCACATGCGCTACAACCCGGGCAACCCGAAGTGGTTCAACAGAGACCGCTTCGTGCTCTCGGCCGGGCACGCGTCGATGCTCCTCTACGCCATGCTTCATCTGACCGGCTTCGACCTGTCGATGGACGACATCCGGGCCTTTCGGCAGTGGGGGAGCAAGACACCCGGCCACCCCGAGAATTTCCACACTCCCGGCGTGGAGACGACCACCGGACCCCTCGGCCAGGGCCTGATGAACTCGGTCGGGATGGCGATCGCCGAGGCGCACCTGGCGGCCGTGTTCAACCGGCCGGGCCACGAGATCGTCGACCACCACACGTACGCAATCTGCAGCGACGGGGACCTCATGGAAGGGGCCTCGCACGAGGCCGCCTCGCTCGCCGGACACCTCCGCCTCGGCAAGCTGATCTGGATCTACGACGACAACCACATCACGATCGAGGGAGGCACCCACCTCGCGCTCTCG
>JAPULH010000027.1 GCA_027295155.1 Gemmatimonadota bacterium
GTGCCGGGATCCAGCCCCCGCGCCAGCACAGAGTAGAAGTGGTGGTGAAGGTTGACGAAGCCGGGTAGGATCAGCCCGCCGCGCGCGTCCAGGTACCGTGCGTCGGGGAACTCCTCGCGGAGCCGGGTCTCGTCGCCCACCGCCTCGATCCGCTCCCTCACCCAAACGACGGCGCCGCCCGCGATCACCTGCGGCTCCGCGCCGCCGGTGATGACGGTCCCGTTGCCGAGGAGCGTGCGCTGTGGGCCGTTCACGCCTCGACCCTTGTATCCCTGCGAACCCGCTGGCCAAAGCCCGGATCGTTGAAGCTCTCGGCGCCGCCGGCCTCCGATCCGTGGAGCGACTCGCCCCGAAGGTACACGGGCTCTCCCCGCACGTAGACAGCGCGCACCCGCCCGGTCAGCTCACGTCCCTCGAGCGGCGTGTAGCGGTTGAGGTTGTGAAGCCCCTCCGCGCGGACGACCCAGACGTCGTCCGCGTCCAGGGCCACCAGATCTGCGTCCAGGCCCGGCGCAATGCGTCCTTTCCGACGCTCGATCCCAAAGAAGCGAGCCGGCGCCGATGCCGTGATCTCGGTGAGCCGCTCCAGCGTGATCCGGCCCCTCAGCACCCCCTCCGAGTAGAGGTAGGGCAAGGAGAGCTCGACCCCAGGAACCCCCCCGTAGTCGGTCCAGATGGAGCCGGTGTGTTTCTCTTCGGGCCACTGGCCGGCTGCGTGATCCGTCGCCACGTACTCGAGCTCGCCCGCCGCGAGTCCCTTCCACAGCCGGTCCCGGTCGGCCGCGGACTTGACCACGGGCGCCGTCTTGAGAAGTGCTCCCTGCTCGGCGAGATCCTCCGCCGTGAACTCGAGAAAGTGCGGGCACGTCTCCGCCGACATCGGGAGGCCCTCGTCCCGCGCGTCGCTCACGACGTCCAGCGCCTCGCCCGTGCTGACGTGCACGATGTGGATCCGCGCGCCGGTCTCCCGGCACAGCTCGCGCATCGTATCGACCGCGGAGCGCTCGGCGGCGGGCGGCCGCGATTCCGCGTAGTCAAGGGGCTCGTTTCGTCCCTCCGCCCGGATGCGTGCCGTGAGGGCATGCACCATCTCGCGGTCCTCTGCGTGAACGCCAACCGGAATGCCGAGCCTCCGAGTCTCTCTCAGGACCTGGGTCAGCTGGCTTCTGGAGAGATCCCGGAAGGTGTCCATCCCCGAGAGCATGTAAAGCTTGATCGACGCCACGCCCTCCTCGACGATCGCCGCCAGGTTGCTCCGCCACTGCGGCTCCTGCAGGGCGTTGTCGGAGACGCCCCCCCACAGCATGAAGTCAACGTGTGCCTTGGCCTCGATGGCCATCAGCTTCTCGTGCAGGTTCGCCCGGGAGGTGACGGGAGGAAGCGAGGTGCACGGCATGTCGACGACACACGTGACGCCACCCGCTGCGGCGGCCCTGGTGCCCGTCTCGAAGTTCTCCCGATGGGTGAACCCTGGGTCGTCGAAGTGGACGTGCCCGTCAATCACCCCCGGCAGGACGAGCAGCCCGCCCAGGTCGACGACCTCTTCGTCCGCCTCGGCCGGCGCCGAGCCCGGAGTCGACACCTCGGCGATCCGGCCGCCGATGACAAGGATCTCGGCACCCACGGTCGCATCGCTCCCCGCCGTCACGCCGCCTCCCGCCGGGATCCTCAGGTGGGTGAACCGCCTTCTCATGGCCGCACTCTTATCTCTACGCCGGTCCCACGCCACCCGGGCTTGCTGCGGCCGGTTCCGGGTTGACCGGGTTTGGGGTCCGCGAGTGGAAGATCGAGCCCCAGACCGTCTTCATCCGCCACAGGTCGGCCGTGTCGATCCCGTAGTCGCCGCCGTCATGGCCCCCCGCATCGGTGCTTGACTCCTGGTCTCGGGGCTCGCTTCGGCCGCCCAGGACCTCGAGCGAATCCCAGGACAGATCGAGCGTGCACCCGTCCCAGGACACCGTCGCGCGGTCGCTTCCAGCGTCGAGCCGCAGGGCGTACTCTCGGCCGGCCAGCCTGGCGTGAAGCGTGTCCCCGGCCCGGCAGAAACCATCGGCGTCCGAGGCCCGGAAGCCGTCGAGCTCCCGGAAGAGCAGCTCCTTCACCCTGAACGGGGCGCCGCTCTCGGGGCAGTAGACCTCGCAGTTCGAGCAGTCGTTGCACGCCCCCTCGAACACCGCCAGCTGGTGTGACTCACCTACGACGAACCCCCGGCCGGCCGAGCGCTCCAGTTCGGCGGAGCCCTCCGGGCTGCCGTCCTCGGCGAATCGGAGGGTCTCCGTCGCGGCCTCCACCGGCTCCACCTCGTAGGCGAAGATCGCGTCGTTCGGGCACGCCCAGATGCACAGATCGCAGTTGATGCAGTCGTAGAGGCCGAGGACGCTGTCGATCTCGCGCGGGCTCTTCGAGTTGGAGGCGGCGTGGTAGCGGCGGTCTTCGACGAGGGGCGGCACGATGTCGCGGCCGTTCAGCCTGCCGGCGACGCGGGTGGCGTGCAGAACGAGCGCGTCGCCGTCGAGCCCGCCGGCGGCCGCCGCCTCTCGAAGGGCGGCCGGAAGGTCATCCGGGGCGTTTGCGGCGATCTCCTTCAGGCGCGCGCCGGCGGGCACCAAAGCCGAGCCGCCGGGGAACGATCCCAGGGTTTCTCCTACGGCCTCGATGCCATGCCCCCAGGCGGCCAGCACGTACGCCTCGCGGGTCGTCACGGCGGACTTCTCCATCTCCCGGGCGAGGGCCCTGAGATAGCCCGGCAGCCGGCCGAAGCCTCCCTGTCGGAGGAGGTCTGTGCACGTGGTAACGGGCACCATCCCGCACGCCACGGCGGCCGGGAAGTTCTTCACGTCGATCCCGGCCGAGAAGGAGACGGGGAACTCGAAGCCGAGGTCCTCGCGGAAGCGCTGCATCAGGTTCATCGCGATCACGTGCAGCGGCGGGCCGGAGAGGTACATGTACGGGTCCGTCTGGGTGGGGAAGATTTCGGGGTCGTTCTCCACGACCAGGGTGTTCGTGAACTTCGCTCCGATGATCGAGCCCACATCCTCCGCCACGGAGCGCAGGCGGCGCAGGATCTCAAGACCCTGATCGTACTGGAGGTCGACGTCGAACGCGTCCGGCCGGAGCCGCGCATCCTCGTAGCCGAGGCGATCGATGAGGATCTCCCGTACCCGCTCGAAGCCCAGGAGCGTCGGGTTCAGCTTGATGATCGTGTGGACGCCGACCTCTTCCAGCAGGTAGCGGCAGATCCCCTCGATCTGATCCGCCGGGCAGCCGTGGAACGTGGAAAGAGTGACCGTGTCGGAGATCGGCTCCGGCAGATC
>JAPULH010000028.1 GCA_027295155.1 Gemmatimonadota bacterium
GCTCTCCGAGCTGTGGCTGGACCGCCGGGTTCGGCTGGCCGGCTGGGTGCGTCGCGTCCGGGATCTGGGCGGCGTGCTTTTCATCGATCTTCGCGATCGGGCGGGGCGCGTCCAGCTCGCCTTCGGGTCGGATTGGTGCGAGGCGGAGACGCTCGCTCAGGCGCGCGAGCTCGGCTCGGAGGATGTGATCCAGGTCGAGGGCGAGGTCGTGCGGCGACCCCCGGAGGCTCTGAACCCGGATCTTCCGACCGGCGGTGTGGAGGTACACGTGGACCGGTTGAACGTCATCTCGCGCTCCGCCCCGCTGCCGATCCTCGTGGCCGGACTCACGGAGGACACCCTGCCGTCCGAGGAGCTGCGCCTTCGGCATCGAGTGCTCGACCTTCGCCGCCCGGAGATGATTCACAACTTCGAGGTGCGGCACGAGGCCGTTGCGGCCGCGCGCGAGGCTCTCTCGGAGGAGGGCTTCATCGAGGTGGAGACGCCGCTGCTGACCCGGCGGACGCCGGAGGGGGCGAGGGACTATCTGGTTCCGAGCCGCGTCAACCCGGGCGAGTTCTACGCGCTCCCGCAGTCACCTCAGCTCTACAAGCAGCTCCTGATGGTCGCCGGCTACGACCGATACTTCCAGCTGGCCCGCTGTCTCCGCGACGAGGACCTGCGTGCCGATCGCCAGCCCGAGTTCACGCAGATCGATGTGGAGATGGCGTTTGTCGGTGTGGACGACGTGCTCGGCGTGTGCGAGCGCATGCTGAAGCGCATGTGGAGCCGGGCGGCCGGTGTCGAGCTCGAAGTCCCGTTTCCGCGCCTCTCCTACGGGGAAGCGTTGGAGCGCTACGGGACCGACAAGCCGGATCTGCGGATTCCCTGGAAGCTCGTCGATCTCACCGGCCTCCTGAGCGGGATCGGCTTCGGGATCTTCGACCGGGCCGTGGAGGAGGGCGGGCGCGTCCGCGGCTTCGTGGCTCGGGGCGGCGCGGCCCTGTCGCGTGGGGAGATTGCCACGCTCGACGAGTTGGCGAGGGAGGGCGGCGCGAAGGGCGCGATGTGGGTGAAGGCGCGTGCGGAAGGCTGGTCCGGGCCGCTCGCCAAGTACGTCGATGGGGAGGTCGGCAGCGCCCTCCACTCCGAGCACGGCATGGAGGAGGGAGACCTCCTCCTCATGGTGGCGGGACCCGATCCGGAGACGGGAAGGGCGCTCGACGCCCTCCGGCGGGAGGCAGCCGCCCGGCTGGGGGCGGTGGAGGAGGGTGCGCACCGCTGGCTCTGGGTGGTCGACTTTCCGCTCTTCGAGGCGGGTGCGGGGAGCGGCCCGCCGATCGCCGTCCACCACCCGTTCACCATGCCGGTCGAGGCCGAGCCCGAGCGCATCCGCGAGTCGCCGCTCGAGATCATCGCACACGCCTACGACGTCGTGTACAACGGGGTGGAGCTGGCGAGCGGCAGCATCCGCTGCCACGAGCCGGAGATCCAGCGGGCGATCCTCGAGGTGCTCGGCTTCACGCGAGAGGAAGCGGAGGATCGGTTCGGCTTCCTGCTGGAGGCCTTCCGTTACGGCGCTCCGCCGCATGGTGGCTACGCTCTGGGCCTCGATCGGACGATCGCGATGATGGTGGGGGCCCCATCGATCAGGGACGTGATCGCGTTTCCCAAGACGACAACCGCTCGCGGTCTCATGGAGGGTACGCCTTCGCGCGTGGAACCGGATGATCTCGCCGGGCTGCATATCCAGCTATGCGAGGATGACTGACGGGGCGCCCGTGAGCTCTCAGTCGACGAAGACGCAGGTCGTGCAGGAGCGCCTCGACGCCGTGGGGGCCGATCAGCTCCTCCTGGCCGGCGTGAACGACGCCTACCTTGCCGAGCTGGCGCGGCTGTCCGACTCGCGCGTGATCCTGCGAGGGGATGAGCTGATTCTTTCGGCCACCCCCGAGTCGGTCGAGCGCGCCGCTCCTGTAGCACGCTGGATGATCGAGCGCGCGCGAACACGCAGGCCTTTCTCGGTATCCGATGTCGAGCGCCTCTTCGAGGGAGAGGGGCTGCCGGTGGGGGAGGGTCGGGAGGAGCCCGAGGCCCTAATCCTCCCGCATGCCCGCAAATTGATCCGGCCGCGATCGGAGGGGCAGCGGTTGTACCTCGACGCTATTCGCGACCACGACATCGCCGTCGGCATCGGGCCTGCCGGCACCGGAAAGACGTACCTGGCGGTCGCCCGAGCCGTGGAGGCCCTTCACCTGAAGCGGGTACGGCGGATCATCCTCACGCGTCCGGCGGTGGAGGCGGGTGAGGCGCTCGGCTTCCTGCCCGGCGACATCCGCGACAAGGTCGACCCGTACCTGCGCCCTCTGTACGACGCCCTCGAGGACATGATGCCGCCGGACAAGGTGCGGCAAGCGATCAGCGACCAAACGATCGAGATCGCCCCTCTCGCCTACATGAGAGGGCGCACGCTCTCGGACGCCTTCCTCATCCTGGACGAGGCCCAGAACGCCACGGTCGCGCAGATGAAGATGTTCCTGACCCGTCTCGGACTGAACTCCAAGACGGTCATCACGGGCGACAAGACGCAGATCGACCTTCCTAGCAGGGCCGATTCGGGGCTTCTCGACATCGAGGACGTGTTGAAAGGGATCGAGGGGATCGCGTTCGTCTACCTGGATGAGAGGGATGTGGTCAGGCATCGCCTGGTGAAGGAGATCATCCGGGCGTACGGTGCGCGGGAGGACCAGACGGAGGTGGGCGAATGACGACCGCCCAGTACTCCGAGAGCTGGCGGGAGGCGATCCGCGCGATCGGGCGACCCCCCGGCACGGGCTGGCGATCCAACCTCCTGCATCACGGCAGCCGCGGCCTTCTCCTGCTCGGGATCGCGTTCCTGATGCCGATCCTGTTTCCCAGGGCGCCATTGCCGGATTCCGCGCTTCTGGAGCAGGGACAGGTCGCTTCGGAGGACGTCATCGCGGAGATCTCCTTCGACGTGCCGAAATCGCCGGAACGCCTTCAGCTGGAGCGAGGCGAGGCGGAGCGTGGCATTGCCCCGATCTTCAGCTTCGACCCGGAAGCCGTCGAGCGCACGACCGGTCGGGTGGGAGGCCTGTTTGCCCGTCTCGACAGCGCGCTGGCCGTCGCGGACGAGGACACGCTCGCGATCCGGCTGATGCTCAGCGAGATCGAGGGCGTGACCGTGCCGACGATGGAGCAGGCGGCGTATCTCCAGGTCGGCGGCCGGCGGCGGGCGCTGCGGGACGCTCTGGTCAGCGCGTACGAGCGGCTGCTGCCGCGGGGGGTGGTGTCGAGCCGGGACCTTTCCGAAGTCCTCTCGGCGCAGGTGATCGTGAGAGAGGAGGGCGGAGACCGGCTCGTTCGTCGCGACTCGTTGACGGACGTCGCCGGCTTCTACGCGAAGGCTTCCGCGATCGCTCCGGCCTCCCTCTCGGTCGACGGTCTGCAGCTGTTTCAGACGCTCGTGGTCCACTACCTGGAGCCGAGCCTCACGCTGGATCAGGCAGCGACGACGCGCGCCCGGCGGCAGGCGCGCGACGCCGTGCAGGAGACGGCGGGCTTCGTCCTGGAGGGCGAACGGATCGTTACCGCTCACGAGCGGGTGGGACGCGAGGAGATCGAGAAGCTGCGGGCCTATCGCACGGCGCTGATCGATCAGGGCCTCGCGAGCGGAGCGGGCTCCTTCCTGCGGACCGCGGGTGGGGTGCTGTACGCCTTCGTCCTGCTCGTCATCCTCGGCAGCGTGCTCTACCTGCACCGGCGAAGAGAGGTGTACGAAAACGAGCGCAGCTTCTCGATCGTGGTGGGTCTGGTCCTCGTCGTGCTGGTACTGGCCAGCGTTGTGGCGCGTGCCGACCTGTCCCCCGCTCTCATCCCCGTGGCCATCGCCGCCCTGTTGATCGGCGCCCTGTATGACGGCCTGCTCGCTCTCGTAACGGTCATGATCATCGCGGCGCTGCTTGCCGGACAGACGGCGTTCTCCGGTCTCAGCACGGTGTTCCTGACGTTGGCTGCGGGTGCGGCGGCCGCGACCAGCATCCGCGGCCTCCGGCGGCGGGCCGACAGCTGGGTCCTCATCGCGGTGATCACGGGCGCCTACGTCGTCGCCCAGCTCGCGCTCGTCCTCCTGTTCTCGCTGCCGGCCCGTGAGCTCCTGACCACGACGGCCCTGGGCGCCTTGAACGCGACGCTGTGCACGGTCCTGGTGATCGGGGGGCTGCTGCCCGCTCTGGAGAGCTTCACGGGCATCACCACCGACCAGACCCTGCTGGAGCTCTCGGACCTGAATCGCCCGCTTCTCCGGCAGCTCGCGAAGAAGGCCTCGGGCACGTACGCGCACTCGATCGGCGTGGCGAACCTCGCGGAGGCCGCCTGCACGGCGATCGGTGCCAACGCACTGCTCGCTCGGGTGGGCACGTATTACCACGACATCGGCAAGACGAAGCAGCCGCAGTACTTCGTGGAGAATCAGCCGAGCGGAAGGAACCCCCATGACCGTCTGCGTCCGTCGCGCAGTGCGGAGGTGATCAAGGAGCATGTGAGGGAGGGACTCCGGCTGGCTGAGGAGGCGCGTCTGCCCCCCGCCATCAAGAACTTCATCTGCGAGCACCACGGCACGCAGACGATCTCGTACTTCCTGAACAAGGCTCGAGAGCAGGAGCCTGACCTCGACATCGACCTGTGGGACTTTACCTATCCGGGTCCGAAGCCGCAGACCAGGGAGACGGCGATCGTCATGCTCGCCGACGCGGTCGAATCAGCGACCCGCACCCTGCAGGATCCCTCGCCCGAGCGGATTCGCTCCCTGATCGACGGGCTGGTGAGCGCGCGCGTCCGAGATGGCCAACTCGATCAGTGCCCGCTGACGCTGCACGAGCTCGACCGCATCAAGGCCGAGTTCGCCCAGACCCTGACGAGCTTCTACCACCAGCGTGTCGAGTATCCCGGGGAGGTGGAGCGCCTGGTGGTGGCAGCGCCCAGCGGCGACGACCACGGTCGGTGAGCGTCGACATCCAGATCAACCGCCTGGAGGAATGGCCGGCCGCGGCCGGATCCGGGGCTCTCTTCGAGGCAGCGGCGATCGCCGTGCTCGCGACCGCGGATCGCCCGCTGGACGGAGAGCTCTTGATCACCTTCGTCTCCGAGCTCGAGATCCGGGATCTGAACCGCCGATACTTGGGGGTGGCGCACGCCACCGATGTGATGGCGTTCGACCTCGCCGTCGGCGACGAGCTGCTGGGCGACATCTATGTCTCGCCGGCCCTGGCTCAGGGGGCCTCGGGGGCGCTTGGGATCCCGGAGGTGGAAGAGCTGGTGCGCCTGGTGGTGCACGGGGTTCTCCACCTCCTCGGGCACGAGCACGAGGAAGGCGAGGAACGTTACGCTTCTCCCATGTTCCGGCTCCAGGAGAGGATCGTGGAGCGCTTGACGGGGGATCGGTCGTGAGGCCACCGTCGGGCATGAGGAGGCCAGGTAGGTAGGGTGAGCGAGCGAACCGCGGAGATCGAAGAGCAGGCCGAGCGCCTCAGCGAGCTGCTTCGCAAGGGCGACACGCACGCGCTTGCGAAGCTCGTCGAGGACGTCCATCCGAGTGACCTCGCCGACATCCTCGAGGGACTCGAGGAGGCCCAGCGGGTGCAGGTCCTGGAGTTCCTGCCGCCGCCGGTCGCCGCGGAAGCTCTCGCCGAGATGGAGGGCGTCGAGCGACCCGAGGAGCTGCTTGCGCAGCTCGAGCCGGGGAGGCTGGCCGAAGTCGTCGAGGAGATGCCCGACGACGACGCGGCCGACCTGATCGGCGAGCTGGAACCGGAGGAACAAGCCCGCGTCCTCGCCTCCCTGCCGGACTCGAGCGCCATCGAGGAACTCCTCCACTATGCGGAGGACACGGCCGGGGGCATCATGACGAGCGAGCTGGTCGCGGTGCCCTTCGACATCACCGCGGGGCAGGCCCTCTTCGAGATTCGCCGCCAGGCCCGGGACGTCCCGGATTTCTACACGATCTTCGTTGTCGGCTCCGACAGGCGACTCCGTGGCGTGACGACGCTGCAGGACCTCGTTCTGGCGGATCCGGAGGCGCCGATCACCCAGCTCACAGAGCAGCCCGCCGGTGTCGTGCCCGTGGACATGGACCAGGAGGAGGTGGGCCGCATCCTCTCGCGGTACAACCTTGCGTCGATCGGGGTCGTGGACGAGCTGGACCGGCTCGTCGGCCGGATCACGTTCGACGACGTGATCGACGTGATCGAGGCCGAGACGACCGAGGACATCCTGCGCTTCGCCGCCGTTTCTGAGGAGGAGGAGCTCCGGGGCGGCACTCTGGACGCGGCGCGCCGCCGCCTTCCGTGGCTCGCGCTGAACCTCCTGACCGCGCTCATGGGGGCCTCCGTGGTCTTCGTGTTTCGGGAGACGATCGAGCGAATGGTGATCCTCGCGGCGGTGATGCCGATGATCGCCGGCCTCGGCGGTAATTCCGGCACCCAGGCCCTCGCCGTGACGATCCGCCGGATCGCGCTCTCCGACGAGTCGCTGGCCGAGCGGTGGTCGGTGGTCCGCAAGGAGCTGACCGTCGGTCTGATCAATGGATTCCTGATCGGGGGCATCGTCGCTCTGGCCGGCCTTCTGTTGGTGAGCGACGCCGTGTTCGGGCTGGTCGTGATGCTCGCGATGTGGGGGAACCTGGTCGTCGGGTCGACCATGGGCGGCTTCATGCCGATCTTCCTGGAGAGCATCGGCGTGGATCCCGCGGTGGCTTCCTCCGTCTTCGTGACTGCGCTCACCGACCTCTGCGGCTTCTTCCTTCTCCTGGGCCTCGCGTCCGCCTTCCTTCTGTAGGCCGGTGGACGGTCACCGGGACTTGATTCAGGCCTTTCGCGCCGGGGACGAACGCGCGCTGGCTCGCGCGATCTCCGTGGTGGAGGATCAGGCGCCGGGCTTCGAGGAGCTGCTCGAAGCTTTGCGGGAAGGAGTCGGGAGCGCCCGGCGGATCGGCGTTACCGGCCCTCCCGGGGCGGGGAAGTCGACCCTGACGGCGGAGCTTGCCCGACTCATGCGCGACGCCGGAAGCCGCGTGGCGATCATCGCCGTCGATCCGACGAGCCCGTATACGGGCGGAGCGCTTCTGGGCGACCGGATCCGCATGGTCGAGCTGGCGCTGGAGGAGCACATCTTCATCCGCTCCATGGCGAGCCGGGGCTCGCTCGGCGGCCTCGCCACGGCCGCGAGTGAGGCGGCTGACCTGATGGATGCCTTCGGGTTCGATCGCGTGATCCTCGAGACGCTGGGCGTCGGCCAATCCGAGCTCGAGATCGCCGGCACCGCGGATTCGACGGTGGTCGTGCTGGTTCCGGAGTCTGGAGACGGCGTGCAGGCGATGAAGGCCGGGCTCATGGAGGTGGCCGATGTGTTCTGCGTGAACAAGGCGGATCGTCCCGGAGCGGACCTGCTCGTCAAGGAAATCGAGGTGATGAAGGCGATTCGCTCCGGGAACACGCTGCGCGGCATCCCGCGCCATCACGCTCGGATCGCTCCTGGCGGCGCACCCACGGTGGTGGAACGGACGTCGGCCGATAGCGGCTGGGACGTGCCGGTTCTCAAGACGGTCGCGACCGAGGCGAGAGGGGTGTCCGAGCTTGCCGGCGCGCTCGACGAGCACTTCGCCTGGATTCGGGAATCGGGCGAACTGGAGCGCCGGAGGCGCCTCTCACTTCTCGATCAGACGCGCCGGATTCTGGTCCGCCGCGCCGAGAAGGCCGCCATCGAAGCGTGGGAGGAGCGCAAGGCGGAGTTCCTGCCCGACCTTCTGGCGGGCCGGATCACTCCGTACCGGGTCGTCCGGCGTCTGGGAGAGCTCTCCGGAACGGTGAAGCGCCCGCAGCGGTAGGACGAGCGGTATGAGAAGCGTGCTGACCGACGGAGCGAAGGCGAAGCAGGAGCTCGAGCGCGAGATCGAGCGAAGGCGCGAGGAGCTGCGACGGCTCGAGGAGCGCCTTGGGCAGTGGGAGGCGGAGTACGCCCAAAGCCGGCTTCGCGAGGACGTGGACTTCACGACGGTCTCGGGGCGCCCGGTGAAGGCGCTCTACACGCCGCTGGACACGGCCGACGATGACTACCTCCGGGAGCTCGGACTCCCGGGCGAGTATCCGTTCACGCGGGGCCCGTACCACAGCATGTATCGGACGAAGCTGTGGACAATGCGCCTCTTCTCGGGCTTCGCCACCGCCGAGGAGACGAACGAGCGCTTCAAGTTCCTCCTCGAGCATGGGCAGACGGGTCTCTCCGTCGCGTTCGACTTCCCGACGCTCATGGGCTACGACTCCGACGACCCGCTCTCGGAAGGCGAGGTTGGGAAGTGCGGTGTGGCCATCTCCAGCCTGGCCGACATGGAGACGCTGTTCGACGGGATCCCTCTCGGAGAGGTGTCCGTCTCCATGACGATCAACGGCCCGGCGGTCATGCTGTACTGCTTCCTCCTCGTCGCGGCCGAGAAGCAAGGGGTGCCCGCCGAGCGCGTTCGGGGAACGATCCAGAACGACATCCTCAAGGAGTACATGGCGCAGCACGCCTGGATCTTCCCGCCGGGGCCCGCGCTCAAGGTCATCACCGACGTCTTCGAGTGGTCGAGCGAGCACGCGTCCGGCTTCAACACGATCTCCATCTCCGGCTACTACATCCGGGAGGCAGGCGGCACGGCTGCGCAGGAGCTCGCCTACACCCTGAAGAACGGCTTCACGTACGTGGAGGAGGGGATCGCAAGGGGGCTGGATGTCGACGGCTTCGCCCCGCGCCTCTCCTTCTTCTGGGACGTTCACAACGACTTCTTCGAGGAGATCGCGAAGTTCCGGGCGGCGCGGCGGATCTGGGCGAGGCACCTGCGGGATGTGTACGGAGCGTCCGGCCCGAAGAGCTGGAAGTTACGCACCCACGCACAGACCGCGGGCGTCACGCTGACCGCTCAGCAGCCGCACAACAACATCGTGAGGGTGGCGTACCAGGCGATGGCGGCCGTGCTGGGCGGCACGCAGTCCCTACACACCAACGCGATGGACGAGACCCTGGCGCTGCCGACGGAGCATGCCGTGCGCGTGGCTCTCCGAACGCAGCAGATCCTGGCGTACGAAACCGGCGTCGCCAACACGATCGATCCTCTCGCCGGGTCCTACTACGTCGAATGGTTGACCGATCAGCTCGAGCGGGAAGCCGAGGAGATCTTCGAGGAGATCGATGCGGTGGGCGGGGTCGTAGCGGGAATCGAGAAGGGTTACTTCCAGAGCCGGATCGCGGCTTCCTCCAGCCGCTTCCAGCGGGAGGTGGATGCCGGTGCCCGCGTCATCGTGGGTGTAAACGATTTCGTCGAGAGCGACGATGGAGCGATGGAGATCCTCAGGATCGGAGAGGAGGCTGGCGAGAAGCAGAGCCGGCGTCTCTCCGAGCTCAGGGCGCGGCGCGACGAGGCGGTCGTGGCTCGGTGCCTGGAGCGGCTGGCCGAAGCGGCGCGTGAGGAGAAGAACCTGATGCCGCCGATGCTGGACGC
>JAPULH010000029.1 GCA_027295155.1 Gemmatimonadota bacterium
GGAGCGAGCGCATGAGGGCGAAAAATATTCCCTCTCTCTTCCCTCACCCTCCTAAACAGGGCAAAACAGGCGCAAACTCAACCTTGTGCAAAGTGGTCCTAGAGGCTTGTTTTACCTCACATAACGGCACAGGACGGCCCCTGGCTCAACTCGCTTATGCGGAATCATAATCCGCGTGTCGGGGGTTCGAGTCCCTCCTCCGCTATCGAAGGCCCGGGCCGATGGCCTGGGCTCTTCGCTTGCTCCCTCTGCCGGTAGCGGGCGGGGCACAAAAATCGGTAAGTTGCTTCCCTGATTGGGGAAGCGGATCATCGCACACCTAGTGTAATCGAGTCATCCAGGAGTTCGGGACATGAGCGATCGGGCAACGACCCTACTCAAAGGGCGAAGAGAAAAGCTTGAGCGCGCATTGGGCCGCCCGCTCGCCGTCCCGGAGCCAGCCCGCGGCGCCGACCTGTCGGAGTCCGAGCGGGAGCACCTACGCAATGCGGCGACCGACCTTTATCTCAATGAACTCGCCTGGGAAAACATCACCGATGAAGAACAGGTCGAGGGCGAGCCCCTCGCGGAGCTCGCCTTCCCGGGATTTCTCGCCTTCATCCAGGGTCTTCTTCTGGAGCAGGTCATGCCGGACTCTCTCGCACCCGCAAATCCAAGGCCTGAGATCGTGGAGGATGTCGTGAGGTTCTTGGCCGAGCGGGTCGTGGCGCTCCAGGACGGTTTGGGGGGATCCGGTGACGGGGACGCTGAGGAGGAGGCCCGTGACCTCGCCGTGACGGATCGCCTCATCGACCTCGTGCTGTTCCGTCTTCACGGGGTGGATCCGGCCGATGCGGAGGGCTTCAGGGACGCGGCCCGGGCGTCCTGAAAGCCGTGCCCGGTGACGCGCCCCCGGTGGCCCCGCCCCGGTTGCCCGTTCCTCGAGGGTAGCCCGCTCTTCATCGCGCACCGCGGAGGCGGTAAGGTTGCCCCTGAGAACACGATGGAGGCGTTCCGTCTTGCCGTGGAGACGTGGGGAGCGGACATACTGGAGACCGACGCGCGCCTCACCTCCGACGGTGAAGTCGTCTTGATCCACGACACGACCGTGCGCCGTACCTGCGATGGTGAGGGGACCGTCGCCGAGATGCCGTGGAATCGGTTGAGGGCCTTGGATGCGGGATACCATTTCCGGGACCTCACCGGTGAGACGTCTTTCCGGGGAAACGGGGTGTCGATTCCCCGATTCGAGGAGGTTCTCGAGGCTTTTCCGGAAACGCGGCTGAACGTCGAGACCAAGTGCAGGGAAGTGGCGCAGCCGCTCGTGGAGATCATCCGGCGGCACGGTGCCCAGGATCGGGTCCTGATCGCAGCTGAAGTGGAAGCGCACCGCAGGGAAGTGCGCGGTTACGGAGGGCCCTGGGGGGCGTCCCGCCGGGACATCGCCCTCTTCTGGGGCGCTGGACACCTCCGTCTTTCTGCGTGGTTCCGGCCTCGCTTCGACGTTCTACAAGTACCGGAGGTGTGGTACGGAATCAGGGTCGTTACGCCACGGTTCGTGTCCGAAGCCCATCGGTTGAATCTGGCGGTCCACGTCTGGGTTGTGGACCGCGAGCAGGACATGAGGCGGCTCCTCGCGTGGGGAGTGAACGGCATCCAGACCGATCGGCCGGACGTACTTTCGCGCGTCCTAACGCAGGGAGCGGGTCGTGTGCCACCCCCCGAATCACCCGGGCCAGATCATTGAACGCGTACCTCGGGCTCGCGCAGGACTTCACGGACCACGTCGTGCGGCGGGGGTTCTTTACGGCGGGTGACCGAATCTTGGTTGGCGTTTCCGGGGGAATGGATTCCTTGGCTCTGCTCCATCTTCTGAGGTTCTCTCCCGGGCTGCCGGTCACCGAACTTGTGGTGGGCCATCTTGACCATGGAATGCGCTCCGAGAGCGATGCCGATGCTCTCTGGGTTCGAGGCTGGGCCACGGCGTGGGGCCTCGAGTGCCGGCTCGGACGGGCGGAGAGCGGTTTGTCGAGCGAGGAGGAGGCGCGCCACGCCCGCTACGCGTTTTTCGAGCGAGAGCGGCAGGCGTTGGGAGCGAGATGGGTGCTGACCGCACACCATGCCGACGATCAAGCCGAGACGATCTTGTTCCGTATCGTTCGCGGGACCGGACTTCACGGTCTCTGCGGCATTCCTGAAGAGAGGGCTCCGGGCATTCTTCGTCCGCTCCTCCCGTTCCCAAAGGAGCGTTTGTCCGAGTACGCGGATGCCGCGGGTATTCGCTCGCGAGAAGATTCCTCGAATGATGACCCGCGTTTCGCTCGCAACGTGATCCGAAACGAGATTCTGCCTCGCCTTGAATCGGGGGTCGCTCCGGGGGCGCGGCGGTCACTTCTGCGATTGGGGCGCCTCGCGAGTGGAGAGGAAGCTGCGTGGGCTTCCGTCTTGGGGGCTCTGGTCCGGGACCTGGTGATCGACGAAAACGGGGTCCGCATCGAAATCGACCGGGTGGCATTTCTGGCGCACCATGAGGGAGTGCGGGCTCGGATTCTTCGCGAGCTGGCGCGCCGACTGGGGGCCAAGCTGGGGGAGGCGGGGACCGCATCCGCGGTGGCCTTCGCGAGCGGAGGTGCCAGCGGCCACGGGCTCCCCATTTCCGGAAGCGTATGGCTGAACCGGTCCTTCGACCGGCTGGTCTTCCGCCAGGCGTCCGAGCCGGGGATGGACGAAAGCCTCGATATCAAGTGTCCGGGGGAGGGCCGGGGTGTCGTCCTGATCGGTGGCCGCGACTGGTCGGTTACGTGGTCTCTTGAACTGGGCGCACGGAGTCGGTGGGTGGAGAGGTTTTCCGTTTCCGGCCTTGAGTTTCCGCTAACTCTGCGTGGGTGGAGCTCGGGGGATCGCATGAAGCACTCGTATGGATCGAAG
>JAPULH010000003.1 GCA_027295155.1 Gemmatimonadota bacterium
GCACCGTGTGGAAAATAGCTCGGTCGAAGAAACGGACCACGAGCAGCTCGAGGTCGAGCTGCTGTCGGAGTTCCAGACTCGTATTGGCGCCCTGGGATTCGACGAACTGCCACAGATTCCGACGCACCAGGAGGAGCGCCATGATCACCTCGGAGAGCGGTATCCCTTCCGCACGCCTGATCTTGCCGAGACGAAAATACTCGGTCTCGACGGCGCTGTCGGAGCTCTTTCCGAGCCATTGCCCGAGGTGGGAGTAGACTTCGCGAGCCCGCGTTCCCAGCTCTTCATCATCGAATTGGCGGTAACCGACCGTCCGCGGATCTTCACGAACCGTGCGTACGAGCCGCCTGGTCAACTCATCCGCGTGGTCCTCGATGAGGTTCACGAGTCGCCCTACCCACATGGATGCCCCCTTCTGATCGTCGGAGCACGAAGGTCGCCGCTGCCCGAAATCTACGCTCCTCAACCCGTCGAGGCCAAAGATCTCGGTTCTACGGCCGTTTCGAGCGTGAACGTGCGCGCGTAGGTCGCTGAAACAGGGACCAGGCGCTAAGGATCCGTAGCCGAGGAACCGGATGATCCTCGGGACGAACCAGAACGACTTGTAACCCCTAATTCCACGATTCGGGAGAGAGCAACAGCCCTGCAACCACCCGAGTGATTGCGGGGCTCTTATCTGGCGTCGTGCTCAGCCAGCGTAGGCGCGAGCACACCGAGCACTACGAGCAGATCGTCCGTCATGTAAGGGGCTTCGGAGCGGGCGGAGCGACCGGTCCTCCTGCCACAAGATCGAGGCGCGCCTCACCACAGTGCGCTGCGATCGTGTCGGCCGTCTGATCCCTGAGGTCGATCACCGACTGCCACTCCTTGCTAGGCGGCGCGAGGGCGCGACCGATCCATAGATGGAGGGGGCCCGGGCGTGGGAGCCAGATGCGATCGCGGAGCACCCGTCGCGTTCCGCGAAGCGCGAGCGGGACTAGCGGCACTCCCGTCTCCGCGGCCGCCTCGAACGCGCCCAGTCGGAACGGGCGCAGCCCCGCAGCAGCCGTAAAGGTCCCTTCCGGAAAGAACAGCACCGCATCCCCTCCGCGGATCACCTGCGCAACTGCCTGAGCATCAGCCACGCTCTGCTTTACATCCCAGCGATCGACGGTGGGATGACGCTCCTTGCGCACGAAAGTACCGGCCAGCGGCCATGACCGCACTTCTCGCTTCGCCACGAACACAAAGTCCATGGGGAGCAGCGCCACGAGGGCCAAGATGTCGATGTAGGAGGTGTGATTCGAGGCCAGGATGAAGGGGCCGCTCCCTCGAAGGTTCTCGGACCCCTCGACTGACACCGCACACCCGACGACGCGGAGCATGAGCCGCGCGCCGCGGCGGCCAAGAGCGAATGCCGCACGCCGCCCGGGGAGAACGGCCACCAGGGCCCAGATCGTGAGAGCAAGGGGAGCCAGGACGAACACGAATGCGGTGCCGAGATACGTCAAGTAGAGCGCGCGACGCGCGCGCACGAGCCAGGGCCAGGTCACGGCCACCGCCGCACCCCGCCAGAGTGCAAGGTGCTGCCGCAGCGTGAGCCGCCGCTTCCTGCCGAGCCGTCCCGCGAGGTAGAGCTCCTTCGCCGTCCCGCGGCGGAGTTTCCCGCTCGAGGTTTTCGGCACCGAGCCCGCCGGAACGAGTGCCACGCGATCCGGGGGGATACCCACCTCTGCCGCGATACGCGCGATCACCGCTCCCTCCAGGCGCGACGTCTCCTCCGCATCAGTTGCTCGCGTTTCGGCCACCACGACGAGCGCTTCCGTGCCGAGCGACGGGTCGGCGACGCCAAAGGCCGCAACACATCCCTTGCGGATTCCCTCGACCGAGCCGGCGACTTCCTCGATCTCCTGGGGGATGTAGTTCCGGCCCCCTTTGATGATGAGGTCCTTCTCACGACCGGCGATGTAGATCTCGCCGCCGCTCTGGTAAGCTAAGTCACCACTCTCCAACCATCCGTCCGGGCGCTTGGCTGCCGCCGTCTCGTCGGGGCTTCGGAAGTAGCCCGACATGGCGGACGGCCCGCGAAAGACGAGATGCCCGAGCGTCCGCTCCGGAACCTCGTGTCCGGTATCATCGATGATCCGGACCTCGTGCCGCGGCAGGGGTGCCCCGACAGACAGGAACTGCAGCGCCGAACGATCCTGCGTGGCGGCAGGCTCCGCGCGGCCCTCCCGCTCACAAGGAAGGCGTGCTACGCGATCGATCAGCGGGCCGCGACCCACGGGCGGGACGCAGAGGGCCACCGAACACTCTGCCAGTCCGTAGACCGGCATGAACGCCTCGCGCCGGAACCCGTAGCGCTCGAACCTCCGGACGAACCGGTCGAGGGTATCCGGGCTCACCGGTTCGGAACCGTTCAAAGCACAGCGCCACGAGGAGAGGTCAAGGCCCTCCAGGGCCGCGTCCGAGATTTTCCGCACGCACAACTCGTAGGCGAAGTTGGGCGCCGCAGAGAGCGTGGCGCGCCGATGATGGATGGCCCACAACCACTGCTCAGGTCGCGCGAGGAACGACAACGGCGAGAGCAGGGCAAGCGGGATGCCGTGGTAGATGCAGAACAGCCACGTGCCAATGAGGCCCATGTCATGGTAGAGCGGAAGCCAGCTCGCGCCGACATCGGTGGGCTTGAGCTCGACGCCGGCCGCAATTGCACGGATGTTGGCGAGCAGGTTGGCGTGTGTGAGGAGTACCCCCCTGGGGTTGCCGGTGCTCCCCGATGTGTACTGGATGAGCGCAGGATCATCCGAGGTTCCCGCCGCGCCGCTTGCAGGTCGCCCGAGTCCAGCCAGCTCATCGGCCGTGGTCAGCTCTCGCAGCGAGGGAACGGCCTTGCGGAGCACGTGCGCGACGGGCATTGCCTGAGGGACCGTGATCAGGTACCGTGCGCCCGCGTTGCTCAGAATGCCGGCTTGCCGGAGCAAGTACTCCTCGAGGCGATCGAGCCTCACCGGCGGATAGAGCGGAACGGGGACCGCCCGGGCGATCAGAATCCCCACAAAGGATCGGAGGAAGTCCATCCCCGTCGGGAGCATGAGGGCGACGGTATCGCCCGGCTCCACGCCCCGCTCGCCCAGGCCACCGGCAATGGCGGCGGCGGCCGCCCACAGACGGCCGTAGGAGATCTCCTCCACCCGGCCGTCCGGCTCGTGTAGGTAGACGTGGGGACGGTCGCAGTCGGCGAGCGCTCGTCTCCGGAGAGCCTCGTGGATGGTGGCGACATCCTCCGGAGCGCTCGAGGCTGCACCCACCACGTTCGCCCGGTCCAGCACGCGGAGCGGCGCTGCGCCGCCGGTCTCCAGGAGCACCTGCGCGATCTCCGCTGGCGTCTCCATCGCGAGGAAGCGGTCGTCAAGCTCGCGATCCAGCGCCCGCTCAAGGCGGAGCAACAGCTCGACCCGCTCAAGGCTGCCAAGACCAATCTCGCGCTCCAACGATGCGGTAGGAGAGACAGCGTGGAACGCTCGCGGCCCGCCCACCTCCAGGGCGAGCTCGCGGAGGACTGCGAGGACACGCTCGAGGTAGACGTCAACTGACGCGCGGGCGGGAGGGGCACCGGTCATGCTAGGCTCACGACGAAGTCGTCTTTCAAGTTGCCGAGCCCTCCGGTTAGGGGCAAGTGAGCACCAACGACCCGGCCGGCGTCGCCCTGGCGGGTGCTGGGATCAGACATGGATGCGCTCCGGAATCAGACCAAGGTCAACATCCGAGAGCGGGCCGGTAGGCGCAAGCAGAAGCCCAGAATCGCGTTCTAAGCGTCTTCGGTGTTTATTCGGTATCCTGGTAGGGCTGAAGCGCCCTCGTGGCTTAGAGGGGCGGACCGCACATCTGAGGGGTCGCCTAGTTTTCCT
>JAPULH010000030.1 GCA_027295155.1 Gemmatimonadota bacterium
GTCGTCACGAGGCTGTGCACCACGCCGCGCTTGTCCGTCCCCACGTGCACCTTCATCCCGAAGTACCACGTGTTGCCCTTCTTCGTCTGCCTCATCTCAGGATCCCGCCGCCTGCTCGCGTTCTTCGTCGAGCTCGGCGCATGAAGGATCGTCGCGTCCACGATCGTCCCCCGCTTGACCAACAGGCCCCGCTCCTCCAACAGACTCCCGATCTCTTGGAACATCGCCTTCGTCAGCTCGTGCCGCTCCAGGAGGTGCCGGAACCGCAGGATCGTCGTCTCGTCGGGCACCTTGTCCTCGCCCAGCTCCACACCCGCGAAGCGACGCATCGACTCGCTGTCGTAGATCGCGTCCTCCGCCGCCGGGTCGGACAGATCAAACCACTGCTGAAGGAAGTAGATCCGAAGCATCCGCTCCAGGTCGTGCGGGTGTCGGCCCCGGCCTGCCTTCGGGTAGTGCGGCTCGATCAGCGCCATCAGACGAGCCCACGGGATCACCGCGTTCATCTCGCCCAGGAACCGCTCCCGCCGCGTGACCTTCCCCTTCTTGCTCCACGCCAGCCCCGCGAACGTCCGCTGCTCCGCCATCATCGCACCCCCCGCTCAGGTCAGGTTGGACCGCTCCATCAACCTACCCATCGCGACATCGATCCACCATCCCAGAGGCGGGGCCTGTGCAGAGGTTCCCTAGCACCCCTCTGGCCCCGTCAGCGCGCTCGCTTCAGAGTCTCGCATCCGCCGACGGTGGGGCGGAGCTTGGCCGCTGCTGCGGGACTCCAGGTCGCGTCGCGCTTGGGGAGCACGAAGCAGATCCGCTGGTGCACCCACACGCCGACCAGTTGGTCGCGCATGAGGGCAGGAAGGAACTCCAGCTGGAGAACGATCTCTCGGGCCGCATCGTCGAGCGTGGAGTAGCCGCTCGATTCCTCGACACGCACCTGGCCGACTTTGCCCCGATCATCGATGTAGAGGACGAGCACGACCGCCGCCTCGACGCCGGCTCGTTGCAACTCGATCGGGTAGGAACGCCTCACGATGCGCCCGAGCGCCTTGCGGTTCCCCAGGAGAGGCGGCACGTCGTAACGCACGAAGGAGGGAGACAGATCGTCGCGGGAGAGCGCCCGAGGGGGCGGCACAGAAACCTCCCGATCGAAGCTGACCCACAACGGGTCAATGGACCGGACGGCGAGGCCACCCTCGAGATCGACCTTCGGAGGGAGCGGCAGCGCCGGACGGACGACCGGGGCCGGAGGCTCCGGGATCTGGACGGCGGGCGGGAGTCGAACCGTCGTCAACGGCCATTCCTGCCGAGGGACGTGCGGCAGACCCGGAATCCGGACGCGGCCGAGGAGCGGAAGAAAGACCACGTGAAGCCCCACGGAGAGCACGAGTCCCCACGCGACCGACCGCTGATCCCGTCCGTTGCCCATGTGACCTCTACGTCAGCTCAACCTCGCCGCGTGCCGTGCCAATCGTCGCGATGAGGGCCGGTGCGCGGCCCAACTCCACCGCCAGCTCCACTTCCAAAGCCAACAGCATCTCCCCGATTCGAGCAGGATCAGGATGCTCTGCCCGGAGGCGGAGCAGCATGCAGCCCTTCGGGGCTGCGCGCGCCGGACTCTCCGTCGTCCCCCAGTCGATCAGGAAGGGTACGATGCCATCTCCACGCACCACATGGGGGTCGGTCAGTCGCCAGGCCAAGACGCTCCCATCCGGCCTCTCACGGCCCCCCGACAGGATCTCACCCAGCCTGACGCCGCGTCGATCGGCGGCCTCGACCCGGCCCTCCAGATCGGACTCCTTCGCCACCCAGGCCGCCAGTTTGGGCGCGTCGAGTCGATCGATTCCGAAGAGCCGCGGCCGCTCGGGCTCCGGGCCGTCCGGATCGGGCGCAAGGACCTCCAGATACGTCTCGGGACCGAGCGCCAGCAAGGCGTTCCGGGTTCCGTAACCCGGGTGCCGGCCTCCCGGGATCGCTCGGACTCCCAGGATGCTCTCGAGACGCTCCACGCCGGCATCCAGGTTGGGCGCCGCGTAGACGAGGTGATCGACGACATCCATCAGATCCGGCGCGCGGCAACCGCGTGCTTGCCGAGCCGCTTCACGACCTCCCACGCGGGTCCCGGGAAGCTGTGCAGACTCTCCATGGTCTTCTCGAACCCCTCCAGGAACCACTCGACATCCGCCTCCGTGATGTTGAGCGGCGGCAGGAGCTTGACCACGTCGAGACCGTGACCGGCCACCTGGGCGAGGATCCGGTGGTCCTCGAGAAGTGGGATCACGACGGCCTGGCAGAAGAGGTCGCTGTGCAGCCTGTGGGTCGTGGTCCACGCGGTTCGAAGCCCCCAAGATTCGGGCTCGCCGAACTCGATCCCGATCATGAGGCCGCGCTGCCGGACCTCCTTGATGAATCCGAAGCGCGGCATCATCGCCTCTACTCCCTCCCCAAGGAGCCCGCCCAGGCGCCGGGCATTCGCCGCAAGGTCCTCCGCATCGAGCACCTGGAGCGAGGCGAGCCCGGCCGCCATCGCCAGATGATCCCCCATGCCGAACGTGCAGGCGTGCCGGACGCCCTGGCCCATGGAGGTGTAGAGGCTGTCGTGGATCTCCGGGCGGGTGAGCATCGCGCCCACGGGCACGTACCCGCCCGACAGC
>JAPULH010000031.1 GCA_027295155.1 Gemmatimonadota bacterium
GAGGGGAAGGGGATCCAGGCGGAGGTGCGAAGGCAGGTGCTGGCGGCGGTCGAGCAGGCCCACGTGATCCTCTTCGTCGTGGACGCGCGGGAAGGGGTGACGTCCATCGACCACCACATAGCAGAGCTGCTGCGGCGCTCGGGGCGTCCGGTTCTGCTCGCGGTCAACAAGATCGATGAGCCGGTGGGGTCGCTCGCTCACCTGGACTTCTACGAGCTCGGCCTCGGTGATCCGGTTCCGGTCGCGGCTCTCTCCGGGAAGCAGAGCGGTGACCTCCTGGACCGCGTGGTCCAGCTCCTGCCGGAGAGCGACTCGGAGATTACGCAGGCCTACGACGTGAGCCTGGCCGTCATCGGGAAGCCGAACGTGGGCAAGTCGAGCTATGTGAACCGGCTGTTGGGGGAAGACAGGGTCATCGTCGCGGAGGAGCCGGGAACGACGCGTGATGCGATCGACACGTACGTCACACTCGACGACGTTCGGGTCCGCCTGGTGGATACGGCTGGCCTCCGCCGCCGCGCCCGGATCGAGAGCGACCTGGAGTTCTACAGTCGGCTTCGGGCGGCGCGGGCCATTGAGCGCTCCGACGTGTGCCTGTTGCTGGTCGACGCGGCGGCCGGCGTGACCAACCAGGACTTCCGGATCGGAGAGGCGGCCTGGGACGCCGGCTGCGGGCTGGTGCTCGTCGCGAACAAGTGGGATGTGGGGGAGGAGCGGGGGCCTGCCGTGCTCACGTCCTTCGAGCGAGAGCTTCTCGAGCGAGCGCCGTATCTGCGCAAGGTGCCGATGATCACCACCTCAGCGCTCACGGGGCTTCGCGTCCGAAAGGCCGCCGAGATGGCGATCCAGGTACAGAAGCGGCGGAAGACGCGAGTCGCCACCGCCGAGGTGAACAGGGTCCTGGGGGCGCTGACGGCCCGGCAGCAGCCGCCGCAGGGGCCCAGAGGCGAGGTGAAGATTCTGTACGGCACACAGGCCTCGACCGCGCCCCCTCTCTTCGTGCTATGGCTGAACCGGCCGAAGGATCTGGCGAAACACTATGTTCGATATGTGGAGAACGGCTTTCGCGAGGCCTGGGACTTCCTCGGAACACCGGTCCGCTTCCGCTTAAAGAAACGAGAGGAAAGACGCCGGTGAGACCCGCGCTCTTCATGCTCGCCGCCTATCTGCTGGGATCCGTGCCGTTCGGGTACGCAGCCGGGCGTCTGGCGAGGGTGGATCTGCGGCGCGAGGGGAGCGGCAACACGGGAGCCACGAACGTCTACAGGGTGCTCGGGTCCAGGTGGGCGATTCCGGTGATCGTGGCGGATGTGCTCAAGGGACTGGTTCCCGTGTGGTTCTTCCCGCTGTGGGATGGAAGAGGCTGGCCCCACATGGCTCTCGTTTACGGGGTGGCGGCCATCTCGGGCCACGTGTGGTCGGTCTTTCTGCGGTTCAAGGGAGGCAAGGGTGTCGCGACGGCAGCCGGGGCCATGCTCGCGCTCGCCCCCGTGGCCGTGGCCGTCTCCATCCTGGCATGGATCGGCCTCGCCCTGATCACTCGCGTCGTGTCGATCGGCTCGTTGGTCGCCGCCGCGCTCGTTCCCGTGCTGGCTTTCTACGAGGATGCGCCACCCGAAACGATCCTCTTCGCTCTGGGCCTGACCGTCCTCGTCTGGTGGACGCATCGCTCCAATCTGGGCCGGCTCCTGCGAGGCGAGGAACTGCCGTTCCGGCCGAACCCGACGACCAGTGGCTCTGCCGGCGAGATCTTGGGAGACCCTCCCGGATCGCGTCCGGCGGACCTGGGCGTGGGACGCGAGGAGCCGTGAGCTCGCCGATCTGCGTGCTGGGCGCCGGGAGCTGGGGAACGGCGCTCGCTCACGTGCTCGCTCGCAACGGCCACGAGGTGACCGCCTGGTCACACAGCCCGTCCGTCGCGGAGGACATCGCCGGCAACCGCCGAAACACGAAGTACCTTCCGGGCATCGAGCTGGCGCCGTTCAGCGCTACGACGGAGATGGCAGAGGCGCTGGCCGGCTCTGCCATCGTCGTGTGCGTGACCCCGTCCCACTTCGCTCGGGAGGTGCTGGAGAGAGCGAGAACGGGCCTGGCGGGTGAGCCGGTCCTCGTGAGCGGATCCAAGGGGATCGAGACCGGAACCGACCTCAGAATGAGCCAGGTGTTCGGCGACGTGCTTGGCGAGTGGGCGTCGCAGCGACTTGTCGTGCTTTCGGGCCCGAGCTTCGCCGAAGAGCTGGCCCGAGGCCTTCCCACGGCGTGCGCCGCGGCGTCGCGCTCACGGCGGGATCGTGAAGTGGTGCAGCGGCTCTTTCAGAACGAGCATTTCCGCATCTACACGCTCGGCGATGTGGTGGGAACCGAGATCGGTGGCTCTTTGAAGAACGTGATCGCGCTCGCGGCGGGGATCAGCGATGGTCTCCACCTGGGCAGCAACGCCCGGGCGGCCTTGATCACCCGCGGACTTGCCGAGATCATGAGGTTGGCTACGCACTTGGGCGGCGAGGAGACGACGCTTGCGGGCCTGGCCGGCATCGGTGATCTCATACTCACGTGCACGGGGGAGTTGAGCCGGAACCGCACGGTCGGACTGGCCATCGGCGCGGGCCGCCCGTTGGACGAGGTGCTTGCGGGCATGCACAACGTGGTCGAGGGGATCCGCACGACGCGGGCGGCCGTGGAGCTGGCGGAGCGGCACGAGGTCCAGATGCCGATTGTGGGTGCCGTCCACTCGATCCTGTACGAGGATGTGGCGCCGGCCCGGGCGCTCCGTCGCTTGATGGCGAGGGACCCGAAACCCGAACGGTGGAGCTAGAACGTGACCAACCGAATCGCTGCCAAGGAGTACTACTCGATCGGTGATGTCTGCGAGATCACCGACCTAAAGCCGCATGTGCTCCGGTACTGGGAGAGCCAATTCCCGATCCTGAATCCGACGAAGAACTCCGCTGGGAACCGCGTGTACCGGCGGCGCGAGATCAAGCTCATCCAGCTGCTCCGCCATCTGCTCTACACGGAGAAATACACGATCGAGGGCGCGCGCGGTAAGCTCGACCAGCTTCGCAAGCAAGGCAAGCTGGCCAAGGCATCGCGTATCGCGCTGGATACCGAGACCGTGCGAGACCTTCGCCGCGAGGTCGATTCGCTGGTGGAGATCCTGGGGTCGGTTTGACCCTGCGTTTTATCTGTACCAACGATGACGGCATCCACGCCCGTGGGCTCCGGGTTCTGTGCGAGGCCGCCGGAAGGCTCGGGGAGGTGTTTGTCGTCGCGCCGGACCGGCAGCGAAGCGCCAGCAGCCACTCTCTCACCCTCCACCGGCCACTGCGCGTGACGGAGGTCGATGTCCGGCGGGTCGCCGTGGACGGGACGCCGACCGACTGCGTGCTTCTGGCCCTCAACGAGCTGTGCGAGCGAATGCCGGATTTTGTCCTCTCTGGGGTGAATCACGGGCCGAACATGGGGGAGGACGTGCTCTACTCGGGGACCGTGGCGGCCGCGATGGAGGGCACCATCCTGGGCGTCCCGTCGATCGCGGTGTCGTTCGCCGGCCATGACGACGGCAGGCTGGAGGGGTACGGGGATCTGCTGGCCGAGCTCCTGGGTGTCATCGTTCGGCGCGAGGACTTCCCCGAGGAGACCTTCTTCAACATCAACCTGCCGGATCTTCCTGCCGAAGAGGTCAACGGATACAGGGTGACGTCGCTTGGAAAGCGCGTCTACTCCGATTCGCTGAGGCGGAGCCGCGACCCGGCCGGCCGCGAGTTCTTCTGGATCGGAGGCGGTGTGCTGGACTGGAGCGGCGGCGCCGACTCCGATTTCGGGGCCGTGGAGGAAGGTTGTGTCTCGATCACCCCGATGCACCTCGATCTCACCAGTTTCGGGCGCCTGGAGGAGGTGAAGCGTTGGTCGTTCGGGCGCTGACGGAGAGGTACGTCCGTGACCGTCAGCGGCTGGTCGAGGGACTCCGGTCGCTCGGGATCACGGATCTCGCCGTGCTCCACGCCTTCGCCACCGTCCCGCGGCACCGCTTCGTGCCGGAGGCGGTCCGCGGGCAGGCGTATCAGAACACGGCGCTCCCGATCGGCTTCGGGCAGACTATCTCGCGTCCCGGTGTCCACGCTCTGCACCTCTCCCTCTCGGATCTCGACGGGAGCGAGCGTGTCCTCGAGATCGGGACCGGCTCCGGCTTCCAGACGGCCCTTCTGGCAAGGCTGGCCGACACGGTGTTCTCGATCGAGCGGGTGCCCGAGCTGGCCGACCGTGCCGGCCGGACTCTCCGGGAGCTGGAGATACGCAACGTCACCCTCACCGCTGGCGACGGAAGCGGAGGCTGGCCGGAGGTGGCGCCCTTCGACGTGATCCTGATCGGGGCCGCCGCTCCCGAGCCACCCGTCCATCTCTACGATCAGCTGGCGGCGGACGGGCGGCTCCTGGTGCCCGTGGGCGGCGCCGAGGCCCAGGAGCTCGTGAGGGTGGCGAACCGCGACGGATCGTTCCATGTCGAGACGATCGACCGCGCGCGCTTCGTTCCGCTGATCGGCGAGCACGGCTGGTGAGCGAGAACGGGCCGGCGGACCGCGCCGACGCGGTGGACGGGGCAGGCGGGGAAGGGGAGGCGGCGAGTCGGGATGGGTCCCTCCGGCGCCTCTATCACTGGGTGCTCGGGTGGGCGGATCGTCCGGGCGGTCCCGCGGCCTTGTTCGGCATCGCCGTGGTGGAATCCTCCATCTTTCCGATCCCCCCCGACGCCCTCCTCATTCCCCTGGCGCTGGGGCGGCCGAAGCGAGCGTGGCGCTTCGCGGCCCTGTGCACGGTGGGCTCTATCCTCGGCGCGATCATCGGCTACGTGATGGGGTCAGCGCTGTACGAGACCGTCGGAAGGCCCATCGTAGAGTTCTACGGCTACTCCGGACAGTACGCAGCGATCGGTGATGCCTACAGCCGGAACCTCGTGATCGCGTTGGGCACGGCCGGCTTCACGCCGATCCCGTTCAAGGTCTTTACGATCGCCGCCGGCGGCTTTCATGTTCCCTTCATCCCCTTCGTGCTCGTGACGGCGGTGAGCCGCGGGATGCGGTTCTTCCTCGTCGCGGGGCTGATCCGGGCGTTCGGCGACCCGATACGGGAGTTCATCGACCGCTATCTCAACCTCCTGACGATCGTGTTCGCCGCCCTGCTGATCGGTGGATTCCTCGCGCTCGGCGTCTTCTCCGCACGTTGACGCTCGGTTCATCGCACCGGTAGCTTCTTTTGCCTATGAGGCAGCACGAAGGACCGGCCGTGGCCGGACGTGATGAGCAGAGCCCCCGGGCGAGGGCGGACGAGGTTGCCCTGCGCGTCAGGCGCCAGCTGCGGGACTACCCGGACTTCCCGCGCCCCGGAATCTTGTTCCGCGACATCGTCCCCCTGTTTCGAGACCAGGCGCTCCTGGCGGACGTCGTTGAGGTCTTCGCCGAGCAGGCGGACGCTGTGGGCGCTCAGAAGATCGCGGGCATCGAGTCACGCGGCTTCCTGTTCGGCGTTCCGGTCTGCTTGCGCCTGGGCATCCCCTTCATTCCCGTGCGGAAACAGGGCAAGCTGCCAGGCGAGACCGTTTCCGCCAAGTACGATCTGGAGTACGGGAACGCTCATCTCGAGCTGCAGGCCGATGCGGTGCGGCCGGGAGAGCGGGTCGTCATCGTCGACGACCTTCTGGCGACGGGAGGCACCGCCGCCGCTACCTCCTCGCTCATCGAGGAACTGGGCGGCGTCGTCGGAGGGATCCACGTGCTCGTGGAACTCGCGGCATTGCCAGGCCGCGACGCGATAAGGCATTATAATGTGTTTGCATTGCTTACGTTATAGTGGTTTACCTCACGTTGATAGGACGCACGCAGTGCGCACCCGATACCGGATAGCTGGAGACTTATGCCCGGAGCCGTAGCCCCGAAGAAACGAAGAGAGGAGGGCAGTCGGGAGGACGCGATCCTCGTTTTCCTGGATACCGCGGCCGCGTGGGCGAGGGTACATACGCGCGTCGTCATTTCGGTGCTCGTCGCCATCGGCATTCTCGTGGGAGGCGTGTTCTACTACCGGAGCTACCGGCAGAGCCTGCGGGCGG
>JAPULH010000032.1 GCA_027295155.1 Gemmatimonadota bacterium
GGACCGAGCCCGAGGTGCAGCCTGAGCCGGACGGGGAGCCCGAGCCGGCCGCGGAAGCCGACGCTGAGCCGGCCGCTCAGCCCGAGGCCGCCGCGCAGCCAGAGCCCGAGCCGGCCGAGGAGGAGCCGACGGCGGCTCAGACCTGAGGCGGCCGGCCGAAACCCTTCGCCAGCGCCCATCTGATGACTGACACCGCCGACCTTCTCACCAGACAGGTCCGGGAGCGGGCCGCCCGCCAGCACGAGCTGGCGGAGCTCATGGCCACGCCGGCGGTTGCCAGCGACCCCGAGCGGATGCGGGAGCTGGGGCGCGAGCACGCCGAGGTGACCCCGATCGTGGATGCGGGAAGCAAGTATCTGGCGATCCTGGATCAGCTGCAGCAGGCGGAGGAGTTGGCGACGGGCTCGGAGGAGCCGGAGCTGGTCGACCTGGCCCGCGCCGAGGTCGAGGAGCTCACGGCGCGTCGCGAGGAGATGGAGGCTCGGCTAGAGCGACTCCTCGTGCCGAAGGATCCCCTGGACGATCGTCCGGCCGTGATGGAGATACGTGCCGGCACGGGCGGCGACGAGGCGGGCCTCTTTGCCGCGAACCTCTTCCGCATGTATTCCCGCTTCGCCGCCCAAAAGGGGTGGGAGATCGAGATGGTGTCGGCCACCGAGGGTGTGCTCGAGGGTCTCAAGGAGGTGATCTTCGTGGTCCGCGGGCGAGATGCTTACGGCCATCTGCGTTACGAATCTGGCGTTCACCGAGTGCAGCGGGTTCCGGAGACCGAGAGCTCAGGCCGTATCCACACCTCCGCGGCCACGGTGGCGGTGCTGCCGGAAGCGGAGGAGGTCGATGTGCAGATCGACCCGGGCGATCTGAAGGTCGACGTCTTCCGCTCCTCCGGTCCGGGCGGCCAGTCGGTGAACACGACGGACTCTGCGGTTCGGATCACGCACGTGCCCACCGGTCTGGTGGTTACCTGCCAGGACGAGAAGTCGCAGCTCAAGAACAAGGCGAAGGCCCTCAGGGTGCTGCGCAGCAGACTCCTCGACAGGAAGATCGCCGAGCAGGAGGCGAAGCGGTCGCGTGAGCGGCGCATGCAGGTGGGAACGGGCGATCGCTCGGCCAAGATCCGTACCTACAACTTCCCGCAGACCCGTGTCACCGACCATCGGATTCACCTCACTCTCCACCGGCTCGACGCCATCCTCGGCGGCGACCTGGACGAGTTGATCGAGGCGCTCCGTGCGGCCGGGATGGAGGAGAGAATGGAGGTCGCCACCAGCGCGTGAGCAGCATGGACGCTTCGGGCGCAGACCGTCAGCCCGCCAGGAAGCCGCACCAGCCCACCCGCCGCGAGGCTCTCGAGGGCATCACGCGCGAGCTCGAGGTGGTACCCGTCGAGTCCGCTCGCGTGGAAGCCGAGCGACTGCTCGCCCTGGCCGTGGGGGTGGAGCGGCCCGAGCTCCTTCTCGCACTGGATCTGCCGCTCGAGTCGGACGAGGCCCTGCGTTTGGCCCGCTCGACCCGCCGGCGGGTGGCCGGAGAGCCCCTCCAGCACATCGAAGCCACCGTCCAGTTCCGGGACCTCGTGCTTCTGGCCGATGCGCGTGCCCTCGTGCCGCGCCCCGAGACGGAGCAGCTCGTGGACCGGATTGCCATATGGGCGCGCGCGCGGGCGACCGGCGATGAAGCGGCCGGCGATGGAGCCGCGGATGGGCCCGGCGATCGGGAGGACCAGGACCGGGGAAGCGCGCGCCCGGTGGAACGTCCGAAGAGCGTGGGCGATCCGACCGGAGCCTCGGCAGGCGAGGAAGGTGCGGGAGGCGAGGCGATCCTTTCCTCGGCGCTCGATATCGGAACGGGCTCCGCGGCGATCGCGCTCTCGCTCGTTCGGGAGGGGATCGTCCGGCGAGTCGTGGGCCTCGACAGCTCGGCGGCCGCTCTCGAGCAGGCGGCGGAGAACCGGACGCGATGTGGCCTCACCGAGAAGGAGGTGGAGCTCAGGGCCGTGGACCGATCTCTGTGGGACGCGGTTGCGGCGACCGAGCGCTTCGATGTGATCGTGTCGAACCCGCCGTATGTGACGGCCGCCGAGATGGCCGAGCTTTCCGCCGAAGTCCACAGGGATCCTCCCGAGGCGCTGCTGGGGGGAGAGGATGGTCTCGACATCATCCGCGAGATCGTGCGGGGGGCGTGGTACAGACTGGCGCCCGGCGGAGCGCTTTTTCTCGAGATCGGGGAGCGTCAGGGGGCCAGCGTCAAAAAGCTCCTGGAGGGGGCGCACCCCTGGCTGCGAGTCGCCGTGGAGCCGGATCTGGCGGGGAAGGACCGATTCGCTTTCGCGCAGAAGCCGTGACTGATGTTGGGTAGGACGATCATGCCGACAGGCGCCGTCCTGCTCGCGCTGTCGATCGCTTGGGTCCCATCCGTTGCGGCTCAGGAGGCCCCGGATCCGGAGGCGCGTATCGCCGCCCTCGGCATCGAGCTTCCGTCGCCCTACCCGCCAATCGCCAACTACGTCAGGGCCGTGAGCGCTGGGGACCTCGTCTTCCTCGGGGGCCATGGACCGTGCGAATTGACGGAAGCCGACAAGGGGAAGGTCGGTCGGGAGCGGACCGTCGAGGAGGGATACGAGACGGCTCGACGCACCGCCATCTGCATGCTGGCATCCTTGAAGGATGAGATTGGCGATCTATCCCGTGTGAAGCGCATCGTTCGGGTGTTGGGCATGGTGAACGCCGTCGATGACTTCACTCGGCACCCAGAGGTGATCAACGGTTTTTCGGACTTGATGGTCGAGGTCTTCGGCGACCGCGGCAGGCACACGCGCGCCGCGGTGGGGATGGCGTCCCTGCCGCTCGATCTCACCGTCGAGATCGAGATGATCGTGGAGGTTTCCGGCGAGTGACGATGGGTGGTTTCCGGTCGCGCCCCGATTCGGCCCTCGTTATACTAATCCGTCTAGGATCGAGCACTACCCCCGTGCGGCCGATGGCTCCGGCTGAGGGTGATCACAGGCACTTCGGGCCGCAATCACAAGTGATCAAGTGAGAAACGAATGGCCATAGCAGACGGGCGCGAGCGGATCTTCGAGAAGGCCGAAGAGGTTGGCCGCCACCTCTCACAGACGGCCGAATACGCGTACTTGAGCGCCGCCAACCGAGACATCGCCGATGATCGGGAAGCCGTCACGATGCTGAACCGGATGCGGGAGCTTCAGGAGAACATCCTCGATCACATGTCCAGAGGCGAGGAGCCCCCGGACGAGCTCCAGCAGGAGTTCACGGAGCACCAGGAGAAGGTGCAGACCAGCGCCCGGTACCAGTCGCTCATCTCCTCGCAGGCCAACTTCGACAAGCTGATGGACAAGGTGCACGAGGCCATCGGACGGGGGATCAAGAAAGGCCAGGAAAGCCGGATCATCATCTCTTCATGAGTGCGTTTCGGGCGACGCTGGAACGCGGCCTTCGCGCGACGGTCGAGCCGGTCGTCTCGTGGTTGGTTCGCCGGCGGGTCCATCCGAACCTCATCAGCACGGCCGGCTTCGTCCTTACCTGCAGCTCCGGCTACTTCTTCCATCAGCATCACGTTCGAACGGCCGGCCTCCTCATCCTGCTCGGAGGCGTGCTCGACATCCTCGACGGGACCGTGGCCCGGCGGACGGGCTTGGCGTCGCCGTTCGGTGCGTTCTACGACTCGACGCTGGACCGTCTGTCGGAGATCATCGTGTACCTCGGCCTGCTCTCCCTGTACAACGATTACCGGCTCGAGCTCGGCGATGTGGGGATGATCTATGCGGTGATGCTGGCCATGTCCGGCTCGCTGATGATCAGCTACACGCGCGCCAGGGCGGAGGGTCTGGGGATGCGGTGCGACGTAGGCATGATGCAGCGGGCCGAGCGGGTGATCCTGATCGGCTTCGCGGCGCTCCTGTTCGGCGAAGCGACGCTGCTCGGCGTACGCGGTCTGGCTCTCAGCTCGGTCATCGTCGGCCTGGCCGTCCTCACGAACGCGACCGTCCTGCAGCGCATCTTCTGGGTGTACAAACACACGCGGCCGTACGGCCGGCCCGAGCCCGAGGTCGCGCTTTCCCCTCCTGCGGCCGAAGCGCCGGGGAGCGAGCCGCCCGGGGCTTAAGCGCACGCGGCCCAGCCACTCATCCGGACAACCAGTCGCGAGGAGACAACGAAGAGATGAACGACGTACATGCACAGGGGGGCCTCGAGATCGCTCCCGCGGAAGGCAGGCTCGGCGTGCTGCTGGTGGGCCTCGGCGCGGTGGCGACGACGTTTATCGCGGGCGTCGAGGCGATCCGGCAGGGACGCAGCAAGCCGATCGGCTCCCTCACCCAGATGAGCACGATCCGGCTCGGAAAGCGGACCGACAGGCATGCACCGCTCATGAAGGAGTTCGTTCCGCTGGCCGATCTGGCGGACATCGAGTTCGCGGCGTGGGATCCGATCCCGGACGATGCGTACGAGTCGGCCCGGGTGTGCGGCGTGCTGCGGCCGGAAGACCTCGACCCGCTCGCCGAATTCATGAGGGGCATCCGTCCGATGCCCGCCGTCTTCGACAGGCAGTACGTGAAGAAGCTCGAGGGCACCAACGTCAAGAGCGGAGCGACCAAGCTCGATCTGGCCGAGCAGCTGCGAGAGGACATCCGGCGGTTCAAGGAAGAGAAAGATTGCGACAGGCTGGTCCTCGTGTGGTGTGCCTCCACCGAGGTGTTCATGCGCCCGCACGAGGTGCATCGGAGCGTGGAGTCGCTGGAGGCGGCGATGCGCGAGAACCACGACGCGGTCGCGCCCTCCATGATCTACGCGTACGCGGCGCTCCAGGAGGGTGTGCCGTTCGCCAACGGGGCGCCCAACCTCACCGTAGACATCCCCGCCATGATCGAGCTCGCGGGGGAGCGTGGCGTTCCGATCGGCGGCAAGGACTTCAAGACGGGCCAGACCATGATGAAGACGATCCTCGCCCCGGGCTTCAAGGCGAGGATGCTGGGCCTGAGCGGGTGGTTCTCGACGAACATCCTCGGCAACCGTGACGGCGAGGTGCTGGACGATCCGGAGAGCTTCAAGACGAAGGAAGAGTCGAAGCTGGGAGCCATCGAGCACATCCTTCAACCGGAGCTGTATCCGGATCTGTACGGGAACATCTACCACAAGGTGCGGATCAACTACTACCCGCCGCGCGGTGACAACAAGGAGGGGTGGGACAACATCGACATCTTCGGATGGATGGGGTATCCGATGCAGATCAAGATCGACTTCTTGTGTCGCGATTCCATTCTCGCCGCGCCGATCGTGCTGGACCTGGCCCTCCTGATGGACCTCGCGAAGCGTGCGGGCCTGCAGGGGATCCAGGAGTGGCTCTCCTTCTACTTCAAGAGTCCGCAGGTCGCCGAGGGCCTGGATCCGGAGCACGACCTCTTCATCCAGCATCTGAAGCTCAAGAACACGCTCCGCTGGATGATGGGCGAAGAGCAGATCACCCACCTGGGGGTCGAGTACTACGGCGACTACCGGTAGGGGCGCGGGGGCGAAGGCCGCCGGCCGTGGGTTCTTCCTCGTCCTCGAGGGCGTCGAGGGCGCCGGAAAGTCGACGCAGGCCCGGCGTCTGACGAGCCGCCTGGAGGAGGCCGGCGTGTCGTGCCTGATGGCGCGGGAGCCGGGCGGGACCCCCGGCGGGGAGAGAATCCGCGACGTCGTGCTGGATCCCGGGCTGCAGCTGGGCGCCGAGGCGGAGCTCCTGCTGTACCTTGCCTCGAGGGCCGAGTTCGTCAGTCGGATCGTCCGGCCGGCTCTCGAGGGAGGACGGCTGGTGATCGCGGACCGATACGAGCTTTCTACCCTGGCGTACCAGGGACTGGCTCGCGGGCTCGGCCTGGAGAAGGTGCGTCGGCTCAATCG
>JAPULH010000033.1 GCA_027295155.1 Gemmatimonadota bacterium
GATGGCGGATCTGGTCCGGCAGAGAGCGGGCCGCCGCGAGCCCCGAGAAGTGACGCCGACGACGCCCCCGCCCCGTGCTCGATCGCGCCCCACCGCCTGCAATACGTCCGCGTAGGGCCATCGGCACGCGGCTTGCCTCCATCCCCGTCCCGTAGGAGCGGTCTTCGTGGGACAGAACCCGCTGCGCCGCTCCGCGCCCAGCGCCCGACAAATGGGTGTCAGCACACGGGCCAGAAACACGTAACTGTATACGTGACATGAAGAGACGAGCGCCGTACAGCCGAGGCTACTCGCTGGTGTTCGCCGCCGTCACGGTGATCGTCGGCGCGGTTGCCCTCGTGCGCCGCGACGGTATGGTCACCATGGCCGCCGCGATGCTCGGCCTGTACATCCTGCACCTCCTGAGCCTTCGAGCGGTCGTGCGCGAGAGTGCGACGCCCTCGACTTCGCGCGCCCACGCACCAAAGCGAAAGCAGCCGGACGTTTCGAGCCGGCCTGCCGCATCGAGCCGGCCAGCCGCGTCGAGCGGATCCGACGAGACCGGTCCGAGATTCCTGTCGTCGGCCTCAGGCTTCGTGCGGGAAGTCGGGGCCCCTTCCGTTCCTGCCGTTCCTGCCGTTCCTGCCGTTCTGCACCGGCAGCGACCGGCCACCGAGGACCGGGAGTGGATGCTCCATCTGGGCGAGTCGGAGGAGGAGCCGGAGTTCCTCCCGGTGAGCTCCGACTCACCGCCCCCACCACTCTCTGACACGCAAGCCGGCACGGGGAGCGACGTGGTGATTCCGCGCAAGTTCGCGATCGGAACGGTCGCCATCATCCGTCGAGCTCTCGACCCGGGCCAGGTGGCGCGGGTGCTGGAAGAACAGCGGAAGTTCCCGAAGAAGCGGTTCGGTGAGCTCGCCGTCGAGAGGGGCTTCATCAAGGAAGCACAGCTGGACGAGCTCCTCGGGGCCCAGAAGGCGGGCCTTTTTACCGAGGCGGAGATCCAGTGGGCCCGGACGGTCCTGGAGTCGTATCGACGGGAGCAGCCCTCAGCGACCGTCTGACCCGTTCGTCGGCCCCATCGCCGGCGGCAACGACATCCGATAGAAGCGCCGGCACTCGGCTGACGTCACCGAACACCGTCCCCCCCGTCACGAGGCCGCCCTCCTCGAGAACGGCGCTTCCCTCTTCCCCTACCAGAAACGCGATGAGCTCGGCGCCGGCCCGCGGATCCGGGCTGTTCAACGGAACCGTCGCGGCATAGGCGATGGGCGCGCCGCGGAAGAGGCGTCCGTCCGAGGTCCGATACTTCAGCCCGGCCAGCACGGCCGCATCGGCAGGGTCGCCCTGGTTCAGCGGGCGCGGTAGCGGAACGTGACGAAGCCCCTGCTGGCTCGCCTCGGCCAGGTAGAAGACCGCGGCGTCCAGGCTGCCGGTGAGCACGCGAGCGCTCAAGTGCTCCTCGGGGAACACGCTCCGCTCGCCGGAGGGCCCCGAGAGGATCCGCGCGGCGAGGCCTCTTCGGCCGTAGAGCTCCTCGGCAAGGCGAAACGCGAAGATTGCACGGTATCCCTTCGGATCCAGATCCGGATCCGTCCTCCCGAGCCGGAAGCCCGGCCGGAGCACCACGTCGGGCCATGGGAGCAGGCCTGCCCTCGCGCTGTCGAGCGCCGGCAGGTGCCGGCTCGCGTCGCCGTATCCCAGGACGAGCTCCCCGCGAGCGAAGACGATCGCCCAGCCGGGATCGTGGTCTCCGAGCAGAGCCAGGGTGGCCGGATCGGCGGTGATGTAGACATCAGGCCGCCACACGCCCTCCCGAATGAGGTGCGCTCCCGCCACCGAGCCTCGCGGATCGCCGCGAACCTCCCGGCCTGTCTGCTCACGGAAGCGCGAGGCAACGTTCGCCATCGCCACGGTCAGTGAGGCGGCGTACGTCACGTCCACGGCGTCGTTCTCGCCCGCGACGCGACGGCAGCCCGCCCCCGTGGCGACGCCGATCACGAGAACGGCCACCGGGCACGCGAGATCCAGAGCCTTCCTCGCGATCATGGCTCCCGCCGACGCCGGGCCGCCGCGTAGTCGTCCGGCGTGTCGATGTCCAGCGGCGCCGGGGCGTCGATCCGGACGGCATGCAACGGGAGCTCGCCGGCCCTGAGGAGGGCGCCGAGTCCCTCGTCGCCGCTCGCCCGCGCCAGCCTGGGGAAATGGGAGCGGTCCACGATCACGGGGTGACCGGGGCGATTCCGGTAGACGGCCCGGGCGGCAGGGACGCCGAGCTCTCTCCACGCCGACACGACCGATCGGATGGCCGCGGGCCGAACGCCCGGCTCGTCACCCAGCAGGATGGCGACGGCTCCCACCTCCCTCTCCGCCTCCAGCTCCCGAATCCCAGCGGCCAGCGAGGTGCCGAGACCGAGACGATACTCCCGGTTCTCGACGAAGCGCACGGGCGCGTCCCCGAGTGCTTCGCGCACCGCCTCCGCCTCGTGGCCGATCACGACGACGAGCGGCCGAAGCTCCGCCGCCAGCGCCGCCCGAACCGCCGATCCCACGACGGTGTCCTCTCGAAATGGCAGGAGCAGCTTAGAGCCGGCCGGATAACGGAGGGAACAGCCAGCCGCCAGCAACAAACCGCCCACGTGGCTGCCCGCCGGTTTCCGCCTCACGCCCTGCCGTGCTGCACCGCCACGACCTCGGCCAGAATGGCGAGCGCTATCTCCTCCGGTGACTCCGAGCCGATGTCGAGGCCCACGGGCCCGCGCACGCGGCCGATCACCTTCTCGTCAAGGCCACGTTCGGCGAGTGCCTCACGCCTGAGGCGCTGCGTCCGCTTCCCCCCGATCTGGCCGACGTACCGGCATCCACCGCGAAGCGCCGCCTCGAGAGCGGGCACATCCAGCTTTCGGTCGTGAGCGAGAACCACAACGCTCACGTACCGGTCCAGGCCGACCTCGGCCAGTCCCTCGTCGGGCCAGCGACCTACGAGCCGCGCCGCATCGGGAAACTTATCGGGCGAGAGGAATGCGGGCCGCGGGTCAACGACGCTCACCTCGAAGCCCGCGAAGCTGGCCAGGTGACAGAGGGCGGCGGCGATCGGCGAGGCCCCCACGATGGCCATCCGTGGCGGCGGAAGTATGGGCTCGGCGAAGATCGCGCCCTCCCCCGCCCCGGTGTCGAGCTCGATGACGCGGGTCGCGCCCGTATCGAGGATCGACGCGGCCCCTTCGATGGCCTTCCGGTCCAGCTCGCCTGACCCCAGCGTGCCGACGGGCGCCTTCCCCTCCGCCGCCAGCAGGCGTCGACCGCTCACGGCGCCCGAGATTCCCGTCAGGAAGGTCGCCGGCATGCCGCGCTCTACGCTGTCGGTGAGGGCGGGCCAGGCGGGATCGTCCGGCAGGTACGGCTCGGCGAACACCTCGATCTCGCCTCCACACGCCAGACCGACGTCGGCCGCCATCTCATCGGTGATGCCGTAGGTCAGAAGGCGGGCCTCGCCTCCCTGCAGGATCTGCTGCAGGTGCTCGAACAGGTCTCCCTCGATGCACCCGCTGGAGACCGAGCCTGCGATCTCCCCTGCGTCGTTGACCGCGAACCGGGCTCCGGGAGGACGGGGCGCCGAGCGCCGAGCGCGGACGAGCGTGGCCACGCCCGTCGATTTCCCCTCTCGGCTCCAGCGTGCCAGGGGCTCCAGCACCTCCCGAAGGCTCATCCTGCTCATGGCCCGTAGCCGAAGATCAGCTCTCGGCGTGTACCCGGCGGATCTCGGCGGCGAGCGCCGGCACCACCTCGAAGAGATCTCCCACGATCCCCAGGTCGGCGATCTGGAAGATCGGCGCATCCGGGTCCTTGTTGATCGCCACGATCGTCTTGGCGGTGCGCATGCCCGCCAGGTGCTGGATCGCGCCGCTGATCCCGATCGCGAAGTACAAGGTGGGCGACACGACCTTGCCGGTCTGGCCGACCTGCTCCCCGTGCGGCCGCCACCCGGCGTCCACCACGGCACGGCTCGCCCCGAGCGTCGCGTGCTCGCCGAGCGCGTCGACCAGATCCTCGAGGACCGCCCAGTTCTCCGGACCCTTCATCCCCCGTCCACCCGAAACGACCACCGTCGCTTCCGACACATCCAGAGTCTCCCGCTCGCCCGTCTCGATCCCTTTCACCCGCTGGCTGCTCGGCTCGGGAGCGACCTCGACGCTCTCCACCAGACCCTCGCCCGGCCGCTTCTCCGCTCGAAAGACGTTGGGCCGGACGCTGATCAAGGCGGGCAGATCCGTGAAGGTCACCCGGGCGATCGCCTTGCCGGCGTACACGGGTCGGACGGCGACCGGCACGCCGTCCTCGGCGCCGAGCCCGGTCACCTCGGTCGCGAGGCCTCGGTCGAGCATGGCCGCTGCGCGTGGGGCGAGGTCCTTGCCCTGCGCGGAGGCCGGGAAGATGATGGCTGAATAGGTTTCACGCCCCAGGATCTCGGCACACAGCCGAAGGGACGCATCCGGCGCGTAGTTCACGAAAGCGTCGTTCTCCGCGACGAAGATCCGATCCGCTCCGTACGCCCCGAGAGCGGCCGCCTCCCGGGCGATGCCCGGTGGGCCCAGCAGGAACGCATCCACCGGTGAGCCGAGGGCCTCGGCCAATTCGCGGCCGGCCGTGACAGCCTCACGAGCCACCGGGCGAAGGGCCCCGTCCCGGCTCTCGGCGAACGCGAGTACTCGTCCCTGGGGCATCAGAGGAGCGCCCTTTCCCGCAGCCGGCGCACCAGCTCCGGCACGGCCTCCGCTCCCTCTCCGACGACATCGCCCGACTCCCGTGCCGGCGGCTCCTCCAGCGAGAGGATCTCGACCTTCGACTCGCGGAGCTCCACCTCCTTCACCTCGAGCGGCTTCTTCTTGGCGGCCATGATGCCCCTGAGGCTCGGGTAGCGGGGCTCGTTCAGCCCTTTCTGAGCCGAGACCACGGCGGGAAGATCGAACTCGATCACCTCGTGCCCGCCCTCGACCTCACGCCGGGCCACCACGTGCCCGTCCGCGATCTCCAGCTCGACCACGACGGTCGCGCACGGCAGGTGGAGAAGCTCCGCCACCATGGCCGGAACCTGCATGTTGTCGTCGTCGATCGCCTGCTTCCCGAAGAGCACCAGATCGCGTTCCCGGCCACCGATCTCCGCCGCCAGGGCACGCGCGATCGCCAGCCCGTCCGGAGAGCCTGCGCACTGCAGCAGAACGGCTTCATCCGCTCCCATGGCTAGGGCGGTCCGGAGTATCTCCTTCGATGCCTCCGGTCCGACCGAGACCACCGTGACGGAGCCTTCTCCCGCCGCCTCCTTGAGTCGAAGCGCCTCCTCGAGAGCGACTTCGTCGTACGGGTTCATGACGTGCTTGACGCCCGATGGATCGATGCTCCTGCCGTCGCCGGCGATGCGGATGCGCGCCTCGCTGTCGGGGACGCGCTTGATGCAGACGATCGATTTCAAGGTTCCGTGTGCTCGGTTCAGGCGTGAACGGGATGATCGGAACGCCGTCCGAGCGGGATCAGCGGGCCGCTGAAGTACTCCCGCGACGTGCTAGTGGACCTGGAGCTCCTCAATCTCTTCGGCCGTCAGAGAGTAGAGCCGGTAGGCGATCAGGTCGATCAGCTCGTCGGTCACCTGCGCCTCGCGACGGATGCGGGCGTGATCACCGTTCCCGGTCATCTTTGCGTTGCGCAACTCGACCAGCCGCGCCGCGAGCCAGAGCAGGAAATCGTGCGCCACATCCCGGCGCTCCCGCTTCCGGTCCGGTCCCCCGCTCTCACCGCTGGGCAGCAGCGCATCGATCAGAGCGAGCAGGCCGGGAAAGACCATCTCGGTCAGCTCGCGGTCGCCGATCATCTCCTCGTCCGTGATCTCTTCCCAGCTGAGCTCGTTCCAGTACAGATCGCAGGCCTCCTCGAAGAGGTGCCTGCGCGAGGCGGGCCGGGTGCGACGGACCACGACATCCAGCGGGGCGACGTTCCGTCCGAGTGCACGGCGAAGCGCTCGCAGCCGCTCCGTGACCAGGGTCTCGGCAGCGATCCGCATGCCGCCTTCCGGCAGGATCGCCTCTTTGGGCTCCGAGAGCTGAGCGTCGTCGGACATTCGAGAGTTCTCCTCGTGACTCCATGGAAGCGCCGCTATACGTGCGCTCGCCGCCGGCATCGGGCGCGCTGCCGCCGGCAGTTGGGCGCACCGCCGCTCTTCGCGCGCGTCAGCATAATGAAGCCGTAGACGCGAGAGAACAAGCGTCACGCCCGGGCCAAGCGCCGCAGCGTCTGCAGGTTCCGGCGGTCGGCGGCGATCGGGTCGCCACCCTTCGGCGTTTCGATCACGCGCGGAACCTCCCTCAGGCGAGGATCGCTCATCAACGCGCGAAACGGTGCCACTCCGAGCTCTCCGGCCCCGATGTCCGCGTGCCGGTCGCGGCGGCTGCCGAGGGTCCCGAGCGAGTCGTTGCAGTGGATCAGGCCGAGCGTGTCGAGACCCAACACCTCGTCGAACGTCTCGAGGACGCCCTCGTAGTCTCCCCGGAGGTCGTAGCCGGCAGCGAAGACGTGGGCCGTATCCAGGCAGACGCCGAGCCGGGCACGATGCTCCGCCGGCACCCGCTCGATCATAGCCGCGATCTCCTCGAAGCGATACCCGAGCGCCGAGCCGGCTCCCGCCGTGGTCTCGATCAGCACCCGTACGACGCCGGGGCGCTCATCCAGCGCCTCGGCGATCAGCTCCGCGTTTTGCCGCAGGCCGGCCTCCCGGTTTCCGGCCGTGGCGTTGCCCGGATGCGTTACGAGGAAATCGAGTCCCAGGCGGTCGCACCGGTCCATCTCGGCCCGGAAGGCACGAACGGACTTCGCCAGAAGCTCCGGGTCGCTCGTAGCGAGGTTGATCAGGTAGCTGTCGTGAGAGCCGGCGACGCCGACGCCGGCCTCCGCACGCGCCCGGCGAAAGCAGGCAGCCTCTTCACCGGAGATGCACCGCTCGGCCCACCGCTGCGGGCCTTTGGTGAAGATCTGCATCGCGGTGGCACCGATCT
>JAPULH010000034.1 GCA_027295155.1 Gemmatimonadota bacterium
GTGAGATAAGCTGACGCTCGATCCAATGCTTCCTCGTCCGTCATGGCGAGGCGGAACTGGTATTGGTTGTCATGGGAACGGCCTCGGCGGTGGTACCGGTACTCGGCCAGAAGGCCATCTCCCCTTATGAGGCCACACAGATAACCCCGCTGGTACTCCTCATTCTCCTCTCCCTCGGGAGTAAACCGGCCCAGCCCCAACAACCGGTCGTTGGTTGTGAGGTGGGGTCTTCTGTTGCGTCCTTGCTCGGTGCCGGTGACGAACTTCCAGCCGCGCCAAGTCAGGAACCGGTGATCTGCGCCGGCCATGAGACGCGTGCCATCGGCGAGGCAGATTCTGAAGACGGGCCTGTAGACACGCCAATGCGCCAGTACACGCGTCCTGACGTAGTAACGATAGTGTCCCCCTTTTCTGGTGCCATAGACCTGATCGCCGGGGCGTACTTCTCTCAGCGGCTTCAGCATGCCGTCGCCCATGAGGATTCGCGTGTCGCCCGATAGACAGTACACACAGCCAAACTCGCAACCCCTGTACGGGTTCACGCTTACGTTGAAGCCGATGTCGGGGCTGTCGTTTCGGGCGACGACGGTGCGCGAGTGGTCGCGGAGGAATCGGGTTCGGGGAAGGGGATCGGCCTCGGTCCAGCCGTCGCGTTCGATGGTGATCGGCTCGAACCGGTTCGGCGGATTGCCGGCGGCGCCTCGTCCTCGGATCGGGAGCGGCTTCATGAAGAGGGCGTACCCAGGGGACGAAGGAAGGTTTCGGCTTTTGTTCGGGAGAGGCGGCGCCTGGGTGCACGCCGCCTCCCACGTTGGTCACCTGGCAGCGGCGCGGGCCGGGAGCTGAAGGGTGGCGAGCACACCGGCGTGGTCGGAGGGCCACAGACCGGACTCCCCGCTCTAGGGCCGATACCTGGCGACGAGGCCGGCGGCGATCCGCTCGGCGTTCGCCAGGATCGTGAGGCTCGTGTTGACGGCGAGAGAGCCGGGGACCGCCGCGCCATCGGAGACGTAGAGGCCGGGGTAGCCGAACGCCCGGCCGTCGGAATCCACGACCCCGACCTCGGCGGAATCGGCCATCCGGCAGGATCCCACCTGATGTGCGGTGGAGAAAAAGAGGTCCTCGCGCGCCGCTCCCTTGCCGTCGATGAACTCGGTCTCGATCAGGCGGCAGCCGTTACGCGTGAGGATCGAGTGAAGGAGCTCCTTCGTGCGCCGGTAGTAGGCGCGGATCTCATCGGTGAGCTCCAGCCGTGGCCGGATCTCGCCGTTGTGCAGCTCGAGCTCCGCGGTGGGAGGTGTGAGGCCGAGAGCCAGCAGTGCGATCGCGCGTCTTCGGAAGCTCTTCATCAGCTCCACGTTCGGCGCGCCCCAGTGGGACGGATTCCGACCGTCTCCGTCCAGCCTGAGACGCGCCGCAGCAACTGCCATCAGCGGAAGCGCCTTCACCGCGGCGACCGTGATCCCATGCGAGCGGAGAAACTCGTAGCTGATCATGCCCGGATGAGTGATGCCGCTGTACATGTCGCCCTCCGGAAGGTCCTCCGGCAGAAGACCGGCCACCTTCACGCTGCCGTTGAAGGCGATGTTCCGTCCCACCTGATCGCTGAGGGCCGGCAGGTATCGGCGCGATCGGAGGAGCAGCCCGGCCGTCCCCACGGTCCCGGCCGCCAGGATCAGCAGCCTCGTTCTGAAGCGCGTACTGGAGCCGTCAGTGCGACGACAGGCCACCTCGTAGCGGTAGGGAAGCCTCGACACGCCGGTGCCGCGACGCGCTCTGCGCGGGTCACCGACCGGCCGAACGGCCAGGGCCTCGATGCCGGTGAGAACGGAGGCGCCGGCCTCCACTGCCTGCGGCAGGTAGTTCATGTGGAGCGTCTGCTTTGCCCCGTAGATGCAGCCCGTGACGCAGTAGCCGCTGCCGACGCACCCGACCACCGCGTAGCGGCACCGTTCGCAGGAGTAGCCGAGCCTCTTCATCATTAGCGAGAAGACCAGGCCCGTCTTCGGGATCCTCTCCCGGTCGAGCTGCCGAACCCGCAGCATCTCTTCCGCGAGCTCGTAGTGTGGATCCAGGGCCGCCCGATCGACACCGGTCGGCCAGATCGGCCGGCCCGACGCATCGGTTTGCTCGAACGCGAGCGTGGGCGCGCGGAGGGACACCATCTCGTAGAAGCCAGAGCCCCCGCCCAGCGCCTCCGCGTACGTGAAGTTGATGTTCTCGCCGGAGAGCCCCTTCAGGTACTTCAGCAGATACCTCGGGTCCTGGGTCTGCTTGAAGTCCGATGGGCCCCTGAGATGAGGTCCCTTCTCGAGCACCGTGACCCGGAGGCCGGCGCGGCTCAGCCGAAGCGCCGGGGCCGCGGCCCCGAAGCCGCTGCCGATGATCAGCACGTCCGACTTGATCGTTTTCATCCGTTCTCCGTCGCCGGTCAGGCGTAGTTGCCGTCGGCCGTGAGGCGACGGGCGAAGTAGCGTTCGGGGTTAGGGTAGGTCTGTTCCGCGAGTGGGAGGATCCCCGACGCGCCGTGGAAGTCGATGAGCTCGCAGCCGCCCGCGTCGTCGTAGATCCCCGCGTAGCAGGAGATCTGGGCGAGGAAAATCGCGCCCTCGTACAGTCGTCTCGTGGTCTTGTCAGCGGAGAGCGCGTCCTGAAGGACCCGGATCCGCTGATCGGCGTCAAGGTCGCTGAACAGCTTCGTGTCGAAGAGCCGATCGGCGCGCTCGCACAGGTCGTAAATCAAATAGCCGCGGTACGGGGCGAGCGGATAAGAGTCGTCTTGGAAGGCGCGAATCAGATCGGGGGTCGTGACCCGCACGCCGGGGATCACCGTGGTTACGAACGCTCGCAGCACTCGATTGCCGATGTCCGGATTCGTCTCGTACCTGTGGGGATACATGCCGAGGCCGATGCGCAGCGGTGTGCAGCCTGCCGCGAGCCCGGCCGTGAGCCCGGCTCCTACGATGGCCATTAGCCGCACGGCCTCGCGGCGTGACACGTTCGGTGCGGATTGGGGTGTGTGGGTCGACTTCATCCGGTCCTCCTCGCTCCCGCGCACTTCTCGCACGGTCAGGAGAACGGTCGCCGGGTGCGGTCAAGCGCCGATAAAGCGGAGGTGGAGGCCTGAGTGGTGGTGAGGGGGAGCTAGGCTCGCGTGCTAGGCTCTAGAACAGCCTTCTAGCGGTGGGCCTTCTGCCTGAGGCGTTCCGTCTGACCTGCGGTGAGCATGTCGCGGGCGATCACGTCACGGACGATGCGCGCCACGAAGCTGTAGCCCCTGGGATCAGCGGTTAGCCACCGCTGCCACTCGAGCTCATCGAGCCCCTGGAAGAGGGCTTCCTCGTCCAGTGTCGTGGCGCGAGCCAGGGCCGACACCTGCACCCGCTCGTCCAGGACCGATGCGGCCTTGAGGACGCTCTGCGCGGCCGGCTGTAATCGGCGGAAGCCGATCCGAATCGCCGCCACGACCGAGTTTGGAAGCTCGGCCGGGAGAGTCTGGTCGAGCGTCCGGTGGGGCTGCGGCCACCCGGCCTGCTCGTCACCCAACTCGAGGCCGAGGCGGACCGCGTTCAGGATCTCTACCGCGAGGA
>JAPULH010000035.1 GCA_027295155.1 Gemmatimonadota bacterium
TGGCGGTCGCCACCATCGCGGGGTTGATGGTCGCGACCGTGCTCACCATGGTGGTGGTGCCGGCGACCTTCCGCCCAGATGGAAGTGGATGGCGTTGCGGAAGTTCTCCCGGTTGCGATAGCCGCAGGCCATTCGCTTGACCCACTGGATCCGGCTGTAGATGGCCTCAGCCCGTGCGTTCGTGACGTCCGAGGTCGCGGAGCCCCATGATGACGACTACGATGAACGAGCAAGAATGCCGGGTCGAGCGCGAATCGACAGTCCGCCCAGATGAGCTTGTCCGCAAAGATCTTGATCGGGCTCGCGCTCGGCATCGCCTTCGGCATCTTCTTCGGCGAGCTCGTGACGCCGATCGGTGTGGTCGGAGACGCCTTCATCCTGCTGCTGCAGATGACGGTACTGCCCTACGTGGCGGTGTCGCTCATCGCCGCCCTCGGCAGCCTTCGCTACGACGAAGCCCGGGCGCTCGGCCGAAACGCCGGCGGCTTCCTGCTGGCATTCTGGGCGATCGGGCTCCTCGTGGTGGCGCTCACCCCGTTCGCCTTCCCGGCCTGGGAGTCGGCCTCCTTCTTCAGCTCCGCGCTGGTGGAGGAGCGGAAGACCATCGACTTCCTGAACCTGTTCATCCCGTCGAACCCGTTCCATTCGCTGGCCGAGAGCGTGGTGCCCGCGGTCGTGGTCTTCAGCGCCTGCCTGGGGCTCGCCCTGATCGGCGTCGAGCGCAAGGACGCGATCGTCCGCGCACTCGGCGTCCTGACCGATGCGATCGGCCGGATTACCACAGGCATCATGCGGCTGGCGCCTTTTGGCGTCTTTGCCATCGCGGCGAAGGCCGCCGGCACGCTCCAGCCCGACGTTCTCTCGGGGCTTCGCGTATACGTGGTCGTGACCGTGGCCAACGCCTTGCTCCTGACGTTCTGGACCCTTCCCGTCCTGGTCACGACCCTCACCCCCATTCGCTATCGCCAGATCTTCCGGGGCACGCGGGACGTACTGGTGACCGCCTTCGCGACGGGTGTGCTGTTCGTGGTGCTGACGCTGCTGGCCGAGCGCATCAAGGAGCTCCTGCGCACCGCGGCGCACGAGGAGGAAGAGACCGCGCTGGTCGACGTCGTCGTGCCCGCCGCCTACAACGTGCCGAGCGTCGGGAAGCTCCTGACCCTCGGCTTCGTGCTCTTCGCGGGTTGGCTCACGGGCTTCAGCTTGTCGCCGGGGGAGTATCCCGCGCTCCTCGGTGCCGGGCTGGTGAGCCTGTTCGGGAGCACCCTGGTGGCGATTCCCTTCCTGCTCGACCTCTTCCGGGTCCCCGCGGACACCTTCGAGCTGTTCGTGATGGCCGACAACGTGATCGTGGCCCGGTTCAACACGCTGCTCGCGGCGATGTTCCTCACCTCCCTCCCGCTGCTGACCGCGGCGGCCGCCGCCGGGCGTATCGAGCTGCGCACGCCGAAGCTGCTCGTCTACGCGGGCCTGACCGTGCTCTTCACCGTCGGCACGATCGGTGGCGTACGGCTCACCTTCGAGGCGATCGGGTCGCAGTACCAGGGCTACCAGAAGTTCATCGAGCGAGACTTCCTCCTGCCGCCGGCTCCCGTAAGCCTGTACGCCTCCCCGGCCGAACTCCCAGTCGATCCGACCGGCAGGGGCCCCGACGGCGAATCCTCCGCGCTGGACCGGATCGTCAGACGCGGCTCGCTCCGAGTGGGCTATCGCCGGGACCATCTTCCCTACGCCTTCCGCAACACCAACAGCGAGCTCGTCGGCTTCGACGCGGAGCTCCTGCACCGCCTCGCTGCCGACCTGGGCGTGAAGCTGGAGTTCGTGCTCGTCGAGCTCGGCGAGATCCCGGATCTGCTCGCCTCGGGCGTCATCGACACCGCGACGGGCGTCGCGGTCACGCCGGAGCGGATGCAGCAGCTCGCGTTTCCGGATCCGCACATCGACGAGACGCTCGCCTTCATCGTGCGGGACCACGACCGCAACCGGTTCAACACCCGCAAGGCGATCCAGAGCCAGGAGGAGCTCCATATCGCCGTGCCCGATGCGCCCTACTACGTCGAGAAGGTCCGCAACTACCTGCCCGACGCCAGACTCACGGTGCTCGAGTCCCCGCGTGCGTACTTCACCGCGAAGGAGGGAACCTTCGACGCCCTGGTCTACGGTGCCGCCGCCGGCTCGGCGTGGAGCCTGGTCTATCCGGCGTTCACCGTCGCCGTCCCCCATCCGGACATTCTCGCCGTGCCCATGGCCTTCCCCGTCGCCCGGGGCGACCAGCAGATGGTCGACTTCCTGAGCCGTTGGGTGGAGCTCAAGCGCAAGGACCGGACGATCCAGCGGCTCTTCGACTACTGGATCGAGGGCGTGGAGCCGACCGAGAGGAAGCGCCGCTGGTCGGTCGTGCGCGACATCCTCGGCTGGGTGGACTGAGGACCGTACCGGGCAATCGGGGGATCGGGGCGAAAGACCCCCGGACCCGCGGGCGCGTCCGATTCCCGCCGCGAGAAGCCTCGGCCAGCGTAGAATCCGCGCCATGAAGCTGCGTCTCGGAGCCGCGTTCCTCGCCGGTGTCGCCCTCACCATCGTGTCGCTCGTGCTGCTCGGAGCCGGCGGAGAGGTGAAGTCGCCCACGGGCACCGCGCCGGACCGCTACGTCTACTACCCGGGTACCGAGGATCTCGGCGCGAAGGAGATCCGGCTGATCGCTCTGGGCACCGGGATGCCCGCGGCGAGGCGCAGCCAGGCGGCCAC
>JAPULH010000036.1 GCA_027295155.1 Gemmatimonadota bacterium
GTATCCGCCTTTCGAGCTCGCGTCCCAGGCTGCCGAGAAGACCTGGGCCCGGGACGGTCAGGGCGTGTGCCGCGCTCGGGGCGACGCTCCGGAGGGCGTTGGGCCCGGGTGACCGGCCCGGTGCCGGCTCGCTGCTGTCCGGCCGCTCCACTCGGGTCACACCCACTCTTGCCGCCCGTCGTATACCCGGCGGTGTTGCCGCCCGTCGTATAACCGGTCGCGATCCAGGCCCGATCCCGGGGGGCGAGCGCTCCCATCCCGCCCTCCGACTTCCACGCCCTTCTTCGGGCCTCGAGCCCCCGCACAGGCGGGCTTCGGCCAGGATCGGCTCCTTCGTGTGTCGCATACGTGAAGTTGGCGGGAGGCATCCCGGCCCCCCGACTCACGCTAGCAATCGTCGACCGGTTCTTCCGGGCACCGTCAACCAACGGGTTCGGCTTCGGCCGCCCGCAGAGCCCCGTAGGCGCCCGAGGCGGCACGTCAAGCTACAGACCATCGCTGTCCGTTGCGCGCGCGCGGAGAAGCGTTGGAAGACGGTCCTTCATGTTCACTCCTCGAAGCGGGAGACGGTTCGCGGTCCTCTCAAAGAGAGGCGGTCCGCAGCCGCAGTGCGTTCCCGATCACGGAAACGGAGCTCAGGCTCATAGCGGCCGCGGCCAACATGGGACTCAACAGAATCCCGAAGAGCGGGTAGAGGATGCCGGCCGCCACCGGAACGCCCAGGCTGTTGTAGACGAAGGCGAAGAAGAGATTCTGGCGAATGTTCCGCATGGTGGCGCGGCTCAAGTGGCGCGCCCTCAGGATGCCGCGCAGATCGCCCTTCACGAGGGTCAGGCCTGCGCTCTCCATGGCCACATCAGTTCCGGTTCCCATGGCGATGCCGACGTCGGCCTGGGCGAGGGCCGGCGCGTCGTTCACGCCGTCGCCCGCCATCGCGACGGTGGCACCTTCCCCCTGGAGCCGCCGGACCGCTTCGACCTTTTGGTCAGGCAGGACGTCGGCGATTACCTCGTCTAGCCCGAGCTTGGCCGCCACGGCGGCTGCCGTCGTGCGGCTGTCGCCCGTCAGCATCACGATGCGAATTCCGTCGGCGTGGAGCTGGCGGATGGCTTCCGGGCTGCTGGCCTTGATGGGGTCGGCGACGCCGATCAGGCCTGCGGCCCGGCCGTCGACCGCGACGAACATGACCGTCTGGCCATCTGCGCGCAGGGCCTCGGCGCGTTCCCGTAGTTCTTCGGCGCCGACGCCCAGCGCCTCGAGGAGGGCCGGGTTTCCCAGCGCTACCTGTCTCCCGTCCACGCGACCCTCGACGCCCTTGCCCGTGCGCGAGCGGAAGTCCTCGCTGTCCGAGAGGGCCAGACCGCGCTCCTCCGCCCCCGCCACGATGGCGCCCGCCAGCGGATGCTCGCTACCCCGCTCGAGGCTCGCGGCGAGCTGGAGGAGTGTGTCTTCCGGAACCAGGCCGTCGGCCACGACTGTGGCCAGGCGAGGCTTCCCCTCGGTGAGCGTCCCGGTCTTGTCGACGACGAGGGTGTCCACGGCGCGCAGCCGCTCGATCGCCTCCGCGTTCTTGAAGAGAACTCCTGCCGTGGCGCCCCTGCCGGCGGCGACCATGATGGACATGGGAGTGGCGAGTCCCAGGGCACACGGGCACGCGATGATGAGCACGGCCACGGCATTCACCAGCGCGTGAGCGACCCGGTGCTCCGCTCCGACGGCCCACCAGATGCCGAACGTGAGCACGGCTGCGGCGAGCACCGCCGGAACGAAGTAGCTCGCCACCTCGTCGGCCAGCCGCTGGATCGGCGCGCGGCTTCGTTGCGCCTCGGCGACCATGCGCACAATCTGCGCCAAGAGCGTCTCGTTGCCGACTCGCTCCGCGAGGATCACCAGACTTCCGGTCCCGTTCACGGTGGCGCCGACCACGCGGGTACCGGGCGTCTTCTCGACCGGAATCGGCTCACCGCTCACCATGGATTCGTCCACGGCGCTGGTGCCCTCGAGGACCCGTCCGTCCACGGGAACCTTTTCACCCGGCCGGACGCGCAGTCGATCGCCCACCGCGATCTCCTGGAGCGGGACGTCCTCCTCGCTGCCGTCGTCCCGGATGCGCCGCGCGGACTTGGGCGCCAGCCCGAGGAGCGCGCGGATCGCAGCGCCGGTCTGGCTTCGCGCGCGAAGCTCCAGGACCTGGCCCAGGAGTACCAGTGTCACGATCACGGCGGCCGCCTCGAAGTAGACGGCAACGCTGCCGTCGTGCCTTCGGAACTCGGCGGGGAAGATCTCCGGAACGATCGTGGCGACCAGGCTGAAGCCGTAGGCAGCTCCCGTTCCCAGGGCGATCAGCGTGAACATGTTGAGGCGGCGATGGACAATCGAGCTCCAGCCCCGCTCGAAGAAGGGCCAACCGCCCCACAGCACGACGGGTGACGCGAACGCGAGCTGGACCCAGGCCAGCACGGCGGGTGCGATCCAGCCCTCGAGGGGCCGCCCCGGCAGCATCTCCGACATGGCGAGGACGAAGATCGGCGCGGTCAGCGCCAGGCTCGCCCAGAAGCGCCGCGTCATCATGCGCAGCTCCGGGTTCTCCTCCTCCACCGGAGCGACCGTCCGCAGCTCGAGCGCCATGCCACAGATGGGACAGCTGCCGGGCTCGTCCCGCACGATCTCGGGATGCATGGGGCAGATCCACTCGGAGCGTTCCGCAGCGTCCAGCGGTGCGACGGGTTCCAGAGCCATGCCGCAGTCCGGGCAGCTGCCGTGCTCCGAGGCCTGCACCTCCGGGTGCATGGGGCAGGTGTACCGCGGGACCGTGGAGCCAGCCGCAGCCGTCTCGGAGCTAGCGGGATCGGATCTGTCCATCGCGGGCGAACACCTCCATCAGCTCCGCTCGTCGCCAACCGGATACACGACGATGCCCCGGGCGTCTAGGCTAGGCAGAGCTGAATCCGCAGACACGCGGCCCTGAACGCGGGCTGATCGGGGTCGCCCTTGGACTCTACGTGCATGGAGCGAGCTGGACGCTCACCTGGTCTTGGCGTGTACTTGGCGGGGGTACCGCAGCCCGTTCGGTCTGGCTTCGACAAGGAGGGCTTCGCGATGCTGGCGCCTCTACGTGGTCTTGTGCTCGCCGCAGGACTTCTTTCGTTCGCCGACGCCTCGGCCGACCAGTTGGTCGGAGTGGGGACGTACTGTGTTTCAGTCGACTCCCACGTGACGAGGGATTCGCCCCCGAGGACGGGCGAGAGACCACCTCGGATCGCGTTCTACGTGAGCAA
>JAPULH010000037.1 GCA_027295155.1 Gemmatimonadota bacterium
GTGCCCTCATGCAGCTCCTGGTCCTCGATCCGCCACTGGTACAGGAGCTTGGGACGCTCTGGATCCTCGATGCTGATGATGTCCAAACCTCTTGGGCCCGCCTCGCCGTATCTCATTCGGGACACGTAAGCGTACGGACGGGCCAGATCCTGCTCGACATCGAGATCCGAGACGCTCAGCGCTGGACCCAGCGGGAGGTGGCCGAGTACCTCGATATTGTCGCTTCCGCGTTGGAGGGGCGTCGCCTGGGCCAGGAGTCCTTGGGGCGCAAGCAAGGCGAGCGCGGCGAGAGTGGCAACCGCAGTCACCCTGGCGACCGCGAGTAACCGGGCGACCGTAGTGAGCGTCGTCGCTCCCGGGACACCGGTGTGAGCCTTCAACATGAACCGTCCTCCGCTGACTTTCAGTTCCGGCATTTTCCGTCCAGGCAGGACGGCACTCCGAAAATTAGATGCAGGCCGCAAACGACGCCACGCTATTCACTCGCCACCCGTGCGACTCATCGACCGGGTCCCAGCAGGACCGCATTGATGAAAAGCAGCTGCGTCGCCTCGGCATAGGCGCGGTAGTTGGGATCCTCGGCGAACGCAATGAGTTGGCCGCGGCCGACCTGCTGGTGAATCAGGTAGGCTTTGTTGGCGAGCTGGGGCTCGGCTTCGTCCCACACGATGCCGCCGAGAACCAGACCCTCCTCGTCATCGTATCGTCCGACATTCCTTCCTTCGTCCAACCTGATGGGGCTGAAGATACGGGTCCCTTGCACCACGGCACCGATCTCACCATCGGTGCCTGCGGAGAGCCAGTGCTCCCTGTCGAGGATCACTCTGAGGATGGCCCCCGGAGTGTCCTCGGGAGGCTCGTCCTCCGGGGCGATCGCCTCCAGGAAGTCGATGGGCTGTTCGGGAGTGTCGTCCTCGGGTGGATCCTCGTCTGCAGGCCGGCCACCTCGCCGTTCAGTGGTCGTGTTCAGCAAGCCCACACTTTCTCTGGCTGCCCATTGTGAGGACGAAGCGATCGTAATGAGAGTCCCTCCGTCCCTCATCCAGCCTTGGAGACGTTCCACCATACCGGATCCCACCGCGGATCCGAAGTTTCCGCTGGGGAACACGATCACGTCGTACTCCGAGAGGATGACCTGGCCCAGGCTGGAGCTTCGAACGACCGACGTCTGTTGGCCGTAGCGGCGCTCGAGTACATAACGAGCCCAGCCCACCGAATAGGCGGAGGCCGGCTCATCGTATAGAAGAAGCACACGGGGTTCGCGGAGCGCTCTCGTTCGGTCGCTTCCGAGCGAGACACCCTCCCGAACGTACGAGTCGTCGATCGGAATAACTTCGGCTCCATGCCGGCTGGCGATGGACCCCAGACGCTGAGCGAGATCCGAGTCGTTCTCCGATGTCCGGATGATGGCTGTGCCGATCCCGTACTCCCGGCCATCGAGCGTGAACGCCCCGCCCGCCGCATGCACGCGAATACCGTCCCGAAGGGCTTCCGCTGTGGCCGCGGCTGCCTGGATTCCCCAGGGGAGAAGGTATCCGACCACAGCGGGGGGCAGACTCTCTGCTGGCTGCGAGCTCGGCACAGCTAAAGCGGCTCCGTACAACCCCTCCGCGGTCAGGAGCTCGCCTGCCGCGCCCGTTTCGTCGTCGCTCGGAATCACCTCGACGTCCCAGAGAGCGCTCAAGCTCCATGCAGTCACATCGTAGATCTCGTCCGGCTGGCGGAGCGCCCGCCGTTCGTTCTGGCGCCGCACGAAGGCCGAATCCATGGGCGTGTCCGCGTCGAGAAGATTTCGTAACATCCGGTAGGCCGGCTGGGCCGCAGGAACGATGAAGGCGCTCTCTGCCGGAAGCGTCCGGTCTCCCACACGCACGGGGCCCGAGGCGGCTCGCACCTCGATTCCGTTCAACACGAGGTGGCGGGCCAACCGCTCGGCCATGCCCGGGTCATGCTCAGACGTCAGGACGTACTCCGCGGGGCCTTGACGCCCGAGTGTGATGGCCCCCCGCCGGAACGCCAGGTACTCCGTGAGGATCCGCTCACGGTTGAGAGCGGCGGTCTCAGCGGTCTGAATCGCAGCCGTGAAGTGGTGCAGCACGCCGTCGCCATACGTGAGGAGGTCCTCGTCATCCCTCCGCAGGACGAGCGCTCGTGCGGAAGCCTGCTCATACGTCATCGCGAGGGCCCCGTGGATCATGGGCCACATGTCCATGTACCCGGGATAAAACGCGTCGTAGGTGTCCCGGTTGAAGTAAGCGAACCCGCGCCGGTCAAAGGTCGATGCATTGGCCTCGCCGAACACGTCCATGAGCGCCATCTGCTGGGCGGTGAGCCACGGATTGTTCGGAAGCGCTGTAGGCGGAAAGAAGTAGGTCGAATTTCCGCCCATCTCGTGAAGGTCCACGACTACGTGGGGCACGTACTCCCGGAACACGGAGAGCTTTCCCCGGGTCTCGGGCTGGCTCTGGATGAATCCGTCCCGGTTCAAGTCGAACAGGTAGTGGTTCCCGCGGCCGCCGGGCCAAGGCTCGTCGTGCTCGGCGGACCATGAGGCCTCGTCTGGCCAGCGAGCCTGAGCCGATGTGTTCTGCATGACGAAGCGAGCCCGTCCGTCGGGATTTTGTGCAGGATCGATCAGCACGAGTGACTCGGCGAGGATCCGGTCCACCCCCTGGTCGCCCTGTGCCGCCAGGAGGTGGTACGCCTCAGCCATCGCCGCCCCGCTGGAGCTGATCTCGTTCCCGTGGATTCCGTGGACGAGGGCCGTGACCACCGGAAGCTCAGCGAGGAGGACGTCGGCGTCGACCTGGTCGAGCCCGCGCGGGTCGGCGAGCCGCTGAAGTCCGGCCCGCACCTCGTCTAGACGTGCAATACGCTCCGCCGACCCAATGACGATCCTGTAGAGCGGACGGCCCTCCCAACTCTCAGCGTATCGGATGAGCTCAGTTCGCTCCGGCGCCGCCTCCGCCAGGGCCTCCATGTATCGAACGATCTCGTCCGGGGAGGTCACTTCCTCGCCGAAGTCGTGGCCGGCCACCTGCTCCAGCGTCGGGATGGACGGGTCGTACCGGGTACCCGGTGATAGCTCCTGGGTGGGTTGCGGCACCTGGAGCAGTGAGGCGAGCAGCAGCGGAGTCAGCATGAAGAGTCCTCTAGAAGGCTGTTGAAGAAGCGACTGGCCGGCGCGGGGCGCTCAATACGCCATCG
>JAPULH010000038.1 GCA_027295155.1 Gemmatimonadota bacterium
AAGGGGAATCGAACCCCTATCTCCACCTTGAAAGAGTGGTGTCCTGGCCGTTAGACGATGGGGGCACATCTGTCTCCGACCCGCATGCGCCCGGCAGGACTCGAACCTGCGACCCTCGGCTTAGAAGGCCGATGCTCTATCCACCTGAGCTACGGGCGCGTCCCCCTAATAGCAGAGAGCTCGCGACGGGGGTTGAACCCGTGACCTCGTCCTTACCAAGGACGCGCTCTACCACTGAGCTACGCGAGCGAGCTCCGCGACCGTTTCAGCAGGGGCGGAGGGACTCGAACCCCCAACCGCCGGTTTTGGAGACCGGTGCTCTGCCAGTTGAGCTACGCCCCTTCGGCAGCGGTTGCAGGTCGGCAACGCCGCCGCTGCCACTCCCAGGCCATAGCTGGGGGCGGAATCGAACCGCCGACACCCGCGTTTTCAGCGCGGTGCTCTACCGACTGAGCTACCCAGCCTCAATCATGCGCCGCGCCCGGTCGCGGCCGCCAGCTCCGGGGGTGGGATTCGAACCCACGACCTAGTGGTTAACAGCCACCCGCTCTGGCCACTGAGCTACCCCGGAACGCATGGTACCTCGCCCTGCAAGCGGGGGACCACCCCGCCAAGCAAAAAACGCCCCGCCAAGCAGAGGGGCGCGGCAGGGCATGATAGCGGGGGCGGGATTCGAACCCGCGACCTTCGGGTTATGAGCCCGACGAGCTACCAGACTGCTCCACCCCGCAATGAGTGCCCAATCGTAAGCGCGACCCCAGATCGTGTCAACCGACTAGCCGCGAGAAAACGCCGCTTAGCCGCGCCACAAGCGAAGATTCGCCGCTTGCCCCCTTCGGGCACAGCCTCTACTCTGGCAGCGTGAGCCCACTCCCGACCTCCGCGCCGGACGACGCCGCAGCCGGCTCGAACGACGCTCGCCTGCCGCCGTCTTTGTCACGGGATCTGCGGCGGCGGCTCGGTCCCTCGGGCTTCATCGAGGAGCCGGACCGCCTCCTCGCGTACGAGTCCGACGCGCTCACCACGATCCGTGGAGTGCCGCTCGCCGTGACGTTGCCGGCGACGCGCGACGAGCTGTGTGCCACGGTGCGACTGCTGTACGAGGCGGGCGTTCCGTTTGTTCCCCGCGGGGCCGGCACCGGCCTGGCCGGTGGAGCGGTCGCTCGCTCCGCCGTCCTCGTCGTCACCACACGACTCGATCGAATCCTCGGCGTCGATCCCGCGGAGCGCCTGGCCGTCGTGGAGCCGGGAGTCGTGACGGACGCCATATCCGCGGCCGCCGCCCCGTACGGTCTTCGCTATCTGCCGGATCCGGCTTCGGCCTCGGCGTGCACGATCGGCGGCAACGTGGCGACCAACTCGGGCGGGCCGCATTGCCTGAAGCACGGCGTGACGAGCGACCACGTGCTCGCCCTGGAGGTCGTGCGTCCGGACGGCACGACGCTCGAGCTGGACCGAGGCGAGAGCGGAGGACTCGATCTGGCCGGCCTGTTCATCGGCTCCGAGGGCACGTTCGGGATCGCGAGCTCCATCACCGTTCGCCTGGTGCCACGCCCGGAGGCGGTCAGGACGTTCCTGGCGCTGTTCGGCGGCGTGTCGGATGCGGGCCGCGCCGTCACCGAGATCCTGGAAGCGGGTGTGCTTCCCGTCGCTCTCGAGATCATCGATGGGACGACGATTCGGGCCGTCGAGGCATCCGTGTACGCGGCAGGCCTGCCCACGGACACGGGAGCCGCGCTGGTCGTGGAGTGCGAGGGATCCGAGGAGGAGGCCGAGGAGCAGATGTCGGTGGCGCTTGCGGCCGTACAAGCGGCCGGACCCCGGGAGGTGCGCCTGGCGGCGACCGAAAGCGATCGCGCGAGGGTGTGGCGAGCGCGCAAGAACGCCTTCGGTGCTCTGGGAAGGCTGGGACCCGACGTGATGCTCCAAGATGCCGTCGTCCCACGCACGGAGCTCCCCACACTGCTCCCCCGCATCGAGGAGGTGGCGGAGCGCCATGACCTTCAGCTGGCCAACTTCTTCCACGCGGGCGACGGCAACCTCCACCCCAACATCGTCTTCGATCGCCGCGACCCCGATCAGGCACGGCGAGTGAATGCCGCGTGCCGCGAGATTCTCGACCTATGCGTGCGCGCCGGCGGCACGATCACCGGCGAGCACGGCGTCGGGCTGGACAAGCTGAAGTTCATGCCGCTCGTCTTCGGCGAGCCGGAGCTCGAGGCGATGCGCTCCTTGAAGAGGGCGTTCGATCCCACGGGAATCTGCAACCCGGGAAAGGTCGTGCCTTCGCCGCCATCCGGTGGAGGACGCGCCTGATGATCTCGGGGAGCCGCGGCGACGGACCGATCTGATGTGGCACACACCCCAGAGCGTAGAAGAGGCCGTCGGTCTGCTCTCGGCATGCCCCGCGGAGACTCCCTTCCTGGCGACCGGAGCCGCGGAGCCACCCTCGCCGTCGCTACCCCTTCCTCCCGAGACCACCGTCGTCTCGACTGCGGCGCTTCGGTCCATCGTGGAGCACCGCCGTGATGACCTGACCGTGACGGTCCGCGCCGGAGCCAGGGTCGGCGACCTCAACGCCGAGCTCTCGGCAGCCGGCCAGTGGATCCCTGTCGAGCCGCGGGCGGCGGACCTTTCAGTCGGCGGACTCATCAGCTCAGCGGTGCCCGGGGCGTTCGACGCGGCGTTCGGACCCGTGCGCCGCCAGCTGCTGGCGCTCCGTCTCGTCTCGGGCGACGGCCGCGAATACCGCTGGGGCCGCCCCGTAATGAAGAACGTGGCCGGGTACGACGTGCCACGCCTCGCTTGCGGCAGCTTCGGTCGGCTGGGCCTCATCACCGAAGCGACGTTCCGGCTCTGGCCGCTCCCCGCCGTCTCGGTTCAACATCGGGTGGAGGGCCGGGGGGCGCGGCGCGTGGCCCGAGCTCTCTGCGAGGGTGCGGACACGACCACGGCGACGCCGGGAATGCGCTGGAGCTGGAAGGCAGCCCGGGACGACCGAGCAGACCCGAGGCAGGCGGCCGATCACCGCGAACACCTCACGCTCTGGCTTCTCGGCTCCGAGCGCTCCGTGCTCGCCCGGACATCAGCGCTTGCGGAAGTAGTCGCCGCGCACGGCATGGAGCTCGGGGCCCGCACGTCCATGAGCGCGGCCGTACCTAGCGCCGCGGGGCCTCTGCACGACGGCAGAGAACCGCGAAAGGAGCCGAGAAGCCCGGAGGATTGCGTGCTCCGGATCTCATCGCCGGCCGCGTCCCTCTGGGAGCTGCCCGATCGTCTGGCGGAGGTCGCGGGTGATCGCCTGAGGCGAATGGATGCCTATCCGGGCTCGGGCGTCCTCAGGGTGGAGTACTCGAGAGCAGGCGCCGACGCACGGGAGCTCATCGATCGGCTCCTCGGAGCGTGCGAGGACTCGCGGGTGTCCGTCGAGCGTGGCGGGCCGGCCGAGCACCAGCGGGTGCGAGCTTCCCGGCCGGATGCCGTGCGACAGCTCGAGGAGCGCGTCGTAGCCGCGCTCGGTGGGCAACCGCGATGCTGGCAGGCCGACTACCTGTAGCAGGTCGCTGAAGAACCCTGGTGGCTCACGCGAGATGTGCGGAGGCGGTCTATATTGGCCCACCGGTCATGTCCGCAGAAGATTCCGATCGTGAAGAACGGGCCGGCACGACCTCCAGCCGTGAGTGCATGAACACTCTCGATCATACTCTTGGCGCCCGCAGCCGGGGCACTCTACGGGGCCTGCCCGGCGTCGCCGCTCTCCTTGCCGTTGCCGTTCTCCCCGGGGCCGCCAGAGCACAGAGCAGTCACGACAGACCGGATCCGGTGCCGGCCGAGGCTGCGGCGATCTCCCGGATCGCGGAGGCCGTCCTCGGCTCGCCCACCGATATCTACCTGGCACCGGTAAGATCACCGTCCGGCGGGATCCTGCCGCGCTGGCGGACAGGCTCCGACGGCGGCCGGCGGACGATCACGATCCACTTCGAGACGCCCGAGAACCCGGCCGAGCACGGCTCCGGCTACCGCTGGGCCGTGAATCAGGCGATCGAGACTTGGACCGCGATCGCAGGAGTGTCACTGCGGTTTCGCCAGGCGGCGGGACCCGGAACGGCCCAGGTGAGCGTGAAGTGGGTGACAACGCTTTCGCCCGGGTACAGCGGAGTGACGAAGTGGCAAACCGACTCGAACGGCTGGATCAGCTCCGCCGTCCTCACCCTGGCGCTGCTCGGAGGCGACGGCCGACCCGTCGATCGGGAGCTGGCCCGGCGAGTCGCCCTCCACGAGGTCGGGCACCTCCTCGGTCTGCCGCACAGCGCGAACGCTGGCGACATCTTGTTCCCGAGCAGCAAGGTGATGCGGCTATCCGGGCGCGATCGGGCGACGGCCCGTGTGCTCTATGCCGTGGATCCCTGGGTTCTTCTGAATGTGGGATCGGATCGATGAGATGCGAAGACGGTCCACGGGAGCGGATCGGGACGGACGGTCCACGGGAACGCTGATGAAGATCTACACCAGAAAGGGAGACGCCGGCCAAACCGGCCTGCTCGGCGGCGAGCGGGTGCCCAAGCACGACGTTCGTGTGGAAGCGTACGGTGCCGTCGACGAGCTGAACGCCGCGCTCGGCATGGCCATCGCTGCCGGAATGGAGGAGATGTCCAACGCCGATCGTCTCCGCACGGTCCAGGGCGATCTGCTGACGGTGGGGGCCCGCCTCGCCGCCGCCGATCCGAAGAAGGCCCGCCGGAAGGGAACCATCCCAGAGCTTCCAGGGGATCGGATCGCCGAGCTGGAAGCCTGGATCGATGAGCTCGAGGGTGGTCTGCCGGCTCTCGATGCCTTTCTGCTGCCCGGCGGAGCGCCGGCCGGCGCTCAGCTTCACGTGGCACGCACGATCTGTCGTCGTGCCGAGAGAAAGATCAGCCAACTCCTTCCAGCGCAGCCCGATCTGGGCGACGTGATTCTTCCCTACATGAACCGTCTCTCCGACCTTCTCTTCGTCCTCGCGCGCGCCACCAACCGGGCGTCGGGAGCGGGTGATGTGGAGTGGCGTCCGGTGCGTCGCTCATGAAAGGCGGCCGCCGGCCGTTCCAGATCGCGCTCGCGGAGGGCGAGGTACTGCGCGGCGATGTGTGGACCCCAACGAGTCCGTCGCCGGACGCCGCTATCGTCGTCTGCCATGGCTTCAAGGGCTTCAAGGACTGGGGCTTCTTTCCCTACCTTTGCGAGGAGCTCGCACGCCGGACGAGCTGCCTGACCGTGGGCTTCAACTTCACCGGATCCGGCGTGGAGGAACGGCTGGAGGAGTTCACGGCTCTCGAGCGGTTCGGTCGAAACACGTTCAGCCGGGAGCTGGAGGATCTGGAGATCGTGCTGGACGGCCTCACGGTGGGCCGGCTGGGCGACGTGCGGGTGCCGGAGGCCCGGCGCTTCGGGCTGGTGGGTCACAGCCGCGGCGGGGCCACGGCCCTCCTCAAGGCATCGCGTCGCCGCCAGGTGCAGGCTCTCGTCACGTGGGCGGCGGTGGCGTCGCTCGGCCATTACCTGGAGCTGTATGTGGGCCGCTGGGAGGCCGGCAAGCCGGTGTTTATCGAGAACACACGAACGGGCCAACAGATGCCACTGTACCGCAACGTGATGGACGACCTCCGTGCCAACGCGGAGCGATTGGACGTGCAGCAGGCCGCCGCGCACCTCGACATCCCATATCTAATCGTGCACGGGTCGGAGGACGAGTCGGTTCCGCCCGCCGACGGGGAGCGGCTCGCCATGGCGGCGCCGGAGGCCACGCTCGAGCAGATCGATGGGGCGGGGCATACGATGGGCGCAGGTCACCCGTTCGCGGGCCCCAACCCTCACCTGGAGCGCGCGATAGCGGTTTCCGCCACTCACCTGCGTGCCGTCCTGACGGAGGGCGGATCGTGAGTGCCCGTGATCGCAGTGGAGCCCGCCTGGCGTTCATCCTCGCCATCGCCGTAGGCGGTTGCCGGATCGAGAGCCGGGCTCCGGCTGACGGCACCGACACGATTCCCGATATCGGGAGCCAGGTCACGCGAATGCTGGAGCGCTCCGCCGAAGCCTGGAATCGCGGCGATCTCGAGGGGTTCATGGCTGATTACCTGCGTGCCCCGACGACCACCTATGTCGGCAGCTCCGGGCTCGTCGTGGGATGGGAGGCGATCCGGGCGCGCTACGCACCGCTGTTCAAGGCGGGGGCGACCCGGGACAGCCTCCGCTTCGAGGGTATCTCGGCACGTCTCCTGGGCCAGGAGCACGCCCTCGCCACGGCGAGATTCGTGCTCTACCGGGGCGGGCAGGTGACCGGCTCCGGACCGTTCACCCTGGTCCTGCGGCGCACCGAGGACGAGTGGAGGATCGTCCACGACCAGAGCGCCTCTGATCCGCCGCAAGAGGAGGCTTCATCGGAGTGAACCCGGCGACCGGCGCTCCGGCCGTCCTTCGCGTCGGCGAGGACGGCGAGGGGCTCGGCGCCTGCGTCCACTGCGGTCTCTACCTGCCGGCCTGCCCGACCTTCGAGGCGCTGCGGGAGGAGAACGATTCGCCGCGCGGCCGCATCTACTTGATGAGGCTTCTCGTCGAGGGCCGAATCCCCGCCCTTGGAGCGTTCTCCCGGCACATCGACCGGTGCCTGGGCTGCCGGGCGTGCGAAGCGGCGTGTCCGGCCGGGGTCCGTTTCGGCACGCTTCTCGAGCGAGCCCGGGAGGATCGGAGGCGTTGGGCCGGGTCGACTCCGCTCGCCAGCTTGATGCTGTGGGGGTTGTCGGGAGGGCGGGCCTCGCGAGTCGCGTATGCGCTCCTGAGGTTCCTGCGACGCACCGGCATGGCGGCCGCGGGAGCGAGCCTGCCGGGACGGATGGGCGTGGCCCTCGCCATGCTCGCTGCCACCGCCCCAGGCGCGCGGCTGCCACGGCGTGCCGGGACGCAGTCGAGCGGGAAGCTCGAGGTGTATGCGCTGCTCGAGGAATGTCATGGGCGGGCTGTTCCGGGAGGTTCACACGGCCACGAGACGCGTTCTCTCGGCGTGCGGATACGTGGAGCGTCCCGCTCCTGGCCAGGGCTGCTGCGGTGCGCTGCACGCGCACTCCGGATTTCGGCGCGGGCGCCCGGAAGCTGGCGAGACGCAACATCGAGGCGTGCGAGCGCTCCGGCGCCGCGTGGCTGGTCGTGAACTCCGCCGGATGCGGCGCCGCGCTGAAGGAGTATCCCGAATGGCTCGCGGAGTCGCCGACCTGGCGGGAGCGGGCCGAACGGCTGGCGTCGGCGACCCGCGACTTCACGGAGTTGGTGGCGGATGCGCACGTGCGACCGGAGACAAAGCTTTCGCTCCGCCTTGCGTACGACGCACCCTGTCACCTGGTGTACGGGCTCGGAGGGGCGGACGCGCCGATGCGCGCACTCTCTCTCATCCCGGGCTTACAGGTGGAGCGCCTCCCGTCGGCCGACCGGTGCTGCGGCGGAGCGGGTCTGTACGCCCTCCTGCAGCCGGACCTTGCGGAGCGCGTTCTAGCACCGAAGCTCGAGGAGATCCGTAGTGGACGTTACGATGCGGTGACCACCGGCAACCCGGGCTGTATCATGCAGATCGGAGCCGGACTTCGCCGGGCGAAGCTCCACGTCCCCGTCGCACATCCGGCCGAGGTGCTGGCCCGAGCCTTCGCCCCGTCCGGGCCGCCGGGCACCGCCGCGACCCCAAACTGGGACACAGGGCGCCCCTGAAAGGATCTGACGGATTGGAGCAGTTCGACTACCTCATCGTTGGCGGAGGACTCGCCGCCGCATCGGCGGTGGACGGGGTCCGGAGCATCGACGCGGACGGCACGATCGCTCTCCTCACCGAGGAAGAGGAACCCCCCTACCACCGCCCACCACTCTCCAAGGAGTATCTGCAGACTCCCGGGGCCACGCGAGATCTGCTGTACGTGAAGCCTGAAGGCTGGTTCGAGGACGAGGCCCGAGTCGAGCTGCTCACCGGCCGACGAGTCGTGTCGCTCGATCCACGCGAGATGACGGTGGCCACCGGGACCGACGAGACGTACCGGGCCGAAAGGATCCTGTTGGCCATGGGCGGCCGGCCCCGAACCCTTTTGATCCCCGGTAACGACCTGGACGGCGTCTATACCTTCCGCACCGTGGAAGATGCAGAGCGCATTCGCGAGATCGCCCCGAAGGCGGAGACGGTGGTGCTCGTCGGTGCCGGCTTCATCGGGATGGAGCTGGCGGCCTCTCTGACGCAATACGACGTTCGCTCGGTCGTGGTGGAGGCGGAGGACCGTGTGTGGTCGCGGATGCTGCCGCCCGTGCTTTCCTACTTCGTCCAGGGATACTTCGAGGAGCGGGGCGTACGTTTCGAGCTCGGCACCCGGCTGGAGGAGCTTGCGGGCGAGGAGAGAGTCGAGCTCGTGCGGCTGGCGAACGGCACGGAGATGCCGTGCGATTTCGCCGTGTTCGGGGTGGGCATCCGTCCCAACGAGGAGATCGCCGGCGAGGCCGGGTTGGCCGTGATGGACGGGGTGGTCGTGGATCGGTTCGGGGAGACGAGCCACGGCCACATCTATGCGACCGGAGACCTCGCCCGCTTCCCCGATCCGGTGTTCGGTGACACCGTCCGCACGGAGCACTGGGATCATGCCCGGACCCACGGGAAGTTGGTCGGACGCAACATGGCCGGCGCCCGGGAGGCGTACGAGCACATCTCCTACCTTTACTCGGACGTGTTCGACCTTGGCTTCAGCGTGCTGGGCCGGCCCGCCCAGGCCGACGACGTCCGCGTGGTGGGAGAGCTGACGGCGGACCGCAGCCTCATCCTGTGCGGCGAGCACGAACGCCTCTGCGGGATCGTTCTGATCAACGCTGCCGACGCGTTGGAATCCTGCCGGGAGCTCCTGGGCCGGAAGCCCACGCTCGCCGAGGCGGTCGGGGAGCTCGAGGAGAGGGAGGGCGAGCTGGAGAAAGTGGTAGGCTGAACCTCGGACGGGACGGGAGGGTACGGCAACGCACTTTGGACCCCAGCGGAGGCTTAGAGTATTGAGCGACATGAAGGAGACCCCGGGAGGGGCCGACATTGCGGATCTCGTGCGTCAGGCGCTCCGGACGGTAAAGGATCCCGAGCTCGGGCTGAACATCGTGGACCTGGGCCTCATCTACGACGTCCAGCAGGACGGGAGCTCCGTGACCGTGACGATGACGCTCACGAGCCCCGGTTGCCCGGCCGGAAGCCAGATCATGGAGGGGGCGAAGGCGGCCGCGGAGTCCGTCGCCGGGGTGGATGCCGCAAGCGTGAACCTGGTCTGGAAGCCGTACTGGACGGCAGACCGCATCGACCCGACGGTCCGGTCGATGATGGGGTTCTGACGGGTCCATCTGCCGGGGTACGCCTTGTTCTTTCGACTCCTTCTCCTCTTCACGCTGGTCCCGCTGGTCGAGCTGTACCTCCTCATCCGGATCGGCGGGCTGATCGGCGCGGGGCCGACCATACTCCTTGTTCTTGGAACGGGCGCGGTGGGAGCCTGGCTCGCCCGCCGGGAGGGGCTGCGTAGCTGGATCGCCGTGCAGCAGGAGCTGGCGGCAGGACGTCTCCCGGCCGAGGAGTTGCTTCACGCACTCCTCGTGGTGATCGCCGGGGTCCTCCTCGTCACACCGGGGGTGTTCACGGACGGCTTCGGGCTCCTGATGCTGCTACGGCCCGTTCGAGCAGCCCTGATCCGCCGTGTGCGGAGCAGCATAGCTGGACGAATTCAGGTGGGAGACGTGCGCCTCTGGGTGCAGGAGGCGTCCCCGCCATCGAGGGCAAGCGCCGGTGGTCCGGGCTCTACGGAGGAGCCCGACGCGGTCGAGTGGCCCGGCGCTTCGGCTGCAGACCGGCGGGAGCCTCGTCGAGGACGCGTGATCGACCTGTGAGGGCGGAGCCCGTTCCGCGGACATCACACAACAGAGGTGCATGATGAGGAAGCCAATGAATCCGGCTCTGGGTCAGATGATCCTGCGCATCGTGCTCGGGGTCATCTTCGTCGCTCACGGAGCCGCCAAGATGTTCGGTGACGGCGGGCCTGGAGCTGCAGCGGGCTTCCTCGGCTCGTTGGGCGTACCCGTTCCGATTCTCGCGTCCTGGGTGGTCACTCTCCTCGAGTTCGTGGGCGGCATGTTCCTCATCGTGGGAGTGTTCGTCCTGCCGGCCGCCATCCTGCTCGCCATTCACATGCTGCTGGGCATCATCCTCCTTCACGCCCAGAGCGGTTTCTTCGTGATCGGGCCGGGCGCTGGCGGGGTCGAGTTCAACCTCCTGCTGATCGCCGGCCTGCTCTCCATGCTGCTCGGCGGACCGGGGCTGGCGGCCGTCGACAACCGATCGGCTCCACCGGCTGCGGCACCGCCGCCGGCGCGCGAGCCAAGGCCCAGACCCGAGCCAATGCCAGAGCCTGAGCCCGAGCCGGCGCCGGAGGCCTCCGAGCCGGAAGCCGCGTTCGAACCGGAGCCCGAGCCGACGCCTGGGGCCTCCGAGCCCACGCCTGGAGCCGAGACCGCTACCGGCGAGGGGATCGGCGGCGGGCCGGAGGAAAAGCGCTTCGGTGGATAGGGAGACGGTGCCCGTCGCGACCGTGATCGATGAGCTCGAGGCGGCGCAGGAACTCGTTGCGACACGAGACGAGCTGCTCCGAACCGCCGTCCGATGCATCGAGGGGGCCAACCCCCGTTACGATTGGGTCGGCATCTATCTCCTGGAGGAAGATACGCTCGTTCTTCACAGCTACGTGGGCCGCCCGACCGAGCACGCGGAGATCCCGGTCGGCGTGGGCGTTTGCGGCGCTGCGATCGCGGAGGGCCGAGACATGAACGTTCCGGACGTCCGCGCCATCGAGAACTACCTGGCCTGCAGCCTGGAGACTCGCTCCGAGCTGGTGATCCTGATCCAGGACCGGGCGTCAGAGAGAATCTTCGGCCAGATTGATCTCGACAGCGATCGGGCGGACGCGTTTACGGCGGAAGACGAGCGGGCGCTACAGCGAATCGCAGACTGGCTGGCCACCCTTTTCGTCTAGCAGGTCGCTGACACCGGCGACCTCACGCCACGACCAGCAGGGCCGTCCCGTACATGACCAGGAGGCCGATGGCGAGGCCGCTCGCGTTGAGCGGCTGGAAGAGACCGCCCGGATCCTCGCGACGCATCATCCCCGCGATCTCCAGAACCACCTCGAGGATCGCGCCGACGCCGACCGCCAGAAAGAGCGTCGCGGCGATCGGCGAGTAGGCGAATCCTCCGATCCACGTACCGGCGATCGTCGGAAGGCCGGCCAGCGCCCCCATCGCCAGGAGCCGGCGGAGCGGCGGACGGTCGGCCGCCACGGGTGCAACAATCGCCAGGCCCTCCGTCGTGTTGTGGATGGCGAAGCCGATCACGAGAAAGCTGCCGAGCGCGATCGAGCCCAGCGCGTACGCGGATCCGATGGCGAGGCCCTCCCCCAGGTTGTGCAGCCCGATGCCGAGCGCGATCAGGTAGGCGAGCCGCAGGCGGTCACGCGGTCCATCGTCGCCTCCACCGGTTCGTCGCCGGACGCTTCCGACCGCCCGCAGCGTCAGCAGGCTGCCAAGCACGCCGAGAACGACAAGCCCCACACCCTGAAACGCGGCGGGCACCGAGCCGGCGATCTCCAGGGCTTCGTGCAGAGCGTCGGCACCCAGAAACACGAGGAGGCCGATCGTCAGGCTGAGGAAGAAGTGGATCCACCGCCGACCGACATCCCGCAAGAACGGATACCAGAGAAGGCCGATCAACACCGGCACGAGCCCTACGTAGATCCCCAGGAGCGCGAAGATGCCGAAGAAGCGGGCCGACGGCCGCGGCGTCTGCGTGGCCACCTCCACCTCGTAGGAGAAGGTGACGCCCGTCGAGCTCAGCAGGACGATCTCGTGCGGCTCGCCCTCCACCCACGGATAGGGGATCGTGATCGTCGCGCGACCGAGCCTTGGGATCGTCCGGTCCCCATCGATCTCGTGCTTCCAGTACGCCTCGTCGACCAACACCTGCGCGACCGTCACCGGCTCCGGTCCGCCGTTTACCACATGCACCCTCATCACGCCCGGCTCGGGCAAGGTGACGCGCTCGATGGTGAGCTCTTCCACCGGAGGGAACCCGGTCCGTAGGACGCTCGTGGGATCGACCACGATGAAGACGGCGACCAGCGCTGCGAGCAGGAGCAGCGGCGCGATACCGAGCAGGAGGCGCCGGCCGGGCGAGCCTACGGACCCCCCGGCGGACGAGCCTGACGGTCCGGTCACGCCGCTATCCATGTCGGTGCACCGGCACGCCAGCCTCGGCCGCGAGGTGCGGAACCGCGTCGATGAAGCTCATCCAACCGAGCTCCGCGAACTCGCTCTGGTGGGCGTGCACCATGTGGAGTCCGGGGTTCTCGAGCTCCATCTCGACGATGCCGCGCTCGCCCTGGCAGAGCATGATCGTGTCGGTGAACTCGTGGTGGTCGAGCCTCGTGCCGGTCCGGTAGAAGCGGAACATCGCCGCGTGCAGGTGCAGGGAGTTGACCGGGTCGAACTCGGTCATGTTCACCAGGTAGATCCGGACGGGCTCCTTCACCCCCACGCGGATCGGCCGGGTCTGATAGTAGAAGGCCGCCGTGTTGATGGCGTACACCTCGTTCTCGCCATCGAAGTTCGTGTCGAAGCCGTTCATCACCATGACCATCTCCCGCGCCGGGGCTCGACCGCCGGGAGGATCCACGATGAGGACACCGTACAGGCCCTTGTGGATGTGCCGCTTGAGCGGGAGCGAGTGGCAGTGATAGGGGTGAACGCCGAACGGCTTCGCCTCGAACTCGTACGTGAACCGCTCGCCGGGCTCTATGACCGGGAACACGCCGTCCATCTCCGTCGGGTGCGTGCCGTGGAAGTGGATCGTGTGCGGGTGCGAGCCCGCGTTCGAGAAGCGGATCCTGAGGACGTCCCCTTCCGTGCAGCGAAGAGTGGGTCCGGGGACCTGCCCGTTGTAGGTCCACGCTGGGAACCAGACCCCGGGAGCCACCTCGATCTCCCGATCCACCGCCACCATCTCGTACTCGCGCACGGTCCGGCCCGACGGATCGCGCACCACCCGGCCGTAGTCGAACTCCGTCAAGAACGCCATCGGATCGAAGCCGTCGCCGGGAGGGTAATCGCCGAAGACCCCCATCCGAAGCTGCTGGAGCTCTTCATGCGTGGAGCCTGCCTCCTGCCGGAGGCCCGCCCGTTCGAGGGCAGCCGCCGCTCCGCCGCGGCGTGCCAGCGCCAGGATCGAGGCGCCCGACAGGCCGGCCACTCCGACTCCGCCGAGCTTCAGCCAGTCCCGGCGACTCATCGTGTTCGGACCCCTCATCTTCCGGAACCGTCAGCCTTGTAAGTCTCGCCGATGTATCGCATTGGCATAACCATGCTGCTCACCTTTAGGTGTCACTAAATTTGCACCAAACTAGGAGACCAGCTGCGAAAGGTCAAGTAGCTAGCGGGGATGCCGCATCACGCCTAGCTTGGCGCAACCGTGCCGGAGTCGATCCTCTCGCCGTTCGCGCGCATCGCGCCCAGCCGCCTTCCCGAGCTGATGGATGATCCCGATGGCGACCCGGATGCCCTCCGAGAGGCGCTGGAGGTCGTCGGTCGGGCGAACCGCCGGGCCGGGACGACCCGAATCCTCGCCGCTTGCGTCGCTCGCGCGCTGCCGGCGCAGGGACGCAGAGCCCCCCGGGTTCTGGACGTCGGCACGGGAATCGGGGATCTCACCATCGACCTGAACCGGCGGCTGACGGCGGGCGGCCGGGAACCCCGTTTCGTCCTCGGGGATTTGCATAGGGGGACGCTCGGGATCGTGAGGGCGCGGCTGACCGGCCGGATGCGTGTGGAGCAGGAGCGGTTCGAGTACGTCCGGCTCACGGCTCCCACTCTTCCCTTTGCGGACCGAAGTTTCGACTTCGCCGTTTCATCGACCATGCTGCATCACCTCGAGGAGGCGGACGCCATCACGTTTCTGCGAGAGCTGACACGGGTGACGATCACGGGTTGGGCGATCGCGGACCTGGCTCGTTCCCGTACCGCGTATTCCGCGATGCGGCTCCTCGCTTCCACCGCCTGGCGGCGTTTGCGGTTTCCGCGCCATGACGGCCCGCTTTCCGTTCGGCGCGCCTTCTCCCTCCACGAGGCCCGCCACCTCGTGAGCTCGGCCGGACTGTCGCGGGCCAGCGTGCGGCGCCTGCCGCCGTTCAGGCTGTTGATCGAGGGTCCCGGGTGCGGGGCGTGATCGCGCCGCCGGCCGCCAACCAACACTCCGACGCCCTCATCGTCGGTGCGGGCCCGGCAGGGAGCTCGCTCGCCTGGCGCCTCGCGTCGGCGGGGGCGCGCGTCCTGCTGATCGACGCGACGGCGTTCCCTCGCTCCAAGCCGTGCGGCGACGCGCTCAGTCCGGGCGCCACACCCTTCCTCCGTGAGATGGGTGTCGTCCGGTCTCTGCGCGATGCCGGAGCCCACTCGCTCCGGGGCTGGAGGATTCAGGCTCCGTCGGGCCGGTGGTTCGAGGGGAGGTTCGCGGCGCCCCGCACGGGGGTGCCTCGTCTGGCTTTCGCGGTTCCGCGAAGCGAGCTCGACTCGTTGCTCCTCGACGCCGCTCTACGGGCGGGTGTCCACTTCCTGCCCTCGGCGCGCGCCTTCGATCTTGTCACGGCCGAGGATGGCCGAGCCCTGGGAGTGCGGGTCCGCCTGGGAGACGGCTCCGCCCGAGAGCTGCGAGCGCGCCTGGTCGTCGGAGCCGATGGTCTTCGCTCCGTGGTGGCCCGGCGGCTCGGTGGCGTGCGCCGAGGGAACCGGGCCCGCCTGGCCATCGTCGGTCGCTTCGAGGGCACTCGAGTGGACGGTAGGCTCGGCGTCATGCACGTGTCCGGAGAGGGCTGCCTCGGCATGGCGCCCCTCGGAGGCGGACGCTGCAACATCACGGTGGTCGTGCCGATGGCAGCCGCGGGCCGGGTTTCCACGAACCGCTGGGGGTTCTACCGCGAGCGCCTTCGGAGATACGCGGTGTGGGGGAAGGTCAGCGATGGGAAGCTCAGCGAACGCCTCCAGATAACGGGCCCGTTCGAGGTCTCGCCCCGGCGCGTGGTCGGACCGGGCGCCCTCCTTGTGGGCGACGCAGCGGGGTACTTCGATCCGTTTACGGGCCAGGGCATCTACCGCGCGCTGTACACCGCCCAGCTCGCGGCCCCGCGGTGCTCGGCGCCCTGGAGCAACCTGCCGAAGAGAGCGCCTGGCTCGCACGCTACGAAGAGCAGCTGCGCCGCCTGCTCCGCCCGGGCCGATGGGCGCAGCGCCTGGTCGATGCGGTCGTCTCGCGACCCCCTCTCCTCGACGCTACCGCCCGTCTCATGGCCTCCTATCCCGGGCTGGCGGACCTGCTCGTCGACGTTACAGGGGACCGGCTCCCCGCGGCCGCACTACTGGATCCGAGGCGCCTGTGGCGGGGGTCGCGGGATCGAGCCGCGCGGCCGGCAACCCCGCCACTCGCCGCGGGTACGCTCGGTAACGCCTTCGGTGGGCAGAGGGGTTGAGGGGAGTCATGCACACGTATAACGAGACGTTGGTCCGGGCGCCCGCAGACCGCTGCTTTCGGGCGGCGGCCGACGTTGAACGCTGGCCGGAGATCCTGCCTCACTACCGATACGTGCGCTTCGAGCGCCGTGACGGCTTCGGAAGGGGCCGGGTCGAGATGGGGGCGTACCGCCAGTTCGGACCGCTGCGCTACCCGATCTGGTGGGCGTCGGAGATGGATTCCGATCCGGAAGCCGGCGTCATCCGGTATCGTCACCTAGGCGGCATCACCCGGGGCATGGATGTCGAGTGGCGGATCGAGGCGGCGGCCGGCGGCACGCTCCTTTCCATCGTGCACGACTGGGAGGGGCCGGGGTGGCCCTTGATCGGCGGAGTTGCCGCCAGCCGGGTGATCGGGCCTCATTTCATCCATGTCGTGGCGGAACGGACGCTGGACGGAATCAAACGAGCGCTCGAGGCCGATGGCGCGTAGACGCGTCGCGATCACGGGCCTCGGCTGCGTGACGCCGATCGGAGAGGGGGCCGACGGACTGTGGAGCGGCCTTCAGCGTCGTCGGTCCGGGATCGCCCCGATCACGTTCTTCGACGCCAGCCTTTTTCGCACCCGCATCGCGGCGGAGGTCCCCAACTTCGACGTGGCCGACCGGTTCGGTGCGAAGCGGGCGCGGCGGATAGACCGGTACAGCGCCCTAGCTCTCACGTCCACCAGCATGGCGCTGGACGACGCCGATCTGGATCCGGGCACCACGCTTCCCGAGCGGGTGGCCGTGCAGATGGGCTCGGCGCTCGGCGGCGTCACGCTCGCGGAAAGCGAGCACGCCAAGTACATGGCCGGCGGGATCCGGGCGGTGAACCCAATGCTCGCTCTCTCGGTGTTCGGAGGCGCAGCGAGCTGCAACATCGCGATCGAGTACGGTTTCACGGGTCCGAACTCTACGAACGCGATGAGCTGCGCCTCGGGAGCCATCGCGATCGGCCATGCCTATCGGTTGATTCGGGACGGGGAGGCCGACGTGGCGCTGGCGGGCGGCGCCGAGGCGCCCCTCTCGCCGCTCTCCTTCGGGGCGTTCGCGATCCTCCGCGCCATGTCGACTCGAAACGGAGACCCGGAGCGCGCGTGCCGGCCGTTCGACCGGGAGCGCGACGGTTTCGTTATGGGCGAGGGCGCCGCCGTGCTCGTGCTGGAAGAGCTGGGAGGCGCTCTCCGGAGGAACGCCAGGATCTACGCCGAGATCCGGGGCTTCGGCACGACGATCGACGGCTACCACATGACGGCCCCTCTTCCCGACGGACGTCAGGCGGCGCGCGCCATGGAGCTCGCCCTCGCCGACGGGGATGTGGGAACGTCTGCGGTCGACTACGTGAACGCCCACGGATCCTCCACACCGCTCAACGACGCCACCGAGGCCGGGGCGATCCGATCGGTGTGTGGTTCGCGGGCGGCCGAGCTTCGGGTGAGCGGCACGAAGGCGTACTACGGCCACGCGCTCGGAGCGTCGGGGGCGATCGAGGCCGGGATCGCCGCACTCGCCCTGCACCACGACTGGCTGCCGCCGACCCTCAACCTGGACGAGCCCGGGGAAGGCTGCTCGCTTCGTTACGTGGCGAGCGAAGGCGAGGCGTGCCAGGCCGAGCACGTGCTCACCAATTCGTTCGGCTTCGGGGGAATCAACGCGACCCTGCTGCTGCGACGCTTCGAGAACTAGGAACAGCAGCGTAGCTTCTTTAACAGCCTTCTAGCGTTCCGTTGCGTTCGCGACCCTCTCCAGCGCCCAGCAGGCGTGATCCCGCACCAGCTCCGACCCGTCCGCCAGACACCGCTCGAGCACCGGGATCGCGTCGGCCCGCCCACTGTTGCCGAGACCGACACACAGGTTGCGCAGCATTCCCTCGCGGCCCGGCCGCAGAAGGGCGGTGCCTCGGTAGCGGTGCCGGAACTCCGCGTCCGACAGCTCGAGCAGCTCCGTGGCCCAAGCGGTCATCGTCGCTGGCGGTACGGGGCGGCCGGCAACAGCCTGGGCCCCAGCCACGGCCGGCCTCAGCTCCGGCTCGCGGCCCTCCGGAACCTCCCGGTTCCATGGACACACCTCCTGGCAGATATCGCAACCGAACACCCGATTCCCGATCAGCGGCCTGAGGTCGAGTGGGATGGGACCGCGCAGCTCGATCGTCAGGTAGCTGATGCAGAGACGCGCATCAACGCCACGTGAGAGCCGGATCGCACCGGTCGGACACGCCTCGATGCACCGGACGCACGTCCCACAATGATCGGCCGTGAAAGGCTCATCCGGCGGGAGATCGAGGGTCGTAAGGAGCTCGCCGAGCAGCAGGTAGGAGCCGAGGCGCGGATCGATCAGCATGGTGTTCTTGCCGATCCACCCGAGGCCCGCTCGCTGGGCATGGTCCCGCTCCAGCACGGGGCCGTAGTCCACGTAGGGAAGGGTCCTCTCGCCGGGAGCCGCCTCCGCCAGAACCGCGGAGAGCGCCGCCAGACGCTCCTCGAAGATCCCGTGGTAGTCGCGTCCCCTGGCGTACCGCGAGATCTCCGCCTCGGAGCTCTGGCGGGCTCCCTCCCCGTCGGCCGCGGCATAGCCGAGGCTCACGACGATGATCGTCCGACAGCCCGGAAGCGCCTCGGCAGGTGCCAGACGGCGCCGCACGGCGTCCTCGCGGGCCATGTAGCTCATCTCCCCGTGCCAGCCCCGCTCGAGCCACGCCAGGTAGGCCTCCGCGTTCGGCGGCTCGGCAGCCGGTGCGAACCCGGCCTGATCGAAGCCCAGCTCGAGGGCGGCTGCGCGCAGTCGCTCCTTCAGGTCGGAGGCGTTCACGCGTCCAGCGGCTCCTCTTCCTCCGGCTCGCCGCCCACCGCCAGGGCGCGACGGGCACGCTCCAGCCGCTTCGGATCGCCGACCTCGAGCCAGAGCGCGTCGCTCATGTCGAACGTATCGATGAGGCACCCCTCGGCGGCGAGGCGCAGATAGACGTCCATGATGGAGAAGCGCCCCCGCTCCGTGATTCGGGAGAAGACGTCGGGCGACAGGACGTGTATACCCGCGAACCCGATCTCGCTCGTGCGTCCCCTGGCCGGCCGCGCTTCGGCCCGCCAACCGGTGCCCCGGTTGGCGAGCCCGCGGAAGCCGTCATCGTCCACAAGCAGCGGCCGTGAGGTCTCCCGCCGGTTCACGGCGAGCGTGGCGATCGGGCTCCGGCTCCGATGGGCGGCGTACATGGCGGCGAGATCGGCGTCACAGATCACGTCCACGTTGTGCAGAAAGAAGGGGGCTCTCTTCTGGAACAGTCCGGCTGCGGCTAGAAGGCCGCCGCCCGTCTCCAGCGGAGCCTCCGGCTCACGGGAGAAGAGGACCTCGACGCCGAACTCGTCCCGCTCCCTCACATATTCCTCGATCTGGGCGGCGTGGTGGTGAAGGTTGATGACGATTCGCTCGGCACCGGCTTCGATCAGACGGCGAGCCACCCGGGCGATCATCGGGATGCCCGCGACCTCCACCAGCGCCTTCGGCGTGCGATCGGTGTGAGGCCTCAACCGCTTGCCGACGCCGGCGGCGAGGATCATCGCCTCTACGGGGCACCCCCGGGCCACGCGCCCCGCTCCCGATGGGTAACGACGACCTCGATCTCCGGATGCTCCTCCTTGAGGTGACGCGCCAGGCTTTCCGCGAAGTACACCGAGCGGTGCTGCCCGCCCGTGCACCCGAAGCCCACGCTCATGCTGGCAAACCCGCGCTTCCGGTAGCTCCCCACGTGCCCGTCCACGAGGCGCCGGACAGCCTCCAAAAAACCTTCCGCTTCGGGCTGAGCGGCGAGGAAGTGAGCCACCGGTTCGTCCAGCCCGGTCAGCTCGGCGAACTCGGAGCGTCGGCCTGGATTCGTGACGCTGCGGCAATCGAACACGTAGCCGCCGCCGTGGCTCGTGAGGTCCTGCGGATACCCGTGCCGGAAGCTGAAGCTCGTCACGTGAACGGTGAGGGCCGACGTGCCTTCGGCACGGGTGAGGGGCCGGGCCCACCGATCCACGATGTGGGAGAACACCGACTCGAGCTCCGGCAGCGGGATCGGCAGCCCCTCCTCCAACAGGCCGGCGATATTGCCCGCCGCGTACGGCACGCTCTGGAGGAAACGCGGTTTTCGCTCGAAGAAACCGCGATACCCATAGGCACCCATCGCCTGCATGATCCGGATGAGGACGAATCCGCGGTAGTGCCGAAGAAAGCTTGGCCGGTCCACAGGAATCGTCTCCTCCAGCGTCTCCAGATACTCCTCGAGGATCTCGGAGCGCACGACCGGCGGCAGATCGGCCTTCGCGTCGTAGAGCAGGGACGCGAGATCGTACTGCAGCGCTCCGCGCCGCCCACCCTGGTAATCGATGAACCACGGCTCTCCATCCCGGATCATGATGTTCCGGGACTGGAAGTCACGGTACATAAAGTACTCCCGCTCCGCCTCCAGCAGAAAGCGGACGAGCTTCCCGAAGTCCCGCTCCAGCCGGGCTTCGTCGAACGGCACGTGGGCTAGCTTCAGGAAGTGGTACTTGAAGTAGTTGAGGTCCCAGAGCATGGACTGGCGATCGAACGCCCGCCTTGGATACGCCGCGCGAAAGTTGACCGCCCGCGCGCCCTCGACCTGGAAGCGCGGAAGAAGCGAGGCGACGCGCCGGTACAGGGCGAGGACATCCCCGGGGAAGCTCCCGGGCGCCTCACGCCGTCCCTCGGAAAGAACGTCGAAGAGCGTCCGGTCGCCGAGATCCTCCTCCAGCCACGTTCCCTCTCGCCGGTTGTCGGCCAGGATCTCGGGAACCGGCAGGCCGGCCCCACGCAGCGCGGCCGAGAAGGAGAAGAACGCCCGGTTCTCACGGCGGTCGGGGCCGAAGCCCCCGATGAGCGTGCCCCCATCCGGGTGTGGAAGGCGGAAGTAGCGGCGGGTGGAGCCGTCACCGGCCACCTCCGAGACGCCGGACGGTCCCGTACCGAAGTGACGCGTGTACAGCCGCACCACCCGGTCTCTGGCATTCACCCTGCTACGCTCCGGCGAAGGTCAGTCGAAGGAATGGGCGCTCGGACAAAGGTCCGCGACCACGCACTCCACGCAGGTCGGCTTGCGGGCATGACAGGTGGAGCGTCCGTGGAGGATCAGGCGCCACGCGAAAGGCCTCCAACCCTCCCTCGGAAGAAGGGCCATGAGGTCACGTTCGATCTTCTCGGGGTTCGTCTCCTCGGTCAGCCCGAGCCGTCGCGCCACCCTCTTCACGTGAGTGTCGACCACCACACCCTCATGCTTCCCAAACCAGTTGCTCAGCACGACGTTGGCAGTCTTTCGGGCAACGCCGGCAAGCTGGATCAACTCCTTCATCTCGTCCGGGACTTCTCCTCCGTGGTCGGAGACGAGCCGGTCGGCCATCTCCTGGATGTGCTTCGCCTTGTTTCGGTAGAAGCCGGTGGGCCGAACGTACTCCTCCAGCTCCTCGCGATCCGCGCCGGCGTACTCCTCAGCGGTCGGAAAGCGGGCGAAGAGAGCGGGCGTCACCTCGTTCACGCGAGCGTCGGTGCATTGCGCCGAGAGGATCGTCGCCACGAGAAGCTCGAGAGCGTTCGAGTAATCCAGGCTCAGCGCGAGATCCGTAAACCGCTCCTCGAGCCTCGCGCTCAACCGATCGAGCCGGACCTCGAACACCGGTGGGCTCTTCTCAGCCACGGGGTCCGTCCTCGTTCGACCCATCCGCGACCGGCCCACCCCCGGCGAGCAGCTCTCGGAGCCCGACGTCCGATCGGTCCAGGCCGAGCTTGCGAGCTCGCTGCACCCAGTCTCCGATGTCGTCCAGGGTAACGACGCCGAGGAAGCGATCTCCATCGACAACGAGCACGTGCTCTCCATCCGTCTTCTGCAGCTGCATCACGACCCGGTCAAGGGTCTCGTGGGGCGGCACGCTTGCCGTCCCGGTGAGGTCGCTCATCAGCTCACCGACGGTCGTGCTCGTCCGCCGGTCGAGCGGGAGCTTCGCCACCACGTCCAGATCGACGATCCCGGTCATGCGGCCCTCCTGCACGACGGGCAACGACGACGACGCTCCGCCGACGAAGAGCCCGGCCAGCTCCAGCGCGCTCATCTCGGCGGGCACGGCAGGCGCGCGGCGGAGGACGAGCGAGACCGGTACGCCGGAAATGGCTCGCATGAGGAGGAACTGCCGGTAGCTGGACGCGGCGGCATTCGCCAGGAACCAGCCGATGAAGGCCAGCCACACTCCGTTGATCAGCCTACCGTTCAGAAGGAGGAACAGCCCGGCAGCCATGAGGGTGTACCCGAAGGCGCGACCGCCGGCAGTCGCCCAGCGGGTGGCGCGTCTCAGGTCACCCGTAAGCTGCCAGATCGCGGCGCGAAAGAGGCGGCCCCCATCGAGCGGAAACCCCGGAACCAGGTTGAAGACGGCCAGGGCGAAGTTGAGCCAGCCGAGGTAGCGGGCGACCTCAGCCGCCGGAGCGGCGACGCCGAGCTCCGAGCCGAGGGCGCCAATGGACCAGAACAGGCCGGCGAGCGCCAAGCTCGCCATAGGCCCCACCACGGTGATCAGGAACTCATCGACCGGCCGCTCGGCCTCCTTCGTCGTCTGGGCCACCCCGCCGAAGATGAACAGAGTGATCCCCTGGACCGGAATCCCCCTGGAGCGTGCGACCACGGAATGGGCCAGCTCGTGGAGCAGCAGCGAGAGGAAGAAGAAGAGCGCGGCGGCCACCCCCATCGCCAGGTACGCCGTGTCTCCGTATCCGGGAAGCTGCCGGGGAAACTCCACGGTGCTGAACACCCAGACGATCAGCGCGATCAGGATGAACCAGGAGAAATCGATCCTGATCGGGAAGCCGAACCATCGGCCGATGCCGAACCCACCGAGAAGCGGCATGCTCAACCTCCGGCCTGCAGCGCCGGCAGCGCGTGCCGCATCAGGCGCTCGATCCCGACCGCGCGACGCCCCAGCAGTCGTCGGAAGACACTGACGCGGGGATCCACGACGACGCAGAGCCGCCCTCCCGCCAGGTTGCGCACCTGGACGAAGAGCGTCTTGTCGGAGTCGGGCACGCGAACCGTCCAGTCGCGGCCCCTCCACGTGAAACGAGCGCTGCCAAGCTCCCCCCGACCTTCCACGAAGACGTCGGAGTCCAGTCGGGCGCCCCCATCCGGGTCAGCCGGCACCGCGCGGTAGAAGGCCGGGTCGAACGACCTGCCCGCGTGCCGGCGGAAGTTCTGGTCGATCGCCCAGTCCAGATCGTCCAGGTCCGACTCACCGGCCGCCACCTCCCGATGGTGCAGCAGCTCGTGCAGGATCGTCTCCCATGTCTCCTCCTCCCACTGGAAGCTCGCGTCCTCCTCGGCGAGCGCCAGGAAGGAGCCGTGATACAGGACGAGCTGCGAGCGCACGTCTCCCGAGTCGCCGTACCCCGAGGGCCAGGACTCCGTCACACACTCGCCGAGCGTGTAGACGCCTCCGAGCGACGGGTGACCCCGCTCTCCTGCCTCGACCACCAGCGCGTCGACCCCCTCCTTCAGCTCCGCCGGAATCCTCTCCCACATCTCGGAGGCCAGGATCTCGAACGCCGGCTGCTCGAGCCCGCCGGAGCGCCTTGCCTCATCAGGCGCCATCGCCGGAAGCCTCTTCCTCGATCTCGACGGCCTGGCCCACCGTGGCGTAGGAGCCGCGGTACCGGAGGAGGGGGGAAGCCGAGCCGGAAGCGCGAGTCGCAGCCAGCGTCCCGGCAGCCTCCACCTGGCCGATGAAGACAGTGTGGTCTCCGGCGACCACCCGGTCGATTACGACGCAGTCGCAATAGCCGAGGGCGCCGGCAAGCAGCGGTGCTCCCGTTCTTCCGGTCGTCGGCTCAAGTCCCGAGAACTTGTCCTCCTCGTCACCCGCGAACCGCTCCGCCAGCTCCCGGTCTCCAGCACCCAGAAAGTTCACGGCGTAGTGCCCGGAGATCTCGATCGCGCGATGGGTGCGGCTATCGCCGGCCAGGCACGCGAGGAGGAGCGGTGGCTCCAGCGAGACGGAGCACACCGCCGTGGCGGTAAGGCCGCGGGGCCCTCCGTCGGGGTCACAAGCCGTGACCACGCAGACGCCGCCCGCCAGACGCCCGAGCACATCCCGAAAGCGATTGGCTGACACGGTCATCGGCCGAGCGTCTACTCCGGCTCCTCCAGCTCGAGAACCCAGAGGCCGGAGTTCATGTCGGCGACGAAGATCTTCCCCTTGTAGGGCTGTGGTCCCCAGGCCATCGTGCTGTGCGGCTGGAAACCGTCCTTGGACTCGGTCATGAACCACCCGAGCTCCCGGCCCTGCCGGTACAGGTCGCCTCGGAGCTCACCCGACACGTCCACGACGCGCAGCCCACCCTGATAGTAGGCCACGTACAGCTTGTCATCCTCGACCCACAGATTGTGGGTGCCGGCCTCCGGCACCTGGTATCGCGCCACCTCGACCGGCCTCTCGATGTCGGTCACGTCGATCACGTGGACGTACCCGCGGGGCCCGTTGACGCACTCCTCGCACCCGAAGATCTCGTCTCCCAGGAACACGTAGTTCTTGTAGCGGATCGCGTGGTGCGTGTTGCCGTACTCCTCCGATCCCTGGCGGCTTCGGTACTGGTACTGGGAGACGAACTTCGGATCGCGTGGCGATCCGCCCTTGATGCCTGCACCCACGTCCAGGATGATCAACCCATCATCCCAGTAGCTCAGATAGGCCAGCCCATCCTTGATCATCACATCGTGGAGGTACTTTCCCTCTCTCTCCAGCTCCCACCGGCCCACCTCCTCGGGCAGGGCGGGATTCGAGATGTCGATGATGTGGACCGCGCGCGTGCCATCGTTGATCGCGTAGACCAGGTCCCCCTCGATCCACGTGTTGTGTATGCCGGCGGTCAGGTCCTTCGTGTAGCTGGAGAGCAACGTCGGGTGGGCCGGATCTTCAATGTCCAGCACGATGATCCCGTTCTGCCGGTTCGAGGCCCCCTCGCGAGTGATGACGGCCAGGGTGGCGTCGGCGTTCACCTTGATATCGTTCACGACCCGCGCGTCCACCAGCACGGAGTCCGTAAGAACCGGACTCGCCGGGTCCGTGACGTCCCACGCGTACATCACGTTTCCGCCCTTCCCTGCGGCGTGAGTTCCGGTGTACGCGTAGTCGCGCCCATCCACCCCCTCGAAGACCCAGAGGTCGGAGGTGGAGTGCTCGGGGACCGGCGCATGGGCGACCTTCTCAAGGCCCCGCCGGCCGGGCCGGGGGCGGCTCGATACCTCGGCCACCGCCGACATGTCGCCGATCGTCGCCGTCACCCTGTACATGCCGGCCATGCTGGCGACGAACGTGCCGTTCTCGAGGATGAGCGCGGACTCCACGGGCTGGCCGGAGAGACCGGCGGCCGTCCACTCCACGGGGACGTTCGGCACCGGGCGCCCTCTCGAGTCCAGCGCCACCACGGAAAAGTGGGTGACGTCACCCACCTGCACCTCCTCGAGGGCCGGCTCCACCGTCAGGTTACGGACGGGGTTCTCGACCACGACAACCTCGGCCGAGGCGTTCACCCCCTCCGAGGTGGCGGTCAGCGTGGCGGGGCCGGGCCGCTTCGCCAGAACGAAACCGTTTGGAGTCACCTCGGCCACGGACGGATCGGAGGAGCTCCACGCGACGTCGAACCGCTTCCGCTCGAAGACGATCACGCTGGCCCCATCGTCCCCGTTCTCCTTGACGATCTCGGAGAAGGCGGCGACTTCTGCGCGGACCCGCGTGCCCGAGTAGAGGGGACCGGCCGGCACGTCGAGCTCGAGCCGCGCCACCGGGAGAGGCCGCACCACGATCCGGGCGCGGGCGAAGAGCATCTCGGGGCTGCCACCCGCCACCGCGGGCTTCACAAGCCCGGCCAGCAGCGTGGCTTCTCCGGGCTCCACGGCCTCGATTTCGCCGGAGTCGGGATCGTAGACCGCGGCCCGTCCCTGCACGAAGCGCCTCAGCTGGACTCCGTCGACCTCCCGGCCCTCCGAGTCCAGGGCGACCACCTCGGGCCGGAGGGTCTCGCCCACCTCGAGTGCCATCTCGGCCGGCCGCACCTCGACGCTCTCCACCTTCAGCGCCGCTCGCTGGGTGGGGGTGAGCGGCTTCGGCGGAAGCTCAGCGTCGGCGCTGCCTGCCGCTTCCGTCGGCGCTGCCGCTGGAGCGGCAGCCGGCGCCCCGCCAGTGCCACTGCTGGCGCACCCCGCGAGCCAGGGCGCCACCAACCCGAGGCTCAACAACACCACTCGATTCAGGCGGAAGATTCTCACGTTAGCTCCTCGTAGGTGTGTCCTTTGTACATCATTCATCCACCCGTGCCAGCCGATCGGCTCCCGAGATCCGGACCAGCCACCGGTTGAGCGCGAGGAACGCAGCGATGGCCACGCTCCACTGCACGAGCACGCTCCCCACGTTGAAGGTCGAGAAAGGCGTGAACGTCGCCGCGAGATCGGATGGGTTCACTGCCTGCCAGAGCCACCACCCCATGAGGACGACCGCCTGCAGCGCCACGAGAGGTATCGCGACGTTCCACCAGCGGCCGATTCTCAGGTCGCAGCCCTCCGTATTAACCACTCGCTCCCTGAATCGGTCCACCCCGTAACGGATCACGGCGAACGCGAAGAAGAAGCCCGACAGCATGAGTCCGACGCCCCACACCCAGTCCTGGTTCCGAAACACGTCGGGCCACAGCGCCGAGGGAAGGCCGAGAAGAAAGCCCAATGTCCCGACCACCAGAATGGCCCGGGTACGCGCCACTCCGGCGTCCCGGAGCACCCTCGAGGCCAGCTCGATCATCGCGATGAGGCTGCTCCAGGCCGCGAACACGAGCGCCAGGAAGAAGAGGACCATGAAGACGCGGCCCGCCGGCATTCGGCCGAAAAGCTGCGGCACCCAGACGAACGTCAGTCCCTCGTTTCCGGCTCCCACGATCCGGTCCGCGGCCTCCGGCATGATCGCAAACACCGTGCACAGCACCATAACACCGGCGAGGAGCGAGACCGAGTTGTTGCCAAAGCCGAGGAGAAAGGCGTTCAGCGTCGTGTCCTCGCGCTCCCTCAGATAGACCGCGTACGCCACGATGAGCCCCCAACCGGCGCCCGTGTCCCAGGCGTTCTGCGTGAGCGCCTCCAACCACACTCGCGCGGTGAGCAGATCCCCCCACTTCGGCAGAAAGAGGAACTCGAGCCCCGCCGACGCACCCGGGAGGGTGACGGCGCGCAGAGCAAGGACGACGATGAGCACCAGGAGGCTCGGTATCAGCACGCGCGCCGCACGCTCGATTCCGCGCACCCCTCTCACCACGACCAGCACTCCCAGCGTCATGGCGACCGCGTGGGTGGCCACCGCCGTTCCGGAGCCTACATACCCCGACCAGAAGGCCTCCGCCTTCGCCGGCGATTCCATCGGGATCGATCCCGTGAGGGAGCCCCAGAGGTAGCGGACCGTCCACCCCATCACGACGGAGTAGTAGAACATGATGGCCGTAGCGGTGAACGCGACCCACGCTCCCATCCAGGCGAAGCGCGGACCTGCCACCCTGACGAACGACCCGATCGGCCCGAGCCGCGTGCTCTTCCCCATCGCGAACTCGACGAGGATCAGCGGGACGGACCAGAGGAGGAGAAAGACGACCCAGGCCACCAGAAAGGAACCGCCCCCGTTGGAGGCAGCCACGCGCGGGAAGCGCCAGATGTTCCCCGTCCCGACCGCCATGCCCAGCATGACGAGCATGGTCCCCCAGCGGGAAGAGAAGACGGGCCTTTCCTCCGTCAAATCTCGCCTCCGCGCCACCGGCTCGCGTCCTCACGCTCCCCGGCGATCCAGGCCAGGACCGCGTGGTTGAACGCCCCCGGCATCGACACGTGGGAACAATGTCCTGTCTCAGGGATCTCCACGCAGTGCGCCCCGGGGACCCCTGCCAGCATCTCCTCCCACCACCCCGGCGGCATGTAGGAATCCCGGGGTCCCCGCACCACCAGCATCGGCACCCGGATCCGCGGCAGCTCCAACCGGAGATCGACATCCCGGAAGAGGTCGACCCGCCGCTTCGACACCGCCGACGGCACCGTGCGAGGCCCGGTCCAGAGGGCGTACTCGATGATGTTCGCCCGCCCCGGCGAGTTGTCGAAGATCCACACCCCGGCGCGGCTCCACACGTCGGAGAGAAGCCGAGCCGCATCCGTCGGGAGATAGCGGGTCGCCAGCTGCGCCAGCGGGATGAGGCCAGTGCGGTTCAGGCCCATGTGCTCGATCGTCATGTGGGTCAGCGAGTTAACCACGACGAGGCCGGTGACGCGCTCGGGGTAGCGGGTCGCCAGCCGAATGGCGATCGCCCCTCCGAGGCTCTGGCCGACCACGAGGGCGGACTCGACCCCCCGTTCCTCCATCAGCTCCGCGACGTCGTCGGCGAGCCGGTCGAACGTGTCTTCCGGCGAGAAGCAGTCCCGCACATCCGCGACGATCACGCGATGGCAGCGTGCGAAAGACGGCAGCTGGTATCGGAACGTCTCCTTCATTCCGTCGGCGCCGGGGATCATGACAACAGCAACGCCGGCGCCGACGTCGAGATAGCTAACCTCCGCTCCGTCCGAGTAGATCATCCGGCGCGACCGGTAGGGAACCCCGTCCGGACCCCGAACCGGCGGCCGCCGCAGCCTCGCGTTGCGGCGCCTCACCCAGGCCGTGTAGCCCGCAGCCAGCAACGCCAGCCCGGCCGAGACCCTTCCAGCGGAGGATGCCCGGCTGCGGCTCACGGCGCCCAACCGTCAGTCGAGCTGAGCACCCAGGGACGAGAGCAGCGGCTCGGGATCCAGCCGCCTGCCGAAGCGCTCGGCCAGCTCACCGGCGTTCTCGCTCGCTCCCTGCTCGAACAGCTCGCGCAGGAAGAGGCCCGCGCGAGGATTCCTGAACCAGTCCTCATCGTACCGCTCCCTCAACTCGGCGGAGAGGATCGCCCCCAGCATCCATCCCCTGAGTCGGCGGCCTGCCGCGAAGTCCCCCTCGGCATGCTCCAGGAAGGTCCGCGCATCATAGCGTACGCCGGTCGCCGCGCGCATCGATTCCGCATAGCGAAAGCGAAGCTCCGTGGGGTGATCGCTCTCGGCCAACTCCAGCTCGTAGATGAGGGTGGCCGCATCCCGCCGCAGCGCCTGAAGATCCAGGAACGCAGCGAGTCGCAGGTACCCGTCCAGCCCCTCACCCGCGAGCCCCGTTCTCATCCGCACCCACGGCCGTACGCTGACCAGTCGCGCGAACACCCGGCCGAACGCCCTCGGCAACGACGCATCCCCCAGGCAGCGATACTCGAAGGGGAGCTCCGGCGAGGTGTAGGCGGCGTGAAGCCCTCCTCCGAGCGCCCGCAGGAGACCCTGGCAGTCGGCCCGTCCGCCGGCCGGCGACAGGCAGACAATCACCTGGGCAGGCACTCGCACCGCCGCGAAGAAGGCCCGGGCGCGCTTCAGCGGCCGCGCCTCCAGGTCCAGCGTCAAACGACCCTCCGCCTCCAGAGGGACGCTCTGTGCCGAGAGGTCGCGCTCCACACAGGCCAGCACCTCCCCCGTCTTGAACTCGGCGTCCAGCCACTCCATGCGCCGGAGCCTGCTCATGTCGGATCTCATCGCCTCTGCAGGCGACAGATCGAGCCACCGACCGAAGTGGTAGGCCAGCAGTTCCTGAAACGCGTCCTCCGTCTCGTCCAGCACGTGTCTCGCTGGGCGCGCCAGGGCCCTGAGGCTGAAGCCGGCGACGCGTGAGCTGGCCTCCACGTACCGGCCGTATCCCAGCCCCTCCGCCGCCTGCCGCACACGGTAGTTCCGATCCAGCAGCAGCGGCGTGACCTCCTCGAGCTCCTGATTTCGCCGCTCCTCCAGCTGGAGCGCCATCGCCCGCTCGCTGTTCTGCAGCAAGGCAGGAATGCCCGTCAGCGGCAGCTCGCTGCCCTCCACATCCAGGGTCGTGGTGCTCTCCCAGGCGTACAGCTCGTCGTCCAGCGCCGCACGAGCTTGCGCGATGTGCCGGCTGCCGAGCCACTCGAGCAGGTAGCGGAGTCGCCGCTCCTCATCCCCGGTCGCCTCTGCCAGCCGTCGTTCCACGACCGGCATGGCGGACGACATGTCGAGCAACGGTTCGGACTCGTAGATCGCGGCGAGCTCGGGCCGCGTCTTCAGGCCCGCTTCCGCCCGGTAGCGTTCCTCGGTGGCACGCGCCAGAAGGCGCTCCGCTCGCATGCGGAGCTCGTCCAGGGTGAGGCTCAAGCGGCAGCGAAGCGGGTGGAGGTCATAGCGGGTCCGCCTCCAGCGCGGCCTGGAGGTGTTGCCGTAACCCCGCGATCGGAACACGCTCCTGCCGCAGGGTGTCACGGTCGCGCACCGTGACGCTCTCGTCCTCCAGGGTCACACCGTCAATCGTTATGCAGTACGGCGTGCCGGCTTCGTCCTGCCTGCGATACCGGCGGCCGATGGAACCGGTTTCGTCGTAGAAGACGGGGAGGGACTCCCGCAACGAATCGGCCACCCGCCTCGCCACCTCCGGCATCCCGTCCTTCTTCACCAGCGGGAACACGGCGGCCTTGATCGGAGCGAGGTGGGGATGCAGGTGGAGGAGCACCCGCTTCTCGCCTTCGATCTCCTCTTCGGCATAGGCGTCGGCCAGGACCACCAGCAGCGTCCGGTCGAGACCGGCCGACGTCTCGATCACGTACGGAAGGAAGCGGTCGCCGCTGGCGGGATCGAAGTACTCGAGCTTCTTTCCGGAGAACTCCTGGTGGCGCGACAGGTCGAAATCGGTCCGGTTGTGGATTCCCTCGAACTCCTGCCAGCCGAACGGGAAGTGATACTGGATGTCGAACGCCGCCTTGGCGTAGTGCGCCAACTCGTCTGCTCCGTGCTCGTGGAAGCGCAGGCGCTCCGGCGTGATGCCGAGCCGGCGCACCCAATCCATGCGGCGCTCCATCCAGGCCTTGAACCACTCCGCATCCGTGCCCGGCTTGACGAAGTACTGCATCTCCATCTGCTCGAACTCGCGGGTGCGGAAGATGAAGTTGCCGGGCGTGATCTCGTTTCGGAACGCCTTCCCGACCTGGGCGATCCCGAACGGGATTTTCTGACGGGCCGTCTCGTTCACGTTCCGAAAGTTGACGTAGATCCCCTGGGCGGTCTCCGGCCTGAGGTAGGCCACGGCACCCTCGTCTTCCACCGGGCCCATGAACGTCTTGAACATCAGGTTGAACTGGCGAGGTTCGGTAAAGGTGCCTGACATGCCGCAGGAGGGACACTGGACGCCCTCCAGCTCGTCGGCGCGAAAGCGCCGGTGGCAATTGCGGCACTCGACCAGCGGATCCGTGAACCCCTCGACGTGGCCGCTCGCCTCCCACACGCGGGAGTTCATGAGGATGCCGGCGTCCAGGCCCTCGATGTCCGCGCGCCGGTGCACCATCTCCCGCCACCATGCCTGGCGGAGGTTGTTCTTCAGCTCCACCCCGAGGGGACCGTAGTCGTAGACGGATCCGACCCCGCCGTAGATCTCGGAGGATTGAAAGACGAAGCCGCGCCGCTTGCACAGCGACGTCAGCTTGTTCATCAGGTCGGGCGGGTGCCCGCTCTCGCTCTCGCCGTTCGCCATATCCCCGAGATGGTAGCTCGCGCTCGCTCCGAGCGGCAAGAAAGCCGGGCTTGGCGGGCCGACCGAGAAGCTTACTATACTGCATGAGCTTCGGCCCCGGATCGTCCCTTCGCGTGATCGGACACCGCGGCGCCGCGGGCGTGGCTCCCGAGAACACGCTGCCCGCGCTGCGCCACGCGGTGGCAGTCGGCGCGCATGCGGTGGAGTTCGACATCCGCTGCACGGGGGACGGGCAGCTCGTGGTTCTCCATGATCCCGGTGTGGACCGGACTACCGACGGCTCCGGTCGAATCGACGAGATGACGCTGCCCGAAGTCCGGGAGCTGGACGCGGGCTACCGTTTCACGCCGGACCGGGGACGCACCTTTCCCTTTCGAGGGCGCGGCGTCCGGATTCCGACGCTGGATGAGGCGTTCGCGGGGATCGGCGATCTCCCGGCGGTGGTGGAGATCAAGTCCGCTCGCGCCGGCGACGTGCTCCCGGCGTGGCTGGAAGGGAGGGACGTCGCGCACCGCATGCTTCTCGGCTCCTTCTCGCGGCGGGCCCTGAGGCCGTCGGCCGATCGGGTGGGGCGGAGCAGCGCGAGCGAGGAGGAGCTGCGGCCCTACGTGCTGCTCGGGAAGATCGGGCTCGCGGGCGCGGCCGTGCCGGCGGCGGAGGCCGTGATGGTGCCGGAGCGCTACCGCGGCTTCCGCATCGTCACGCGTCGCTTCGTCCGGCGTGCGCACAGGGACGGACTGGGCGTTTTCGTTTGGACCGTAAACCGTCCCGACGCGATGCGGAGGCTGTGGGAGTGGGGCGTGGACGGCCTGATCTCGGATAACCCGGCGCGTGCGCTCCGGATCCTGTGGGAACGGATCGCCGGCGGCGCGCCGGATGAACGCCAGCATGAATGAACCGATGTGCGCCAGCATGAACCACCAGCCGAATAACCGAATGCCCGGATGAGTGCCCGCACCATCCTTCACGTGGACATGGACGCGTTCTTCGCGGCGGTCGAGCTCCGCGAGAATCCTCGGCTTGCCGGCCGGCCTGTCGTCGTGGGAGCGGACCCCAGGAGAGGCCGCGGCCGCGGGGTGGTGGCGGCAGCGAGCTACGAGGCGCGGGAGTACGGCATCCACTCGGCCATGCCGATCGCCGAAGCGTATCGTCGCTGTCCGCATGCCGCCTACCTGCGGCCGCGTGGTTCCCTGTACGGAGCCGTTTCCCGGCGCATCTTCGCCATGCTCGAGCGGTACACGGAGATCGTCGAGCCGCTCAGCATCGACGAGGCCTTTCTGGACGTGACCGCCAGCGAGGCCCTGTTCGGCGACGGCGCGGCGATCGCCCGCGCCATCAAGAAGGAGATCCTGGAGCAGGAATCGCTCACGGCCTCGGTGGGCGTCGCCTCCTCGAAATTCATCGCCAAGCTGGCCAGCGATCTCCAGAAGCCCGACGGGCTCGTCCAGGTACGGCCGGGCTCCGAGCGCCGGTTCCTCGCGCCTCTCGAGATCGAGCGCCTCTGGGGCGCCGGGCCGAAGACCCTCGAACACCTCCACCGTCTGGGGATCCGGACGTTCGGCGACATGGAGCGCCTGGAGCTGGACGAGCTGATCCGGGCGTTCGGGAAGGTGAACGGCCGGCGGTTCCATCGACTGTGCCGTGGCCTGGACGACAGGCCCGTTCTCCCGGATCGGGAGCGCAAGTCGCTCGGGAAGGAGATCACCTTCGAGGCGGACGTGATGGATCGGCGCGTGGTGGAGCGCACGCTCCTGCGGCTATGCGAGCAGGTGGCGGCGGCGCTCCGCCGGAAGGATCTTGCGGGGACCACCGTGACGGTGAAGCTGCGGTGGCAAGGCTTCGACACGGTGACGCGCCAGGCAACCCTTGCGCGGCCCGTCGACACCTTCGAGGGCATCTGGCCCGTAGCGGTGCGCCTCCTTCGGATCGCGGACCGAAAGAAGCGGAGGGTCCGGCTGGTCGGCGTCACCCTGTCGGGCCTGCACCGATCCGGCGCCGGTCAGCTCTCGCTCTTCGAAGCCGGGGAGCGTCCCGATCGTCGTGTGGCAAGCGCGATCGACGCTCTGAGGCTGCGCTTCGGCCGCCGTGCCGTCACCCGTGCCGCCCTGTTGGAAGAGGATAGCTGATGAGCGATATCCCGTCGCGCGAGGAAGCCGTCGCGATCGTCCACGAGTTCACGACCAACGAGAACCTCCGCAAGCACATGTACGCGGTGGAGGCCGCGATGCGGGCGTACGCGCGCAAGTACGGGGAGGATGAGGACCGGTGGGGCGTCACAGGCCTGCTTCACGACTTCGACTACGAGCGCTGGCCGAACCGGGAGCGTGACCCGACGCAGGGACATCCGTCGGCCGGCTCCGCCGTTCTCGAGGAGCGGGGAGTGCCCGAGGACGTCCGGCGGGCGATTCTCTCCCACGCAGAGTACACCGGGGTGGAGCCGGCGACCCGCATGGAGCGCTCCCTGCGAGCGGTGGACGAGCTCACGGGCTTCCTGGTCGCGTGCTCCCTCGTTCGTCCGCACGGGATCATGGACCTCGAGCCGAAGTCCGTGAAGAAGAAGATGAAGGATCGCTCCTTCGCCGCGGCGGTGGACCGGGACGCGATGCGAGAGGCCGCGGAAGCGATCGACGAGGAGATGAGCGACCACACCCGGTTCGTGATCGGGGCCATGCGGGAGATCGCCGGCGAGCTCGGTCTGGAGGGGACGCCCGCTTGACCGCATTATTCACGACATGACAGCGAGCGCCGTCATCACCATGATGCTGATCCTCGGCTTCGTCTGGGGCGGACTGGGCCTCATCCTCGTCACCGCCGTGCGGCGAGAGCGTGCCAAGCAGGTCGCTGATAAACCCTAGTGGCATCGGCGCGACAGGACGAAGCAGGCCGAGGTCCACATTGATGGAGTGCGATCCGAGATGAGCGACCGAGACGTGCTTTCGATGGCCGTGGCCCCGCTCAGCGCTGCCGCAGGGCTGTTGATCGCCGTGGCCGGGTGCGTAGGAGAGGGAGGCGGCGGCCGGGAGAGCGGCGCACCGGAAGGGCCGGCCGACAGGGAGATCGGCTCGCCGGACACGGCCGCCATGCCGGCCCACCCCTCGCTGCCCGAGTTCGTCGAGATCGCTCCCGGGCTCACGCCGGAGAACCTCCAGCACCGCCTGGCGCGGTTCGCGCCGGTCACCCTCACCTTCGACGAGAGCCTGCTGGACGCCTCGCAGAAGCGCGTGCTCGCCCGGCTGGTCGAGGCCTCCGACGTCCTGAACGCCATCTTCCTCGATCAGGTGTGGAGAGGCAACTCCGAGCTGGAAGGCATGCTGCGAGAACATCAGGGTCCCGGCATGGACGCGGCGCGCGCCTACTTCGAGATCATGTACGGGCCCTGGGACCGCCTGGAGGAGGACGAGCCCTTCCTGAACATGGGCCCGAAGCCCGAGGGTGCCGGCTTCTACTCGGAGGAGATCACGAGGGAGGGCTTCGAGCGCTGGGTCGAGGAGCACCCGGAAGACCGCGAGGCGTTCACATCCTACTACACCGTGATCGAGCAGCAGGAAGGGGGCGCCCTCGTCGCCGTCCCGTACTCGCGGGCGTACGGCGACGGGCTGCGGGCCGCGGCAGCCGCCCTGCGCCAGGCCGCCAACGACGCCGGCAACCCGTCGCTCGCCCGTTTCCTCTCCGCGCGCGCCGCCTCGTTCCTCTCGAACGACTACTTCGACAGCGAGGTCGCGTGGATGCGCCTCGAGGACAACCTGATCGAGCCGACGATCGGACCCTACGAAGTGTACGAGGACCGTCTGTTCGGCTACAAGGCGGCGTTCGAGTCGTTCCTGGGGATCAGGGATCCCGAGGAGAGCCGCAAGCTCGCCGGGCTGGTCTCGGAGCTGCCCGCGCTGGAGCAGGCTCTACCCATCCCCGAGGAGCACAAGAACCTGGATCGCCCCTTCACGTCGCCGATCTCCGTGGTCGACCTCGCCTATGCGGCCGGCGACACCCGGGCCGGCGTGCAGACGATCGCCTTCAACCTTCCGAACGACGCCCGCGTCCGTGAGCAGGAGGGATCGAAGAAGGTGATGTTGAAGAACGTCATCCAGGCGAAGTTCGAGACGATCCTGAAGCCGATCGCCCTTCGCGTCCTCGTGCCGGAGCAGGCCGG
>JAPULH010000039.1 GCA_027295155.1 Gemmatimonadota bacterium
TTCATCAGGTACGTCGTGCCGCCGCTCCTCCTGCTCGTTCTCTACTTCACCGTGACGAAGACGTTCGAGATGATCGCCGGTCTGTTCGGCGGCTGAGCGCCTCACGGAGGCGGCGGAAGCTTCCAGCTCAGCGAGTCGACGCCCCTCCGCGCACCACCCTCCGCCCCACCCGGCGGATCGTCCCGCCAGGTTGGAAGAAACGCCACGCCCAGCTCGTTTCCCTCCAGATCCACCGCCCGTAGCCGGAGCAGCCCGGCGGCCACCTGCACGTTGAGCCGGCTCGAGTCCCTCGCCGCCACCGTGTCGAGGAGCACCTCCCGGGCCCCGGCGCTGGCGAACACGACGATCGGATAGAAGCGTGGATTGACGAGGCGGAGCGGGTAGAGCCGGGCTCCGCCGGTGTCCGCGGCAGCGTCCGTCTGGCCCGCAGCCTCGCTTGCCGGAACACCCGCCTCGCGGCCGGCATCGCCACCGCACGCTGCCAGCGCGGCCGCGAGGGTCACCGGCATGAGAGCCGTCGGCGCACGCTTCACGGGCCCTCCGACCCGCCGGGCGCCTCGAGCGCCTCGAGCTCCGACCGGAAGAGCTCGTTTCGCTCCCGGACGGCCTCGGCCCTCGCTATCTCCGCCTGTTCCCGCGCTTCGTCCCAACCCAACTCGTCCCGCATCAGGACGGTGATTCGGCGGATCGCGGCGCCGAACTCCTCGGTCTCGAGACCCACGTGCGTGCGCCGAAACGCCACATCCTCCACGTGCAGCGCCATCTCGCGTCTCGCGGACTGAACCGCCTCGGCCGCGATGTACGGCCGATCCTCCACGAGCCGCTCCCGCAGCTCCGGCCGCTCCGAGACCAGCTCCAGCACCTCGTCTGCCAACGTCCCGTAGGCGCGGGCCAGCCGCTCGCACACGCCCCGGTCCAGGCCCCAAGCGGCCACGCGGCTCTGAAGCGTCCGCTCCAGCTCCTCCAGATCCTCGAAGTCGCCGCCGGGGAGGGGCATGCCAGCGGTCTCAGCCTCCGCACGGGCCTGGATCCCCCGCTCGGAGAGCCGTGACTCGGCCAGGTCGACGATCTCCTCCGCCATCGCGCGGTGGGAGGTGAGCTTGCCTCCGGCAATCGTCAGCAGCCCCGGCGGCTCCTCGAGTATCACATGGTCCCGCGACACCTCGTCCTCCTCCGCATCCGCCTCTCCGGCGACGAGGGGCCGCAGGCCGGCCCAAGCGCTGAGCACGTCGGCGGCGTCCAGGCGCGCGTCCGGAAAGAGCCGGTTGGTCGAATCCAGCAGGTATCGCACGTCTTCGCCGGTCGGACGTACGTCCTCGGGAGCCCCTTCGTACTCCTCGTCGGTCGTGCCGATGAGCGTAAGATCCCCCCAGGGGAGGACGAACATGATCCGGCCGTCGAGCGGCGACTCGAAGATCAGCGCCCGGGAGTGCCCGATCCGGTCCCGCCGAACGTGGATATGGGTACCTCGCGTCGGACGAAGCAGAGGCGGTGCCTCCCGGCCCGCGCGCGTCAGCGTCTGATCGGTCCACGGCCCCGTGGCGTTCAGGACGAGGTGTGTCCGAACGTCCCACTCGGACGCTTCGCCCGGCTCGGCCAGCTTCTCTTGGACGCGGACGCCGACCGCCTCCCCTTCCTCGTAGAGGATCCGGACGACCTCGAGCCGATTGGCCACGGCGGCGCCGCACTTCGCCGCCGCCCGAACGGTGGTCAGCACCAACCGGGCGTCGTCCACCTGGGCGTCGAAGTATCGGGCGCCTCCCAGGAGCCCCTCGGGAGCGAGACCGGGCTCGCGCCACAGAACGTCGCTGGCGCTCAGCATCTGGTGCCGCTCGATGTTCCGGAACAGCGACAGGGCGTCGTACAGCCACATCCCCGCATCCAGCTTGAGGCGCCCCACGCTGCCCTCCCGGTAGACGGGGAAGAGGAACTCGAGGGGACGCACCATGTGGGGCGCGATGCGAAGGAGGGTGCGGCGCTCGCGGCTCGCCTCGAACACGAGGTCGAACTCGAACTGCTCGAGGTAGCGAAGGCCGCCGTGGATCAGGCGTGAGGATCGACTGCTCGTCCCCTCGCCGAAGTCGCGCGCCTCCACGAGCCCCGTTCGGAAGCCGCGCGCCGCCGCGTCCCGTGCCGCCGCCGCTCCCGTGATGCCGCCCCCGATGACGAGGACGTCGAAGCGCTCGGTTCGGAGTCGGCCAAGGTGCTCCACCCGCCTCACGGCGTCAGGACGATCTTCCCGAACTGCTCGCCGGCCTCGAGCCGCTCGTGTGCTTCCCGGGCCCGTTCGAGCGGCCACACGACGTCGATCACCGGCTGCAGCGTGCCATCGAGCACCAGCCTCATGACCTCCCGAAACTCGCCGTCGGACGCCATCGTGCTCCCGATGATCCGAAGCTGTCTCCAGAACACGAGCCGGATGTCCTGGCACCCCTGGGCTCCCGTGGTCGCGCCGTACGTCACGAGGCAGCCGTCTGGCGAGAGTGCCCGAACGCAGCTTGCCCAAACCGCCTCACCCACGCCGTCCAGCACGACATCCACGCCCCGCCTCCCGGTAAGCTTCCAGGCCACGACGGAAAAATCCTCCCGGTCACGATCAATCACCTCGTCGGCGCCGAGCTCGCGGACGGCGTCCACGTGCTCGCCGCTCGTCACCGCTATCACCCGGGCGTCCACGAGCTTCGCGATCTGGATCGCGGCCGTCGAGACTCCACCGGAGGCGCCCGTGATCAGTACGGTCTGGCCGGCACGCAGCCCGGCGCGCGTGATCAGTGCCCGCCAGGCGGTCTGATAAACGAGCGGCGCGGCCGCCGCGCGCTCCGCCGGGAAGCCCTCCGGCAGACGGAGGAGGTTGCGGACGGGCACCCGGACCTCCTCGGCGAGCCCGCCGGCGACGTGTTCACCGACGATCCCGTAACGCTCGCACAAGCTGTGCTCGCCCCGAGCGCACCACTCACAGCGATCGCACCAGAGGCCCGGGTTCGCCGTGACCCGCTCGCCGATCTCCCACCCTTCCACGCCATCCCCCAGGCGGGTGATACGGCCGGCGAAATCCGATCCACCCACATGAGGAAGCGGGATTTCGAGCTCCGGGATGCCGCGCCGCACCCAGAGGTCCAGATGGTTCAGCGCTGCCGCCTCCACGCTCAGAACCACCTCGCCCGCACGGGGCTCAGGATCCGGCAGTTGGCCGACCCGGATGTTCTCCGGCCCTCCGTGGGCCTCGAAGTACGCAGCCTTCATAGGTCGGCCAACTTATCCGACCACACGGAAGGGCGCACGCGATCGGGCATCGGCATCCGCCTCGATCGCCACGCATCGTCGCTTCCGACGGATCTTCCGACGGATCTTCCGACGGATCTTTCGACCGGTTTCACCGGTACTTGAGATCGAGTCTCAACAAGGTTAGGTTAGGGATCCAAACCAATAACGGTTATCACTTTCGGGAAACGGCGGATGACAGATCATCTTCTCGAGATACGGGATTTACACGTCTCCCTCGAAGGGGAGGGCACGGAGATCCTGAGTGGCGTGGACCTCGTGGTCGATGGCGGTGAGATCCACGCCCTCATGGGCCCGAACGGCTCCGGAAAGAGCACGTTGGCGAAGGTCATCGCGGGCCACCCGGCCTACGAGGTGACGCAGGGCGATATCCTGTACAACGGCAGCAGCGTTCTGGAGCTCGAGCCGCACGAGCGCAGCCGCTCCGGGATCTTCATGGCGTTTCAGTACCCGGCGGAGATCTCCGGCGTGACGATCGCCAACTTCCTGCGCTCCGCGCTGAACTCACGTCGGGAGGATGACGACGAGGTTGACGTCTTCGAGTTTCATCAGCTCCTGCAGGACAAGATGCGGCTGCTCGAGGTCGATCCGGAGTTCGCAAGCCGCCATGTGAATGACGGCTTCAGCGGCGGAGAGAAGAAGCGGAACGAGATCCTGCAGATGGCCGTGCTCGAGCCGAAGTTGGCCGTGCTGGACGAGACGGACAGCGGCCTGGACATCGACGCCCTCAGGATCGTGGCGAACGGCGTCAACACACTGGCTCGTGAGGATGAGGAGATGGGGATCCTCCTGATTACGCACTACAAGCGGATTCTCAACTACATCCAACCCGATCGAGTGCACGTGATGATGGAGGGAAGAGTGGTCGACAGCGGCGGCTCCGAGCTGGCCGACCACCTGGAGGAGCACGGATACGATTGGCTGAAGGAGGACGCTGCGGCCGGGACGGTCGCAGGGACCTGAACGAGACGCCCGAGGCCGGCACCGCGGTAGCGCGCGCTGCCGCCTGAGGGTTCACCCCGCGCGACGGAAGCACCGAGGAGCACAGATGCCTTACGACGAGACGGTCGCCGAGCTGGGGCTCGACGAGTACAAGTACGACTTCGTCACGGACGACAAGCCCATCTTCAAGTCGAAGAAGGGGTTGAGCGAGGAGGTGGTGCGGCAGATCTCGGCCCACAAGGAGGAGCCGGAGTGGATGCTGGAGTTTCGGCTCAAGGCGCTGGAGATCTACGAGTCCAAGCCGATGCCCACGTGGGGCGGCGACCTCACGCAGCTCAACCTGGACGAGATCTACTTCTACGTGCGGCCGCAGGACCAGATGGAGCGCTCCTGGGATGACGTGCCGCAGGAGATCAAGGACACGTTCGAGAAGCTGGGGATCCCCGAGGCGGAGCGGAAGGTGCT
>JAPULH010000004.1 GCA_027295155.1 Gemmatimonadota bacterium
GACAGGCACCACCTCGTCGACCGCCACGGCGCTCATCGAGAGGCGGTCGGCGAGCTCCTCCGGCGAGCCCTCGATCCCGGGCGCCAGCTCGCGAACCCAGTTGACGGAGATTCTCAACCGACTATCCGCTTATTCGATAGAGCGTTATAGCGTAAACTGTAGAAACGGCTTTAGGCTACGCAACATACGCCTCGGGTCGCGGTCACGCCACCGCGCAGGATCGGCGCATCGCGGGCAGGCCGCGGCGGCCGTGTCGGCCAGCCAGCGTGAGCCGCGTCCGTCCCAGCAAGGTCGCTGCGCTCCGCAGCCACAGCGGGGCCGCGGGGCTACCGGAACTGCTCCAGGAAGCGGAGGTCCCCCTCATAGAACAGCCGGATATCGGGAATCCCGTACCGCGCCATGGCGATTCGTGCCGGGCCCATGCCGAACGCGTATCCCGTGTATCGCTCCGGATCGTAGCCCACGGCCTCGAACACGGCCGGGTGTACCATGCCCGAGCCCATGATCTCGATCCACCCCGTGCCCTTGCACGTGGAGCAGCCGTCGCCCCTACAGCTGCCGCAGGTGGCATCGACCTCGGCGGACGGCTCGGTGAAGGGAAAGTACGCCGGGCGGAACCGCGTGCGCGTGTCCTCTCCGAAGAAGCGACGGACGAAGTGCTCGATCGTGGACCGGAACTCCACGAAGTCGATTCCTTCGTCCACTGCCAGCCCCTCGATCTGCTCGAAGGCGGGCGCATGCGTCGCGTCGAACGGATCCCTCCGGTAGCACATCCCTGGAACGACCACTCGCACGGGCGGATCGTGCGTCTCCATGATGCGAGCCTGAACGGGTGACGTGTGGCTGCGGAGCAGCACGCCGTCGGCCAGGTAGAACGTGTCCCACATGTCCGCTGCCGGGTGCTCCAGCGGGATGTTCAGCGCCTGGAAGTTGTACCACTCGGTTTCGGCCTCCGGCCCGCGCACGCGGGAGAAGCCCAGCTCCCGGAAGATCTCGCAGATCTCGTCGATCACCTGTGTGACCGGGTGCACCCCACCCCGCCACGCACGCCGCCCCGGCATTGTGAGGTCGGCTGGAGGTCGTGTGGTGGCGGCCGGCCGCTTCAGGGCGGCCTCCCGTTCCTCGAGGGCCGCCTTGAGACGTCGCTTGGCCTGGTTCGCCGCCGCTCCGAGCGCCGGGCGTTGGGCGGCCGGCGCCTGACCGAGCCGTCTCAGAACATCGGTCAACTCGCCGCTTCGGCCCAGATAGCGAATCCGGGCCGCCTCGAGCTCGTCGAGAGACCCGGAGCTCTCGATGGCGGCAAGGCCCTCCTCCTCGATCCGCGTCAGCGTGTCGAGGAGCTGGACCGGCGGCGTCATCCCAGGTGCTCTTTGGCCAGTTCCGTCAGCTTCGTGAACGCTGCGGGCTCTCGCACGGCGAGATCCGCCAGCACCTTCCGGTTGAGCTCGATGCCCGCACTCCGCAGTCCGCTGATGAAGCGCGAGTAGGACAGGTCGTTCTGACGAGCCGCCGCGTTGATGCGGGCTATCCAGAGCCTCCGGAAATCGCGCTTGCGCCGCCGCCGGTCACGGTACGCGTACTCCCAGCCACGCTCCACGGCGTCCTTCGCCGTTCGATACAGCTTGGAACGAGCCCCGAAGTAGCCCCGGGCCTCCTTCATCAACTTTCTCTTACGCTTGTTGCGCGCCGTGTTCGTCTTCACGCGCGGCATCGTGTCACCTCTCTATGTCGGTCAGTCCCTCACCCCAACATCCGCTTCACGCGCTTCGTGTCGGCTTTCGACACGAGCGTCGGGCTGCGCAGCCTGCGCTTCCTCTTGCGGTTCTTCTTGGTCAGGATGTGACTGTGAAACGCCCGCCGCCTGCGGAGGCGGCCGGAGCCGCTCTTCCAGAACCGCTTCGCGGCCGATCGGTTGGTCTTCATCTTCGGCATCGATCTCGACTCCTTCCTCGTCGCGGACCGCTCATTCGCGGCGAGGAGCCATGACGAGAGTCATCGTCCGGCCCTCCCGCGCGATCCCGCTTTCCACCGCCGCCGCGTCGTCCAGCACGCCCTGCACGTGTTCCAGCAACCGCCGGCCCAACTCCGGGTGGGTGATCTCGCGGCCCCGGAACATGAGAGTGAACTTCACCTTGTCGCCCTCCTCCAGAAAACGTCGGGCGTGCCGCAGCTTGAACTCGAGGTCATGGGTCTCGATCCGCGGTCGGAGCTTGACCTCCTTGACCTGAATGTTGTGCTGTTTCTTTTTTGCCTCGCGAGACTTCCGCGCCTCCTCGTACTTGTGCTTACCATAGTCCATCAGCTTGCAGACAGGTGGCCGCGCGGTGGGCGAGACCTCGACCAGGTCCAGCCCCCTCTCCCGGGCCATTCGCCTCGCCTCATCGGTCGGGACGATCCCCACCTGCTCTCCTTCCTCATCGATCAGGCGGACCGGGCTGATACGAATCCGATCGTTGACTCTCAGTTCGTCCTGGCTCACATCACCTCGCTCGAGCGGTGGAACAACGGCCTCCGCACGACCGGCCCACGGGCGGGCGGCGGAAACGACAAGAAAAAACCCGGCACGGCATCGCCGTCCGGGTGCGCGCGATCGTCACGCGCGAAACGTGAAGGCGGGCTGGAGACCCGTCCTGGCCACGAACCCGGAAGCAGTCTCCGATCATCGAAATCGGGACGCCGAAGGGTGGGAGCTCCACTGGCTCCGCTTCTCCAGATGCTCAAGCCAAAAAAAGTATGCCGGACCCTCCGGCAAGTCAACGAGCCGGCCGGATCAACCAAGGTGTGCATCCAACGCCTTCGCACGCACCTTCTCCGAGACTTCCGTCACGAACTCGTCCACAGGCATGGTGAGCTGCTTTTGCTCGGCGCCGCGGACCCGTACCGCCACCGTGCCGGCCTCGAGCTCGCGGTCGCCCACGACGAGAAGGTACGGGACCTTCATGAGCTCGCCGTCGCGAATCCGGTAGCTCAGGGTGTCGGATCGGGCGTCGAGTCCGGCACGCAGGCCGGCTTCCCGAAGCCGGGCCACGATCGCGGCCGCACCCTCGGCGTGGCCGTCCGTAACGGGGAGCACACGCACCTGATCGGGAGAGAGCCACACGGGGAACGCTCCCGCGAAGTGCTCGATCAGCACTCCCGTGAACCGCTCCAGCGTGCCGAAGATGGCCCGGTGGATCATCACCGGACGGTGCGGCGCGTTGTCCGGGCCGATGTACTCCAGCTCGAATCGCTCCGGCAGGTTGAAGTCGAGCTGTATAGTGGCGCCCTGCCACTCCCGGCCGATCGCGTCGCGGAACTTGATGTCGACCTTCGGCCCGTAGAACGCACCCCCGCCCTCATCCACGCCGTATTCCACGCCGATCCGCTCGAGCGCCTCGTGGAGCGATGCCTCGGCCCGGTCCCACACGTCGTCCGAGCCGATCCGCTTCTCCGGCCGGGTGGCCAGATCGAGGCGGTAGGAAAGCCCGAGCGTTGTCATGACCTCATCGACCAGGTCCAGCGCCGTGAAGATCTCCTCTTCAACCTGATCAGGCGTGCAGAAGATGTGGCCGTCATCCATCGTGAGCATCCGGACCCTCAGCAGCCCATGGAGCGTCCCGGAGCGCTCGAAACGATAGACGCTGTCGATCTCGGAAAGGCGAAGCGGGAGCTCCCGGTAGCTCCGTTGCCGCGAGGCGTAGATCAGGGTATGCGCAGGGCAGTTCATCGGCTTGAGGCGATACGCCTCCTTGTCCCCCTCGCCACGCATGCTCGGGAACATGTTCTCCTCATACGCCTGCAGATGGCCGGAGCGCTCGAAAAGCGCCTCTCTGGATACGTGCGGCGTATAGACGAACTCATAGCCGCGTGTCTCGAGCAGCCGCTCGATCCACCGCCGCAGCTCGAGCTGGATCCTCGCCCCCCGCGGATGCCAGCAGATCAGGCCCGGCCCGATGTCCTTCTGAATGCTGAACAGGTCGAGCTCCCGCCCCAGCTTTCGATGATCGCGGCGCCGCGCTTCCTCGAGTCGCTCGAGATGCTCTTGGAGCGCCTCCTCGCTGTAGAACGCCGTGCCGTAGATCCGCTGAAGCATCTGGCGCTTCTCGTCACCCCGCCAGTACGCGCCCGCCGCGTGGAGCAGCTTGAAGTGCCGGACCTCCCCGGTCCTCGGCACGTGCGGACCACGGCAGAGGTCGAGGAACGGCCCATCGCGGTACACCGAGATCGTCTCCTCCTCCGGGATCTCCCCAAGCCTCTCCAACTTCAGAGGATCATCCTCGAAGAGCTCTTCGGCCTCCTCTCGGCTCACCTCCCGCCGCTCGAAGCCGTCGTCCGTCTCGACGACGTCAAGCATCGTCGCCTCGATCCGCTCCAGGTCCTCCGGAGTGAACGGCTCGGCGACATCGAAGTCGTAGTAGAATCCATCCTCGATCGGGGGGCCGAAGCCGATGCCGGCGCCCGGGTGGAGCTGGCGGACGGCGGTAGCGAGCACGTGGGCCGCCGAGTGCCGGAGGACGAACAGCGCATCCGGATCATCGTCCCGGCGGGTCACGATCTCGACCCGCGCCCCCTGCTCCAGCGGTCGGCCCAGGTCGTGAAGCTCGCCGTCTACTCGGGCCGCGATCGCGGCGCGCGAGAGTCCCGGGCCGATCGCGGCCGCCAGATCCGCCGACGATGATCCGGCAGGCAGCTCGACGCTCGTCTCGTCCGGCAGGAGAACGGCGATCGTCTCCTGACTCACCGCCCCGCTTCCCGCAGGATGCCGTACGCCTGCACCTGGCCGACCTCGCCGGTGATCACCCACACCTTCGCGCCGACCGAGCTCTGAAGCTCCGACGGGATCATCTTCAGCGGATAGGGCTCGCCGCTGAACAGGTCCAGGTAGAACGCGCCGTCGCTCTCGTCCAGGATCCCCACCGCCGGCTCAGCTCCGTCGATCGAGACGACCTCGTAGGAGCTCGCATCGATGTACCTGCCCGGCTGGCCCCCCTCGGTGAAGGTGCCCGTGGCGCGCACCTCCACGCCCGAGAGCCGGGTGATCTCGGACTCCAGCTCGCCGGTCACGAAGATGCCCTCGTCTCCGTCGTCGATCAGCGTCCGGACGAACGGAAGGTTCCCTACCTGGCGCACGATCCCCGACACGGTATCCGGTCCCACGTCACCCCACCGGGCCATGGGCGCGGACTGAACGCCGGCGTTTCCGGCGCACGCCGCAGTCAGGGTCGCGACGAGCGCCGCGGCCCCTACGCCGACGGTCGCGGCCACCGCTCGCACCATCCAGTTTCTCCACATGATTCGTCCTTTTCCTCAGCGCACGCGAATGACCGTCACCTGAGCGAACGTCGCCGGCGAAAGCGGGAGTCCGGCGGTGTCCAGCAGCTGGACCTCGTAGTCGGGAGCCTCGGCGGCACTCTGGAAGGAGAAGTACTTGGCCGTCGACGATCGCACGGTGAACTGCTCGGCCACCGGCACCAGGCCGAAAGTCTCCATGTCCAGCGGATACTCCTCCGTGAAGCTGGGTGCGGTTCCCTCGTTCGCGTGAAGCCCGAGGAAGACACTCGGCAGATCCCACGTGAGCAGCTGAGTGCGAGCCGATGCTCCTTCCGCCTGGTCGTCCGCAGCCGGTGAGATCAGGAAGTCCTCCAGCAGCTCCGCCCAGCTCCTCCCGCTGCCCATCTGCTGGACGACGCGCTCGACGTTGGCGATGCCCTTGAGGAGCATCGGACCGCCGCTGACAAGCTCCCGAAAGAGGGACTGCTCGTTGCTGCCAGGAATCACTCCGCTGCCCGCCGGCCCCTCCTGATCGCCCAACCAGCGCATGAAGATCCACGCGAAGCCTCGGAAGCGGAGGGAAGAGGGCCCACCGGGATCCGAAGGAGTGATCGTCTGCGTGTTCTCAGGATTCCTCAGCCAGCCGCCTCCGCCGGACGTCCCTCCCAGGCGCGTGAAGTTCGAAAGGTGAAACGTGTTAAACGTGTCGACATCCTGGAGCACATCCTCGAACGTGAGGTTGGAGCGGACCGCCAGGCCGGCCGCCGCCAGCCCTCCGAGCTCCTCCGCCAGGTGCGACAGGCCCTCATCGACCCAAACCTCCTCAAGATCCCCGAAGCCGCCAGCGCCGAAGATCAGGCGCTGCTCCGCACTGATGAGGTGCTGAAGCTCATGCGAGCTGACGCTGACGACGTTCTCTCGTGCGAAATCGATGGTGTGCTGGCGGCCGAAATCGCCGTCCGGGTCCGGTGCGAGCAGGTAGAGGATCTCCGCCTCGTTGCTGGTCGCGCACGGGCTGC
>JAPULH010000040.1 GCA_027295155.1 Gemmatimonadota bacterium
GTGCCCGATGTGCCTGGGGGCCCTCTACTGGGCGCGCCTGGATCGCATCTTCTACGCGAACGACCGGGTGAAGGCGGCGGCGGCCGGCTTCGACGACGCGTTTATCTACGCGGAGATCGCCAGGCCGAGCGAGGGGAGAAAGCTCCCGACGCACCGAGTGGAGATCGACGGGCAGCAGGACGCGTTCGCGGCGTGGGAGGGCCTGGAGGACCGGGTCGAGTACTAGTGTGCCGCAGCGTCGCTCCGCAGCCGAGCCTGCCTGGCGACGCTCGCACCTCGAGCGAAGTTACCTCTTCTTCTTGCGCTTCCAGCGCTTCAGTAGCCGCAACGGATCGGGGCCGGTGGTACACTCCGAGCCGCCCGGGCTTACCGGCTCGGGCGGTCCCGGGAAGCGAGGTGTGCACGGCGGCTTCGGGACCGGATAGGGCCGCTTGCGATCTCTGGGCGCTCTGGCGCGGTGACTCTTCGCCATCCGACTTCCTCGCTATCTGTTCGTGTCTCCTTCCACAAACTATCGCGGGCCTTCGTTCCCCGCCTACAAAGGAGCCTACGAGGTCCGTCTTCCGAAGGTGTCGCTCCGCTCGTAGCTCCGGCCACGCCCGAAGAACTCTCGCGCCGGTCCCTCTACCTGTACAGGTGCACATGTAGAAAGACGGCGAGGTAGGGCATAGGTTGCAGGTTCTCGGGTCACGGATCCTGGCGGGTCACGGAATCCGGGCGGGTCATGGATCCTGGGGTCACGCCAGCCAAGAGGCGGAAGCGAATAGGCCGATGTCCGGCATCCAGCAGGAACGCTCGGAAGCGGCAGGATCGGAGGGCGTTCGGATCGCCATGTGGTCCGGTCCCCGGACCATCTCCACGGCGCTCCTGCGCGCATGGGGAAGCCGGCCGGACACCTTCGTCTGCGATGAGCCCCTGTACGCCCACTACCTCATGGCCACGGGCCGGGACCATCCAGGCCGGGAGGAGATAGTACGCGTGCAGGAGCCGAACGCGGGGATGGTGATCGCACGGCTGACCGGTGAGATCCCCGATGGGAAGGCGATCTTCTACCAGAAGCACATGGCGCACCACCTCCTGCCGGGGATGGACCGGAGTTGGCTGCGGCTGGTTCGAAACGCCTTTCTCATCCGGGATCCGCGGGAGATGCTGACTTCTCTGATCCGGGTGACCCCAGATCCGAGCCTGGAGGACACGGGCCTGCCGCAGCAGTGGGAGCTGTTCGAGCGCATGCTCGGACGAACCGGAGAGACGCCGCCGGTGATCGACTCACGCGACGTGCTCGAGAACCCGCGCGGCGTGCTGGAGGCTCTGTGCAGAGCGCTGCGGGTCCCCTTCCTGGAGTGCATGCTCACTTGGGAGGGGGGACCGAGAGAGACCGACGGGGTCTGGGCGAAGCACTGGTACGCGTCTGTGGAGACCTCGACGGGCTTCGTGCCGTACCGGCCGAAGCCGGACCGCGTCCCCGTGCGACTTGAGGCTCTCCACGAGAGGTGCCGGACCATCTACGACGGGCTCCACGCCCACCGACTGACCGCCTGAGGAACGAGCCGGCCATGCTTCAACGCTTCGACGAAAGAAACCGGGATCTGCTCGTGAGCATCAACGGACGGCTCGTGCACCGCGACGAGGCGCGCATCAGCCCCTTCGACTCCGCCGTACAGGGCGGAGACGCGGTCTGGGAGGGCCTGCGGCTCTACGGCGGCCGGATCTTCAAGCTGATCGAGCACTTGGATCGCCTTCGCGCCTCGGCCAAAGCGCTGGCCTTCGCGGAAATCCCCGAGCACGAGGCGCTCATTCTCGATATCCGCCGCACTCTGGAGGCGAACGGAATGAGCGACGGGGTCCATATCAGGCTCACGCTTACGCGCGGCGAGAAGGTGACGTCCGGGATGGACCCCCGGCTCAACCGTTCGGGTCCCACTCTGATCGTGCTGGCCGAGCACAAGCCGCCGGTCTACGACGGGGGCGGGATCCGACTGATCACCAGCTCGATACGCCGCCCCCCGCCGGACGTCCTGGATCCCAGGATCCACCACGCCAACCTGCTCCCTTCGATCCTCGCCAAGATCGAGGCGAACCTGGCGGGCGCCGACGACGCTCTGATGCTCGACACGCAGGGCTTCATCGCTGAAACCAACGCGACGCACGTCTTTCTCGTGGAGGATGGAGGGATTGCCACCGCACACACCCGGGCCTGCCCCGAAGGGATCACGCGGGCGACCGTGCTGGCGCTGTGCGAGGGGAACGGCATTCCGTGCGAGGTGCGCGACCTCTCCACGACGGACGCCTACCGGGCCGACGAGATGTTCTGCACGGGTACGATGGGCGAACTGGCGCCGGTCATCGAGGTTGATGGGCGCACGATCGGCAGCGGAAGGGTGGGGCCCGTCACGCGGCGTTTGAGCGAGTTGTACGCGCGTGAAACCGCCACCGTCGGCTACCCAATCCTCGAGAACTAATTCGCCCCAGTCGCGCTCCGGCCCGGGGCTGCGGCACCGGCCGACGCCGTGTCGGCGGCCGCTGTGTCTGGTGCTGTGTCTGCCGCTGTGTCTCCGGCAGTGGTGCTGGCAGCGCTCTCCCTGAGCGCCAGCTCGAGGATCCGTCGGGCCTCCCCTGCGGGGACACCGAGGTTCGATCCGCCGAACTCGCGCATCACGGCGACGTTGAGCGCCAGAACGCGACCATCCACACCCAGGACCGGGCCTCCGCTGCTCCCTCTCGTGGTCTCGGCGTCGTAGACAACGGCCGACGGGTTCGCCTGTCCGACGATCCCCTTCGTCGCAAGCGGCGCGATGTGTCCGCTGTTGGAGAGACGCCGGGCCACGGACCAGAAGTCACGCCCGGAATCCCGCATGACCGAGTCCACGAACGCCGGGTCGGTCCGCGCGAGTAGCGCTTGGATGCCGGCAGGATAGCTGAGGACTACGACCTCCTCGCCCAGCTGCGGCAGGGAGTCGCTCAGCTCGAGCGGCCGGATGCCTTCGATGGCGGGGCTGCAGCAGAGGACGGCCACATCGGCGGTTTTTCCCGTCACGACGAGGCGGAGCTCGAACGGCTCCGAAATGCCGGGGAGGTATCCGAGCAGTCGTCGCATCGTGGGACGCCAGCCGTCGGTGACGAGCGCTCTGGAGGTCTTGTCGAAGTCCCACGGTTCCGCGAGGTGGCGGTTGGTGAGAAGGAGCCCGCCCTCCGACGCGACGAAAGCCGTGCCCGTGTACTGGCGCTCCAGCGGGCGACCATTGGGAGTCATCGCGACCCGGAGCGGGCGTCCGCTGCCCGGCTCGGTGAACCCGTACGCCCCTTGCAGGAGGACGACGGAGCGGGTGGCGGCCGCGATCACGCGAGGGGCGTCGAGGCTCCGCTCCTCGAGTGCCTCGAGCCTTTCGGTGATCCGGTCCTCGAGGTCGGCCCTGATTCGCTGGAGCTCCTCGGCGTTCAGTGAGTTCTCTTCCGTCTGTTCGAGAAGCGCGCTGATGTCCCGGAGCCTGGAGCTGCCCTCTTCCAACTGACGCTGCAGCGACCAGCTGCGAGCGGCGAGAGCCGCCACGGACACGGCCAATACGACCAGCAGCGTAGCGGCGGCGGTCCGCGACCACGGGGCTGTTTGTTTGAGGAGCTCACGGGGGATCCCCGTCAGCAGGATCCCGAGGCGACCCAACAGGCCGCTGTCGCTCCGGCGGGCGCAGTCGATGCAGTCGGAGAAGGCTTCGCCCACCGTCTTGTACGGCCGCCCGGCTCCGTGGTAGACGCGATAGCGGAGAAAGGGGCCGTTCTCCCCGATCTCGATCAGGTCGTTCGAGCCAAGAACGCCGCTCTCGACGAGCTCGTTGTTCACTCGGACCGTTTCGCCCGGCGCCGCGAAAAGAGCGTAGTGCGAGCCCTCTCTCCGGAGCTCCGCATGGAGGGTGGAAACGGCCGGCTCGCGGTCCGGCGGAAAGTGGATCTCCGTGTCAGCTCCCGTGCCGATCCGGATCCGCTCGCCGTACACTAGCTGGGTCGTTCCCCGGTGCGCGCCGGAGAGGTGGACGATGACCGGTTGGGGGCGTGTCCCTCGGGTGATGGCCATCCCTCAAGTTGACCCACGAGGGCGGAGGAGGGAAGGAGCCGCCGAGGGTCGTCGGCCGTCTACGGCTCGGGCTGCAGGATCCTTCCTGACGGGTCGACCCGGAGAATGGGCTCCCGCAGCAGATCGTCTCCCATCGAGATCGCAAACCGCTGGCCCTGGCGCGCCACCAGGCCGAGGGAGAATCCGTCGGCCGCCGACATGTCCACCACATACCCTTGGTCGGCCAGGGAGGCCGCCGTCACCGAGGAGAGCGGGTTGGTACCCACCGTGAGCCACCCCGTCATCGCTTCCGTGTCGAAGACCGATTCCCGCCAGTGCCCGTCTTGCGTACCCGGGCCGCCAGTGTTCTCGACGGGAACCGGATTCCCGGTGTACGCAGCGCCTCCGACATCGAGGAAAGCGTCGTTCGCCTCCGGTCCCGTGAAGTAGAGATCGCTCGTACCCGCGCCTGTCAGAACCTCGTGCGTGCTCCAGAGGGTTCCGATCCCGATGACGTGCCCCATCTCGTGGATGACCAGATCCTCGAGAATGCCAAAGCTCTCCGCCTGGTCCAGATCATCCGCGTCGAGCGTGAGCCGTCCCGTGATCGGCAGGTTGCTGCCGCTCCGCACGTAGCACGGCCCCGCCTGCCCCAGCACCCCTCCGGGGCCGTCGATCGACAACACCTCGACGAAGATGACGATGTCGTCGACCGTCTCGTTCAGGGCGCCCTGGCAGCTTCCGTCCGGTACGTCGAGCGGGGTGTCCGGCAGATCGCCGGTGACGATCGCCTCCCATCTGGCCTCGGCGGCGGCGAACGCCGCGATCTGGCTCGAACTGGCCGCCGTGAGGAAGCGAAGCTCGATGTCGAAGCCGGGCGACGGTGGAGGAGGTGGCGGAGGAGGTGGCGGAGGCGGCTCGATCGTGACGTCGATGCCGACGGACGGGCTAGCCCCATCCGAGTCGGTGGCTTTCAACGTGACCGTGTGGGTGCCCGGAGAGAGGTCGCTCCGGCTCAGCGAGCCTCCGGTCCCGATCGCTCCGTCCAGGCTGGAGGACCAGGCGAGGGACGCTCCGGAGAGAAGGCCGCCTTCCGGATCCGTCGCGCTTCCCTCGAAGGTGATTGACGCCCCGGCGGCGAAGGTGGCGCCCTCGTGAGGCGCTGCTATCGCGGGCGCCGGAGCCGGCCGGTTGGGTCGGGCTCGATGTGGAGCACCGTTCTCCGTGTGCCGGTGCCCCTTGATACGGTGAGTTCCGCAAAGGAGCTGCCGCCAAGGTCGGTGGCCGCCGCCGCCGGCTTGAGGAGGTGTAACACAATGTGGCAATTGGCGATGTGGTATGACTCCACTGGCGTAGGGAAGCCGGCCAGGCCCGCCGACAAGGACGATGAGTGTGAAGAAATGTTCGGTTCGGAGACGACCGATGGCTGGCTGCGGGCGGTCTCCGCTCAGGCTTCTTCCCGATCCAGCACGTACACGTTGCGCTGGGCCGTGGGGAGGAGCACGAGGTCGAAGACGTTCACGTGCTCCGGAGAGTTGATCACGAAGCGGACCGCCTCCGCCACGTCCGCCGGAGCCAGCGGCCGAAACCCCTCGTACACCGCGTCGGCGCGATCCTGGTCGCCGTGGAAGCGGACAAGGGAGAACTCCGTGTGCACGAGGCCCGGGTCCACGCTCGACACTTTGATCGAGGTGCCCGCAAGGTCGAGGTTCATTCCCTCGGTTAACGCCCGAACGGCGTACTTCGTGGCGTTGTACACGTTCCCCTTCGGGTACACCATGTGGCCGGCCGTGCTGCCGATGTTGACCACGTGCCCGCGGCCGAGGCGGATCATCTCCGGGAGGAGAGCCCGGCTCACGTAGAGCAGTCCGCGAACGTTCGTGTCGATCATGCGATCCCAGTCGTCCGGGTCGCCGTCCTGAACGTGGGCGAGACCGCTTGCCAAGCCGGCGTTGTTGATCAGCACATCGGGGACCGCCGCGTCGGCGAGCAAACGTGCCGCCGCCTCCTCGACGGCCGCACGATCGCGCACGTCCACGCGTGCGACCCGGACCTCGCGCTCGCGGCCCAACTCCTCGGCCAGCGCCTGCAGCCGCTCCAGCCGCCGGGCCCACAGCACCAGATCCGCCCCGTCTTCGGCGAGCAGCCTGGCGCACGCCTCGCCGATGCCAGCCGAGGCTCCCGTGATGAGGATCCGCCTGCCCTGGATTCGGTTCATGTCGCCGCCGCGCCTTTCGATTCGCCCTGCTGCCGCGATGGATTTCGCTGCCCAACGGGGATACTATTGGACGCCCGCGCCGTCAGCGAGCGGATCTCACAGAGACTTCGGAGGAAGGGAGGAAGGCGATTCCAATCATTCACGACTTCGATCCGTTTCTCTGGCGGATCTCGGGGAACTTTGGCATCCGCTGGTATGCTCTCCCCTACATCCTGGGGTTCATCCTCGCCTACCTATTCCTGAAGCGGGTTGCCCGTCGCGAGGAGGTAGAGAACCTTACGGAAGAGGCTCTCGATACGTACATCGTGTACCTCTTCGTCGGGGTGATCCTCGGGGCCCGCTTCTTCCACGTCTTCGTCTTCGAGTTCTCGCACTACGGCTTCGATCCACTGCGATGGATCGCCGTGTGGCGTGGCGGGCTCTCCTTCCACGGTGGGCTCGTGGGCGGCATGCTGGCGACCTACCTGTTCGCGAGACGATACGACGTCTCGTTCTATGCGCTGATGGATCGCATCAGCATGGTTGCGGCCCTGGCCCTGGGCCTCGGGCGGATCGGCAACTTCATCAACGGGGAGATGCCAGGTACCCCGTACAATGGGCCGTTCTGCGTCGACTATTCGCAGAGTCGCTACCTGACGAACCCGCCGCAGGAGTGCCGTCACGCGACGCAGCTTTACGAGATGGTGAAGAACTGGTTCATTCTGGCCGTGCTCTACGGCGAGTACCGGTACCTGAAGCCGCGGCCGGGCGTGATCTTCTGGACGTTCGTCACGCTCTACGGGCTCATCCGCTTCTTCCTGATGTTCGTCCGCGACGAGCCCCGCGTCGTGGCCGGGCTCACCCTCTCCCAGCTCTTCTCCGGGCTCATGGCCGTGGCCGGAGCGCTGGCGCTGTTGTGGACCGTCCGCGGAGCCACGCCAGGAGGTAAGCCGGCTTCGGCCTGAAGCGGACGGCTGCCACGCTTCAAGTGATTGTCGGGCAGCTGGTTACGGACAAGTCCGGCGTCGAGCTTCGGTAGCTGGCAAAACGCTCGGGGGTTCGCGCGATTTGCGCACCGCCGGCTTCGCATGATTCGGGAGCCTCCGCGCGTCCGGCCGAGGTCGCCCGGCCCGTCAGGACCACCCCTCGCGCACCGATTTCGCCGTCTCCAGCCGGAGCCTCGTTTGGCACGGGCTGCGAGGCAGTTCCCGTCAACAGCCCTTGGCACATAGCCTTACGATATGGATTAACCCGGCGTCAGAGGTCCGGGCGAGTCTCGGCTGGGTGGCGATCAGGGTGGCGGCCGTGACGCCGTCCCGGAACAGGCAGTCTCTTACTTAGGTTTCCGATCGTGGTGGGGCGCGATCTATGCCGTGAGATCCAACGGGGGTTGGGAGGTCGGCGCAAGGTCGCGAACGGGTGGAGGACGATGCGTAGATCGCGATCGGCAGAACGAGGTAGGCCGCTCCGCCGGGTCTGGGGCCTGGCGGCGTGGGGCGGCTTCGGCCTCGCGGCAGCGGTGCTGCTGATCCCCTCGGTCGTCCCCGGCTCGGCGCCCGGCTTGAAAACCTATCTGGAGCTGTCGGCCCCCGACCCGGCGCCGCCCACCCAACTCGTCATCGAGGCGCCGCTACTGGCGAAGCTCCGCACGCTGGCCGACGGCCTTCACGCGGAGGTCGCGCTCTGCCTGTTCGGCACGGTGGACGGTGACACGGCGCACCTGACGGACTTCTTCATGCCGGAGCCGACCCTCTCGACGCCGAACAAGTCGCTGGTGCGTCCGTGCCCGCCGGAGACGCTGGCGGTCTGGCACAATCATCCGCTGTCCAGCTCGCAGCTCTATTGGAATCGTGGGCCGCGTCACACTCTGGAGAGGACCCGCCAGGCGCACCGCCTGTGCGTGCTTTCCAACACGGACATCAAGACGTCGATTCGCTTCCAACACCCGTTCGTGATCGTCGGCGTCGACCGCGATACCTGGTGCTGGTGGACGCGCGAGGAGGTCGAGCGGTTCGCGAGCGACGGCACCGCACCCGGACTGCCCTCGCCGGGCAATCTCGTCGCCGGCCAGGCGGGTACGAGCAGGCCGATCGTCAAGGCCAGTGGAAGCGGAGGCAGCGCGGAGTCTAGCCTCGGGGCGCCCAAGTAGCCTACCTGGTGCCATCAGAGCGGCGGGGGCAACTTAGGGTCGATGTGCCGACCCATGATTGCCGCCAACTGGAAGATGCACCTGGGCCGTGTGGATGAGGCCCTCGCCTTCGTGCGTGGCATCCGGCACCCGCTGAGCCGCGTGGAGCACGTCGAGCTGGTGCTTTGCCCGCCGTTTACGGTCCTGTCGGCGTTGGCCGAGGTGCTGCGGCCCTCCCCCATCGCGTTGGGCGCCCAGAACATGCACTGGGAGGAGCGGGGCGCGCACACCGGCGAGATCTCCCCGACGATGCTGGCTGGGCTGTGCCGGTACGTCATCCTCGGGCACTCGGAGCGACGAGCCACCGGCGGTGCGAGCGAGGGTGATGCCGCTGTAGGCCGGAAGGCGCACGCCGCGCTCGCGCACGGCCTCGTTCCGATTGTATGCGTGGGCGAGAGCGCCGAGAGGAAGAAGGCGGGCGCTACCCACGACTTCGTCGGCGGTCAGGTGCGGGCTGCGCTGGCGGGTCTGGCCCCGGAGCAGGTTTCGGGGTGCGTGATCGCCTACGAGCCGGTGTGGGCGATCGGCAGCGGCCGCTCCGCGACGCCCGCGGAGGCCAACCGCACCGCCGGCCTCACGGTGCGTGGCACGATCGCGGAGACGTTCGGTGAGGACGCCGCCCGCGCCGTGCGGGTCCTGTACGGGGGGAGCGTCGGCCCGGACAACATCGCGGCGTTCATGGCCATGCCCGAGATCAATGGGGCGCTCGTGGGGGGAGCGAGCCTCGGGCCGGAGTTCGTGGAGCTGGTTCGTCGGGCGGCGGCCGTAGCGCCACCTCGTCCACCACGCCCACGATGACGGCGCGGACGGCGCCGGGATCGATGCCCAGGATCTGCCGGGCGCCGTTGCCCTCGTCGATCACTAGCACCGTGTCCCCGAGGCCCGCCTGGGCCACGTCCACCGCGATATCGTAGTCGCCGGTCTCGCGGCCCGAGAGGTCTAGCTGATCCACCAGCAGAAGGCGCCTCCCCTCCAGGTGCGAGATCTTGATGGTGGCGACCACCGACCCGGCCACTCGACCGATGTACATCGTCAGCCGCCCCCAACTCCGTAGTCGCGCCAGGCTGCGGTGGGCCGGCGGCCGAGACCGCCCTCCACGTCCACCTCGTCCACGATGCCGGTGATCGCCAGGTCCACCGGCACGAAGGTCTCCGGCAGCGCCTGCGCGCCCTCACGGCTCGCCACCGTGAAGACCAGGTGCCCCGGCCCCGCCTGGGCGGTGGCGTCGGCGGCGATGCTGACCTGGCCCCGCGGCTCCCCCTGCCGGTCCAGCGGCTGCACGACGAGGAACTTGATGCCCTCGAGTCCCTGGTACTTGCGAGTGGCGACTACCGTCCCGATGACGCGCGCGAATTTCACGATCGCCTCACAGGCCTTCCAGAACCCGCGTACTGAAGCGCGTGGCGTCGGAGACGTTCTCCCACATCTCCGCATGCAGCTGCGGGATGACCACCTGACGAATCAGGAGATCCGGCCGCGCCAGCACCTCCACTCCGATCTCTACGGCCGCCTGGACGTCCGCCACGAGCCCGGAGTACAGGACGATCCCTTTCCCACCGAGGCCGTCCGCCAGGCGAAGCTCGACCAGCCGCACCGCGGCTCCTTTGATACCCGCGTCGGCGGCGTGGATTGCGGCCGCGACGCTCGCGGTCTCCACGATGCCCAGGGCATCGGCGACATCGGGAACGCGGCCGCCGCCGATGGCCTCCACGACCTCGGGGTGGACGTGCGGCAGGAAGACGTAGTCGAGCACCGCCTCACCGCCGACGTCGCGTCCCGCGCCCAGCGACTCTTGGACGTCCGCCACGGTGCCGCCGATCAGCACGAGGTAGCGGCCCGGCTGGACCGTCCCGGCCCTGATCACGTCGATCTCGGCCCGCTTGACCATCGCGTCGGCCGCCTCGATCCCGACCGCGATGCTGCTGAAGTCGACGAGGGCCAGGGCGGGTTCCGTCATGCCGCGCGGCATCCGATCACGGGGATCTCCTCATCAGACGATTCGGAAGGAGTCCTTCAGCACACAGCGCCGGATGCGGCTGAAGCTGATGGGATTGGTGAGGCCCTCGCCTGTCGGGCTCGCGATCGTGAAGGAGCAGAAACCCTCGCCGCCGTACCCCAGTCCATCGAACGACGCGCCGTTCTTGACGAAGATGCTACAGTCGATCTCCCGCGCCATCCGGCTCAGATGGTCGAGGTTTTTCGAGTGCATCACGGCCGTGTGTCGGAACCCGTGCTCGGCCTCGACGGCGAGATCGATCCCTTCGTCCGCGTCGCGCACGCGGACCAGCGGGAGGATCGGCATCATCTGCTCGGAGAAGACCAGAGGATCGTCACGCTCCACCTCAACGAGCACGAGCCGCACCTCGTCGCCCGCCTCGAGACCGATCTCACGAAGCAGGACGCCGGCGTTCACACCGATGAAGTCGATGTTCATCGTGCCGTGCCGGCCGGCCTTCGGCGCTTCCTTGAAGATCGAGCGTCGCAGTCGCTCCATCTGCCGACCATCGATCTCCACCGCTCCATGGGCGCACATGACCCGCTTCAGCTCGTCGGCGACCGAGGCGACCGCGAACACCTCCTTCTCGTCGGTGCAGACGATGTTGTTGTCGAGCGAGGCGCCGCGCACGATGTCGCGCCCGGCCTGCCCGAGGTCCGCCGTCTCGTCCACGACCACCGGTGGGTTGCCCGGCCCGGCGCAGATCGCCCGCTTGCCGCTGCTCATCGCTGCCCGCACGACTCCGATCCCCCCGGTGACGACGAGCAGGTTCACCCCGCGGTGATTCATGATCCCCTGTGCGGTGTCCAGGGTGGGCTCGGCGATGGCGCAGACCAGGTTCGCCGGACCGCCCGCCTCGACCACGGCGTCGTCGATCAGCTGGATCGCGAGGTTGGAGGAGCGCCGGGCGCCGGGGTGGGCGTTGAACAGCACCGCGTTGCCGGCGGCCACCATGCTGATGGCGTTGCACACCACCGTCGAGATCGGGTTCGTGCTGGGGATGATGGAGCCGATCAGGCCGTACGGCGCGAACTCCACGATCGTCAGGCCGCCGTCACCGCTCCAGGCGCTTGTGTCGAGGAGCTCGGTGCCCGGGGCCTTGTTGGCGTTGAGCAGCACCTTCTCGATCTTGTCCTCGTAGCGGCCCATCCCGGTCTCGGTCCATGCCTCGTACGCCAGCGGCTGGGCGTTCTCGCGCATGGCGCGGCGGATGTGGGCGACCATCCGCTCACGCACGGCGAGCGGCAGCTCCTGGAGCTGCTCGTGTGCCCGGCGCGCCGCCGTGACAGCGGAGTCGACATCCGGAAAGAGGGCATCGCCGCGGGTCGACGTCACCGCGGGGCGTGGCGGCCTCAGCGCGGGCTGCGGCTCGGGTCGCGGGCCGTGTCCGACCCGCTGGCCCTGACGCAGCTCGGACATCACCCTCTGGATGACCTCCTCGATCGCGCCGGAGTCCATTCTCAGCCGTCCCTCGCCTTGTCGTACTTCAACTCGCCGTCCACCTCGAGGGTGTCGACGATCGCCATGATGACCGCGTCACACGGACGCCCGTCCGTCATCTCGGTCTGACGCGCCGCGCTGCCGGTCGCGTACAGCACCAACTCGCCGATGCCGGCTCCGACCGCGTCGGCCGCGATCCGGTACCCACCCGTCTCGTTTCCGTCGATATCCAGCTGCTTGAGAGCCAGAAACTTCAGGCCATCCAGGGAGGGCTCCTTGTGCGTCGCCACCAACGTTCCGACCACTCTTCCTAGCAGCATCGCCGCTCCCTACTTCTTGACCTTCGCCCCGTCGCCACCCTGTCGGCCCAGCGGGAGGGCGCGGTCCACGTTCGCGTGCGGGCGCGGGATCACATGAATGGTGACGAGCTCTCCCACCTTCTCGGCGCCTCGTGCGCCGGCCTCGACAGCAGCCTTGACGGCTGCCACGTCCCCACGCACGACGGCGGTCACGTATCCGCCGCCGATCTTCTCGTAGGCGACTAGCTCCACCCTGGCCGCCTTGACCATGGCGTCCGCCGCCTCGACCATCGCCGGATAGCTGCGCGTCTCGATCATGCCCAGCGCTTCACCCGCACCGTACTCCTCAGCCATAATCTCCTCCCGACCTCGCTAGGGTTGTCATGCTCTTCACCGTCAATCGCGGCGCTTCGTCTCCATCTCCCGGCCGCTGATGCCTTCGATGGCCGCGACCGCGGCGCCGTACCCCGCCATGATGTCCCGTTCTTCGCCGCCCAGGTAGACCCGCCCGAAGCTGCCGAACGCACGGACATCGAGAATGTTGATGTCGGCGGCCTTCTCCGCCTCGTTGGCAGCGAGCGCGGCGTACCCGGCCGGCTCTACCTCCAGCACGTACAGCGTCTGTCCCGCCAGCAGCATGTGACCGAAACGCATCCGGTTGATCAGCTGCACCTGGTGAGCATCGATGTGGCGGATGATCTGGCTGGACACCACTCGGGGCCTGATGCGGTCCGACTCCTTCACCCCCAACGCCTCGAGGATCGCCGCACCGGCCGCCCGGACCTCCGCCTGGATCTCGTGGTGAACCTCCAGAAGGCCGAACAGTCTCTCCACCACCTGCATCCCCGGACGCACCCGGGTGGACTTGAGCGCGATGTCGGTGATGCGGTTGATCTCGATGCCGGGGGAGATCTCCACCCACAGCGATGTGTCCCCCGGGAGCGGCAGGAACCCCCGCACTACCGTTCCCAGGTACGCAGCGTGCTGGGGCTGCAAGCTGTCGAGAAAGACATAGGTGCGCAGATCAATGGCCATCGGCGGTCCTCATCAGTCGGCTCCCTGGATGATCTTCACGCTGGCACTGGCGCCGATGCGACTGGCCCCCGCCGCTACCATCTTTTGCGCGTCGGCATAGGTGCGAATGCCTCCGGATGCCTTGACGCCCATCCTGGGCCCGACCACGCGCCGCATCAGGGCCACGTCCTCCGCGGTCGCGCCCCCCGGCCCGAATCCCGTAGACGTCTTCACGAAGTCTGCGCCGGCGACCTTGGCGAGCTGGCTCGCCGCCACCTTCTCTTCGTCGGTGAGCAGGGCGGTCTCGATGATGACCTTGAGAATCGCGCCGCCGGCGTGAGCGACTGCGGCGACCGATGCGATGTCGCGCTCCACGAGCTCGTAGTCACGCGACTTGAGCGCGCCGACGTTGGTCACCATGTCCACTTCGGTGGCGCCGTCGCGGACCGCCTTCTGGGCCTCGAACACCTTCGCCTCGGTGGAGGTCGCCCCCAGCGGGAACCCCACCACGGTGCAGACCACCACGTCGCTGCCCTTGAGCAGGTCGGAGCAGAGCTTCACCCACGACGGGTTGACGCACACCGAAGCGAATCCGTACTTGCGCGCCTCGTAGGCCAGCTGGGCAATCTCGTCCTGGGTCGCGTCGGGCTTGAGCAGGGTATGGTCGATCAGGTGGCTCAGGCTACCGTCTGCGGGCACCACGCCGAGCGTGCTGGCGATACGATCCGCGCCGGCGGCGACCACCGGCTGTACGCGGTCCACGTAGTTCTGGGGCGACAGCTCGGAAGCCCCGTCCTCTTCGGCGCCCTCGAGAACGTCCACCCGTCCCTCCTGAACCAGGACGAGCACCTGGTGGGTGATCTGCTCGATGACCCGCTCGAGGGTCTTCTCGTCGAGCTCCATCACCGGCCGCCCCGGAGGAAGCGTCTCTCGATCTCCATGATCTTCTCCACGCGCCGCGCGTGGCGACCGCCGCCGGCCGGAGTCTCCAGCCAGGTCTCGACGATTTGCCGACCCAGCTCCGGGCCTATCATCCCGGCGCCCAGGGTGAGGACGTTGGCGTCGTTGTGGGCGCGGCTGTTGACGGCCGTTACCGCGTCGTAGCAGAGGGCTGCCCGCACGCCCGGAACCTTGTTGGCAGCCATGCACGAGCCGATGCCGGCGCCGTCCACCAGGATGCCGCGCCAGGCACGACCCTGCGCTACCAGCTGCGCCACGGCCAGGGCGAAGTCGGGATAATCGACCGACTCGGCGCCCTCCGTCCCGCAGTCGAGGACCTCGTACCCCAGCTCCTGGAGGCGCGCCTTCAGCCTCTCCTTGAGATCGTACCCACCGTGATCGGCACCGATGGCGACCGTTCGCGCGCCGCGGGTTGCCGTTCGCGCGCCGCGGGCGGCCGTTTCGGAGCCGAGCGCTTGGACTCTGCTGCTCGGCGCACGGTCGCTGCCCTCCACCAGAGAGATATTCCGCTCCATGGCTGCCTGGCGGGCAAGCGGTGTGACCAACGCACCGTCGGGGACCACGAACTCCTCTCCCGGCGACACGTCCTGGATACACGGCTCGGTCACCAGGGTCGGCCCACGAGCGGATTTCGGCGGGGGCGGCCTGCCGACCGCGCGGTGCACCACCCGACGCACGATCTCCCGGATCTTCTCTTCGTCGGTCATCCAGCGACCTGCCAGGCTCCAGAATGGCCGTGCGGCCTCACGATGTCGACCTCAATCATGCCTGCTCCCGTCGGACCGGAGCAAGGTCGGGGTTGTGGCGGTCCGTCCGCTACTCGCCGGAATCCTCACCAGGCGCGCCAATCGGATCCATCGGTGCTCTGAGCCGTCTCCCCTGGCAGAGCCGTCCCTTCTCCCGCCCGCACGGCCCATGTTTCGCCAGGCTCCCGACCCGGCTCAGGCCCTTCAGCTCCGGGCTCGGAGCGCTCACGCCGCGCGCGCTCCTGGAGAAGCTCTACATGGGAGCGCAGGCCTGCCACCGAGGCGTCGAAGGGCTCCAGCGTGCCGGCCGCCCGCGCTTGCATCACCCCTCCCTGCATCACGGCGAGCACCAACCGTGATAGCTCGCCGCGGTCGACGTCGGCCGGAAGCCGGTCACCCGCTGCCTCCAGCCAGCTCCGGACCCCCCGGGTCCACGCGGAGAAGTTCTCCTCGATGAGTGCCCGGATCCGCGGTTTTCCATCCGCCACCTCCAGGGCCAGGTTGCCGATCGGGCACCCCCGCGTGCAGCCCGCGCCCAACAGACGCCTGCGGTACAGCTCGAGCAGCGCAAACACCCGTTCGATGGGGTCGTCGGTCGCGTTCTGCGCGGGCTCGAGGATCGTGGGGCCCACGGCATCCAGATGTCGCTGCAGCACACCCGCCAGCACCGCTTCCTTGCTGGGGAAGAAGTGGTAGAGGCTGCCGCTGTTCACTCCCGCCTCCCGCAGGATCGTCGCTACGCCAGTGGCGCGGAACCCCCTTTCGTGGAAGAGCCGTGCTGCCACCTCGAGAATCCGATCCCTTGTCTCGCTGGCCGGAGCGTTCATTGATTGATCATTCAACCACGTTCACCGTCCACGACGCTCAGCGGGCTGGCTGGCGGGCCGCCAGAACGAGAGCACCCCTCTTCGCATCGGGGCGCATGGTGGAATCGCGCTCACCATGAGAATAGTTGATTGAATACTCAACTCAAACAAGCCGAAAGTCAACCCCGCGGTCAGGCCGGGGTGGAACCGCCCAGGGGTGGGGCGAGAGAGGGATGGCCCGTGAGCTTGTTGATGGAGGGTCCGTTGAGCGGTACGCCGAACCGTGGTCCATACCGTGGTCCATGGCGAATGACGACGGGAGGGAACGATGCCGGTTCCACCTCCTCCGCCCCTCTAAGTGTACACC
>JAPULH010000041.1 GCA_027295155.1 Gemmatimonadota bacterium
GTCGGAGCCGATGTCATCGCCCGATATCGGCGCGCTCTGGGCGACGACGTGCGGTTCGCCATCGGCATGGACGAGCACGGACAGGGGATCGCGGAGGAGGCCGCGCGCCGCGGCTCGGAGCCGCAGGCGTTCGTGGACGAGATGGCGGGCGTGTGGGGCGGTGTCGGGCGCCGCCTCGGCATCTCCAACGATGACTTCATCCGGACGACCGAGGCACGACACAGCCGGGCCGTAGTGGCGATTATCGAGCGGATGCGGGAGGCCGGCGATCTCTATACCGACCGCTACGCCGGATACTACTGTGTCCGCTGCGAGCGCTTCCGGAAGGAGAATGAACTGGTCGACGGGCGGTGCCCGCTGCACCCGAAGCGCGAGATCACGTGGACGGAAGAGGAGAACTACTTCTTCCGCCTCTCCCGCTACCGCAATCCGCTGCTTCATCACCTCGAGACGCACCCGGAGTTCGTGCAGCCGGCAAGCCGACGAAACGAGATCCTACGGCTGCTGGAGGGCGGTCTCGACGACATCTCGGCCTCGCGCTCGAGACTGCCGTGGGGCATCCCCTTCCCGGGCGCCCGGGACCACACCGTCTACGTGTGGATCGATGCGCTCACCAACTACCTCTCCACAACCGGATTCCCGGAGGATGGGTACGAAGACTGGTGGCCAGCCCATCTGCACGTGATCGGGAAGGACATCACCCGGTTCCACTGCGTTATCTGGCCGGCCATGTTGCTGTCGGCCGGCGTAGAGCTCCCGCGCACGGTGTGGGCACACGGCTTCGTCAGCGTGGCAGGTGGGAAGATCTCCAAGGATGCGGGCTCGGAACTCGACCTCGACGAGCTCATTGATCGGCACGGCAAGGACGCGTTCCGTTTCTTCCTCATGCGGGAGGTGCCCTGGGACGGCGACCGGAACTTTTCATCGGCACCCGAGTTGCTGGAGCGCTTCGACCGGTGTTACAACGCCGAGCTCGCGAACGACCTCGGCAACCTGGTCAGCCGCACGGCCGCCATGGTCCACAAGTATCGTGAGGGACGAGCGTCCCCCGGCGGCGAAACGGCCCTCGCTGAGGCGTGCGCGTCCTCGCTGCGTGCCTATCACGATCGGATGGAGGCGTTCCTCCTCCACGAGGGGGTCGAGGCGATACTCGGGCTTGTCCGGCGCGCCAACGCCTTCGTCGACCAGGTGGCGCCGTGGAAGCTCGCCAAGGAGGGCGAGTCGGCCGCCGACCGCCTCGACTCCGCCCTCGGCGCTCTCGTCCGCTGTCTGCGGAGCGTGGCGGCCATGCTCGGCCCGTTCATGCCGGACAAGGCCGCCGAGCTCTGGCAGCGAATGGGCGGAAGCGACGGGCCTCCGACCTTCGCCGAGGCGGCTGCTGCTCCCGGCGCCGCGGGGCTGGAGGCCGGCGAGGCAGCCTCTGCCGGGACTCCGATCGACGTGCGGAAGGGTCCGTCCCTCTTCCCCAGGTATGACCCGGACCCCTGAGGCCGGCCCGATGGCCAGGCTGCGCGCGGCCGCACCCCATTACTCCGACAGGCTCCTGGCAGCTTGACAGTGCGGCGCGCCATTGATACCGTCCCCGCGGTTTGGCTTGAGCCCGGCCGGTCCGCAAAGCCGGGTCGATTCAGCAGTTTCCTGTAAAGAGACGCGGCGGCCTTTGCAGCTGGAGTTTTTCCAAAAGGAGAGAGTCGGCAGAAAAGCGAGTAGGCGCGGCGGCCTGTGGAGGGCCGATTCTTGGACCGTGCAGCTCGTCCCTGCCGGCTGCGAACGGGTGCGAATGCTTCGCATCCGTCGCCGCCCTGTCGTCACTTCCCTCGTCGTGTTCTTCCTCTTGGTGGTCGGCGGCCTGATCGGTCTCGCGCTTGCGACAGGCCAGGCAGTCCGCCAGCTCGAGATCGCCCGTTTGAGCGTTGAGAACAGACTGCTCGCCTCCAGCCTGGAACGGCTCGAGGTGCGGGCGGGCGCCCTCGACCATGCCTTGGATGACCTCGCGGTGCGCGAGGATCGCTTCCGCCTGCTCGCCGGCCTGCCGCTCCTGGATGCAGACATCCAGGAGGTGGGCGTCGGAGGGCCGGCCTCGGCCGACGTCGAGCGTGACGCCTTCTTTCGAGCGAGACCGGACCTGGCGCAGGAAGCGTACGCGACGCGTTACGACCTCGATCGCATGCTACGGCGGGCCGCGCTACTGCAGGGAGGCCTGGCGGAGGCGGAAGACGCCCTCGTCACCAGTCGAGACGAACTACTCGGGCGCCCCTCCATCTGGCCGGTAGCGACCGAGGAAGCCTGGTTGAGCTCCGGCTTCAGCCGCAGCCGGCTTCACCCGCTCCTCCTGCGTCGCCGGCCGCACCTCGGCCTCGACGTTTCGGCCGAGCGCGGCGCAGCGGTCGTGGCCACCGCCCTGGGGGCGGTCATCAAGGTCGGCAAGGAGGCCGCAGCCGGCCGGGTCATCGAGATCGACCACGGCTACGGATACGTGACGCGCTACGCGCACCTCTCCCGGGCTCAGGTCCGGCTCGGGCAGCGCGTGGAGCGTGGCAAAGTGATCGGCACGGTCGGTAAGACCGGTCTGGCTACCGCGCCGCACCTGCACTACGAGATCCACGTCGACGGCCATCCGGTCAACCCTTACAAGTACCTGCTGGAGCGACCCATCAGCGGAAGCGCCGAGCAAGGTCACTGATCGGAGGGCCGATGCTGAGACGATCGGTTTTGCTGGGCCTGGTCGCTTTCCTCCCGACTCTCGCTGCTTGCGGGGGATCCCAGGTGAGCGTGCTGGTGCTCGCGGGAGAAGAGGGCGCCGAGAAGCCGGAGCCGAACCTGGCGCTCGAGTATCTGCCCTTCGACCGGGACTCGGTTTTCGAGGCGCTCATCGCAGCAGCGGAGGACCCCGAGCCACAGATCCCGGAGGATCTCAAGGCGCAGATCGACTCGGTCGCCGTTCTCCAGAAAGCGTTGAGCGAGGCGGAGGCGGGGTGGGCCGAAGCCCGTGAGGCGCTCCAGAACCTGTCGAGGCGGCTCCAGAGGCTGGACCGGCGGAGCCGGGAGTATCAGCGGCTTTACCGGCAGTTCGACGGCATGGAAGCCAGCGTGAGCCGGCTGGACAACGCGCGGCAGGCAGCGTTTGGGCGCTACACTGACCTCCAGCAGCAGACGCAGGGCCGCTCGGATTCGATCCAAATCGTGATCGAGGCATGGGAGGAGATCGCGTTCGAGGACTACGCGGACATCGAGACCCAGCTTCAAGAGGCTGCCGGGCGGCAAATACGGCACGACACGACGAACGCCGAGGGAGTGGCCACCTCGCGGCTGCCGGGCGGCAGGTGGTACGTGCACACACGCGTCCCCCTACCTCTGGATCCCTCTTTCTCGGAGCTCTACTGGAACGTTCTCATCGATCCGGGCCTGAGCGACACCCTTCGGCTCACACGGGAGAACGCGGTAATCCGCCCCAGGTTCTAGGCCGCCGCTGCGACTACAGACGGCCCGATCTGCACGCCGGTGCGGATCGGGCTTCGTCGTCTGCGGGCGTCGGGCCGGCCGCCGTGACAGGTAGATGGTTGTGACAGGTAATGGTTGAAGACCGAGATCCTCTGACACTGGACGTCGACCGCGACTACGTGGCCTGGATCACGTTCGACCAGCCCGCATCCCGTGTGAACCTCCTCACGACACCCACGATGCGCCTCTTCGACAAGCTGCTCGGAGAGCTGGAGTCCCGGATCGCTACCGGGAAGCTCGTGGCCGTCGTCGTCCAGAGCGGCAAGCCCGGTTCCTTCGTCCACGGAGCCGACGTCCGCGAGATCGCTCGGCTCCGGGAACGCGCCGACGCCTTCGAGCAGAGCCGGGACGGGCAGCGGATCTTCCGTCGTCTGGAGCACCTCACCGTGCCAACGCTGGCAGCGATCGATGGGATGTGCCTCGGTGGCGGGACGGAGCTGATCCTCGCGTGCGACTACCGGATCGCCTCCGATGATCCAGCGACCCGCCTGGGACTTCCCGAGGTGAAGTTGGGAATCCTGCCGGGATTCGGCGGCAGCGTGCGGCTGCCGCGCCTGGTCGGCATTCAGTCCGCTCTCGACCTCATCCTCACGGGCAGGGTCATCACGCCCGAGCGGGCGAAGCGCATCGGGCTGATCGATCGGGTGGTACCGAAAACCCGGTTTGACGCGGAGGTATCGGCGTTCCTGAAGGAGATCCTGGCGGCCAAAGTGCAGCGAAGGGCGCGCCGCAAGTCTCTACAGAAGCGCCTGTTGGAAGACACCGGAGCTGGCCGTTCGCTTCTCTTCTCCTTGGCGCGCCGCAAGGTGGAGAGCCAGACGAAAGGCTGGTATCCCGCGCCGCTTCGGGCGCTCCGTCTCATCGCCGCCACGCACGGAGTGAAGATCGAGCGGGCCCTCGCGATGGAGGCGGAGGCGCTGGCCGAGCTGGCCGTCACGAGAGAGTCGCGCAGCCTCATCCGGGTTTTCCTTCTCCAACAGGCGGCCCGCCGGAAGCTCGGGGACGAGGCGTTGGCGGCCGCGCGGCCGGTCGAGCGGGTGGCGGTCCTCGGCGCGGGCGTCATGGGCGGCTCGATCGCCGAGCTTATCGCGGCACGCGACATCCCCGTCCTTCTGAAGGACATCCAGCAGGAGGCTTTGGACGCCGGACTTCGGCACGCGAACGATCTCCTCCAGAAGGCGGCCCGCAAAGGCGTCTTCGGCTCGGGCCAAGCCGGACTGAAGTTCGCGCTCATCCAGGGCACCCTCAGCTACGAGAAGTTCGGCGAGGTGGACCTGGTCATCGAAGCGATCGTAGAGCGGATGGCCGTCAAACAGCAGGTGCTGCGGGACGTGGAGGAGCACCTCCCGCCGCACGCGATCTTTGCCACGAATACGTCGTCGCTCTCCGTTGCGACGCTCGCCGAGGTCTCGCAGCGCCCGGAGCGGGTCGTCGGGATCCACTTCTTCAACCCGGTCCACCGGATGCCGCTCGTGGAGATCGTACGGACGGATCAGACCTCGGACGACACTCTCGCATCGGCGTTCTCATTCGCCCTGAACATGGGGAAGACGCCTGTCCTCGTGGCCGACCGCGCCGGCTTCCTCGTGAACCGGCTGCTGGCTCCGTACCTGAACGAGGTGGGGTACCTGCTGGAGGAGGGTTGTGAGGTCCGCGCGATCGACCAGGCGCTGGAGGACTTCGGAATGCCCATGGGTCCATGCCGCCTCCTCGATGAGGTGGGCCTGGACATCGCCGAGCACGTGGCCCTGGAGATGGAGCGGGCGTTCGGCGAACGGATGCGCCCGTCCGGCTTGGTCGACTCGATGAGCGCGGACGGACTGCTGGGCAGGAAGAACGGCCGAGGCTTCTACCGCTACGAGCAGGGAAAGCGGAAGGGTGTCGAGCCCACGGTCGTGCGGCGGTTCTCCGGAGCGGGTGCCGGACCCACGCCCGACGATGAGGAGATCCGCCGACGCTGCCTGTATCTGATGGTGAACGAGGCCGCCTACGCCCTCGAGGAGAAGGTGGTCGAGACAGCCGGTGAGCTGGACCTCGCGCTGGTCATGGGGATCGGCTTTCCGCCGTTCCGCGCCGGGCTCCTCAGCTGGGCCGACCGGGAAGGGATCGCGCGAATCGTCGAAGGGCTCGGGCGCTTCGAAGAGCGCATCGGGCCTCGTTTCGCCGCGGCCGTTCTGCTTCGCTCGATGGCGGAGGAGGACCTCACCTTCACGGACGCTGAGTAACCGCCTCCGGCCGTTCCGTCGCCCTCTTCTCCCGGCTTCGGCCGTCAAGCCGCTGCCGGGCGCACCCTCTGTCGAGATCGTCTATCGACGCCCGCCTTCGAACGTCACGCGCTACCAGCAGGAGCTCCTCGAAGACGGAGATGAGTGCAAGATCACCCTGATGTACCGTGACGATCTCGCCGCCGATCCCGCCTCGGGAGCGCCCCCCCCGCCCGACACCGACCCCACCGCCGGCGCGGCCCTGATCTGGTTCACGTTCCCGGGAGAACCTTACGAGGTCGCGTCCGTCTGGGAGGCGAACGGCCGGCTCCGTGGATACTACACGAACGTCGTGCGGCCGCCGGATCTCTCAGGCTCCGCGGCCTGGCACATCACCGACCTCGTCCTGGACGTGTGGCAGCCACGGGGCCAGGAGCCGGAGATCCTCGACGAGGCAGAGTTCGAGGAGGCACGCGCGAAGAACTGGCTCGAGCCGGACGAGGCGGCGCGGGCCCACTCGGAAGCCATCGCAATCCTGGGGAGGATCCGATCCCGGAGGTGGCCACCGCGCGTCGTACGCCGCTGGCCGCTTGACGCCGTCCCCTCGCTTCGCTTCCGAAGGGACGAGCCCGGACGATACTTCGCCAATCTCGTGTCCACCCGGGTCATCGCGTACGGCCTCTACCTCCTGGGTGCGGTGTCGCTGACCTCCGTCCTCTTCGCGGCGGCCACCGACGCTCTGATCGCGAGAGGGAGCTCCCAGACCGTCTGGCTCGTGACGCTGGGGATCGAGGCGGCCCTCCTCCTGCCGTTCGCCCTGGCCGGCCGGCTTCCGGCCACCGAGCACGCGCGGCCGAGCGAAGCGATGACCGAGCGCACCCTGCTCGCCGCAGCGGCGGCCACCGGGATCGCCGTGCTCCTGCTGAACCGAAGCGAGATCTGGCGCGAGCTCCTCGTGGCCGTGTACGCCTCGCTGGCCTTCTTTCTGACGGTGTTCGCGGTGTGCCGAGCGTGGTTCGACCGGACGTTCCCGATCGCCGGGATCGCGGGCCTCCTGCTCTGCCTGATCGCCCT
>JAPULH010000042.1 GCA_027295155.1 Gemmatimonadota bacterium
GGGGCGGACGAGCGCGAGGTTCATCGGACGGCGGAGCGCTTCTACGAGGTGATGGCCGCCGGCCACTTCGAGCCGAACAGCCCGACGCTGATGAACGCGGGCCGGCCGCTCGGTCAGCTTAGCGCATGCTTCGTCCTTCCGGTGCCGGACAGTCTGGACGGCATCTACGACACGCTCAAGCACATGGCGCTCATCCACCAGTCAGGGGGTGGAACTGGTTTCGGCTTCAGCCGGCTCAGGCCACGCGGTGACGTCGTGCGCTCGACCATGGGCGTGGCGAGCGGGCCGGTGAGCTTCATGGAGGTCTACGACGCGTCCACGGAAGCCGTGAAGCAGGGCGGCACCCGCCGGGGCGCGAACATGGGGATTCTGCGGGTGGACCACCCCGACATCCTCGAGTTCATCAACTGCAAGGCGGACAAGAGGAAGATCACGAACTTCAACATCTCCGTCGCCGTGACCGACACGTTCATGGGGGCGCTCAAGAGGGGTGAGCCGTACGATCTCCTGAGCCCGAGGACGGGCGAGGCGTTAGGCCAGCTGGACGCCGGCGAGGTGTTTCATAAGATCGTGTACGGCGCGTGGCGCAACGGGGAACCCGGCGTCTTTTTCATCGATGAGACGAACCGGTACAACCCGGTGCCGCACCTCGGCTCCTACGAGGCCACCAACCCGTGTGGCGAACAGGCCCTGTTGCCGTACGACGTGTGCAACCTCGGATCGGTGAACGTGGGCGCGTTCGTGGAGAACGGGCGCATCGATTGGGCGGGTTTGGGGGAGAGCGTTCGGACGGCCACCCACTTCCTCGACAACGTGATCGACGTGAACCGGTACCCGCTCCCCGAGATCGAGGACCTGTCGAAGCGGATCCGGCGGATCGGGCTGGGGATCATGGGCTGGGCCGACATGCTCGTCCAGCTGGATGAGCCGTACGGCTCGCGGCGTTCGATCGAGCTGGGCCGAGAGCTCATGAGGTTCGTGGACGAGGAGGCGAAGGCCGAGTCGGAGCGGCTCGCCGCGGGGCGGGGCGTGTTCCCGGAGTGGGAGCGCTCGATCTGGGGACCCGACGAGACGTGTGCTCGTGACACCGGAGGCGAGCGCGTCCGGCCGATGCGACCGCTCCGCAACTGCAACGTGACCACGGTCGCTCCTACGGGGACCATCTCCATCATCGCCGGTTGCTCAGGTGGCATAGAGCCCCTCTTCGCGGTCGCCTTCATGCGGAATCAGGCCGGGGCGCTCATGCCGGATGTGAACCCGGAGTTTGTGGCTCGTGGCAGGGAGGGCGGCTGGTACTCCGAGGAGCTGATGCGCCGCATCGCCGACGAGGGGCACATCCACCTGGACGAGGTGCCGGCCGACGTGCAGGAGGTGTTCGTCACGGCCCACGATGTGACCCCGGAACAGCACATACGGATGCAGTCCGCCTTCCAGGAGCACACGGACTCGGCCATCTCCAAGACGTGCAACTTCTCGGAATCCGCCACGGAGGACGACGTGCGAGCGATCTACGAGCTCGCGCACGAGCTGAGGTGTAAGGGCGTCACGGTCTACCGGGACGGCTCCCGGGATGAGCAGGTACTCTCGACCGGGCGTACTGCGAAGAAGGTGGAGGGTGGAGGGCTCGAGCAGATCGACGATCCGGCTCTGGCGGCGGAGCTGGCGGGGTTGCTGGAACGTCTGCGGCTCGCCGAGGATGAGGCGCGGGCGCTCGACGAGGAGAACGTGAAGCTCGGCAAGGATATGGAGGAGCGGGGGCGCCGGATCGCCGCGCTCGAGGGCGGTTTCATGAGGCAGCCGGCGGTGCGCCAGCGCCCCAGCGTCCTGCGCGGCGTCACACGCAAGATAGAGTCGCCGCTCGGCGCGATGTACGTGACGATCAACGAGGACGAGCAGGGCCGGCCGTTCGAGGCGTTCGTCGCACTCGGGAAGGCCGGTGGGCCTGCCATGGCCGACGCCGAGGCCATAGGCCGGCTCATCAGCCTCGCTCTGCGCTCCGGCATATCGCTTAACGCCGTCCACAGGCAGCTCAGGGGCATCTCCTCGGATCGAACCGTGGGCTTCGGGCCGGCCAGGGTGCTGTCGAGCCCGGACGCGATCGCTCAGGTGATCGAGCGGTACCTGGAGGAGAAGGAGGGCGTGCAGCAGTCGCTGCCGATCCACGAGGTGGGAGCGGCCAAGACCTCGAACGGCGGCATCCAGACGGCGGAGCGGCCGCTCCTCGGGCGCTTCGAGGAGGAGGCGGCCAGAACCTTCATCGGCGCCTGCCCCGACTGCGGTACGGGCCTCGTCTTCGAGGAGGGCTGCGCGAAGTGCCACGCCTGCGGCTACAGCGAGTGCGGGTAACTCGGTTACGTGCCGGCGCTGGGGGGGACCGACGGGTCTCCCTTCGCTCGCTGGCGGACGCCTGATTCTCGGAGCCTCCTCGGGCTTCGCCGTGCGGGGTCTCCTCGAGGCGTCCGAGGCTCGCTCCGGGAGACGTGTCGGCCCGTAGGCGCCGGCTCCCGACCCTTTGGGGAGCGGTATGGTGCGCTAGCGCGAAGGCGGTCCTTGCCGGGCGGCTGACTGCGCTCCACTGCCTCGCACTCCGGGCTCCCCGGCCGTAAGGTTGGGGAGCTCTTCTTGTCCTGAGCCGCGATTTGTCCAGCTACTTCGTCGAGGTGTCATGATGGGTGCGGTGTTCCGAACGGTGCTCGCGCTCACCGTGATGTCGGCTGGAGCTGCGCTCCTGCCGGTGGAGCTGACGGCGCAGGCGGCTCCGACGCGGGAGGGCGAAGAGGTCGCGGCGTACGTCGGGTCGCACCGAGCGCAGATCGTGCGCGAGCTCGTGACCCTCCTCTCCGTTCCCAACATCGCGTCGGATTCGATCAATATCCGGAAGAACGCCGAGCTGATTCGCGTCATGATGGAGCGGCGGGGGATCCGGACGCGCCTGCTGGAGACCGGCGGGCCGCCGATGGTGTTCGGCGAGCTGGACGTTCCGGGGGTATCGCGCACGATCCTCTTCTACTGCCACTACGACGGCCAGCCCGTGGATGCCAGCCGGTGGATCGGGCACGCTCCCTTCGAGCCGGTGCTTCGAGCGGGCCGGCTG
>JAPULH010000043.1 GCA_027295155.1 Gemmatimonadota bacterium
GCGGATGTATTCGGCGATCTCGCTGCCCATTTCCTCGAGCGCGAAGTGGCCCGTATCCAGAAGGTGGAGCTCCAAGTTCGTGAGATCGCGCTGGTAGGGGTGGGCCCCTTCGGCCGGGAAGATGTAGTCGTTCTGGCCCCAGACGATGAGCGTCGGCGGCTGGTAGGTCCGGAAGTATTCCTGCCACTCCGGGTACAGGGGCGGGTTGCTGCCGTAGCTGTAGAAGAGCGCCAGCTGAATCTCGTTGTTGCCAGGGCGATCCAGAAGCGGCTGAACGTGATGCCAGGTATCCGGGCTGATCTTCGATGAATCACGGATCCCGTGCAGATACTGCCACTTCGTCGTCTCTAGCGTGAGGAAGCCGAGCAACGGCTCCGCGTTTTCCGGCGTCCTGTCTGCCCAATACGCCTTCAGCGGCTCCCAGAACTCCAGCAGTCCTTCGTCATAGGCGTTGCCATTCTGAATGATGAGCGCCTGTACGCGCTCAGGATGCTTCGCCGCCAGACGAAAACCCACCGGAGCTCCGTAGTCCTGCAGGTAGATGCTGTACGAGTCCAGGGCGAGCCGTTCGGTGAACGCCTCCACGATCTCTGCAAGCCGGTCGAAGCTGTAGTTGAACTCGTCAACCGACGGCATCGAGCTGTAGCCGTAACCGGGATAGTCGGGCGCGATGAGGTGATAGCTGTCCGCGAGGGCGGGTATGAGATCGCGAAACATGTGCGAGGACGTCGGGAAGCCATGCAGGAGAAGAATGGTCGGGTTCTCTCGTGAACCAGCCTCGCGGTAAAAGATCTCCATGCCGTCGATCTCGGTGGTTCGGTAGTATGCCCGCTGGGGCGCTTGCGCCGACGCGGCGGTCTCCCCCTCTCCCTCCTGCAATACCGTGTCGGTGGCCGGAGCCTGACACGCTTCGACCATCACGAAGAGCGCGAGTGCCGCCAAGAGCGTTGGCTGAGTCATGGGAGCCTCCTCGGTTACCGTGAGCGTGGCACAGACGGCAACCCGGGTGCCGGGTCAGCGTCCTGGCCGGCGGCTTTCTCCAGGCTGATCGTCAACTCGTACTCCGCCTTCCCCCCGCGCTGCGCCTCCACCCTGGTCAGGAAGACCCGGACCGTGTACTCGCCCGTCCTCGGCAGCCGCGCTGACCAGGTGCGCTCGCCGGACCGGCTCGAGTCGAACACGTTCTGCCCCTTGAACTGCACGACGAAGTGGGCGAAGCGGCTTCCCGTATCCATCCGCACCGACATCGTCTGGCCCTCTTCCGCTTCGATCAGGTAGTTCCGGACCTCGCGGGCGGCCACCCGGCCTCCGAGAGTCGTGGGCGCCTCGCCGGCAAGGAGCTCGACCTGCACGGGCCCCGAGCCAGCCAGCGCGGCTGCCGAGGCTTGTTCGTCCCCCGCGATCAGCGCGCGGAGCGCCGTCGCATGCCGACGCACCGCGGACTCCTCGTATCCGTCGAGCTCGACCGGCTCTGCGTTGAGCGTCTTCTCGTGCGCGGAGAGCCGACCTTGCTCATCAAAATAAAGGCGCAGAACGATCGCGTCGGTAGTCGGGGGGGCGCCCGGGTTTCGGGTCCGGGCGAGCTTGCCCTCGACGTAATAAAAGAGGCTGTCGCCGGCGAAGTAGTACTCGTTGTCCGAGTAGCCGTAGTCGCCCATGTCGAGCCGCTCTCGGATGAGCACCAGAGAGTCGCCGCGGAGGTACGCGGTGAACGTCGAGGTCGCGTCGCCCGCCTTCCGGCGGCCTTCGAGGGCCTCGTAAGAGGCAAGCTCTGCCTCGATCGCCTCTACCCTCCGGCGTGCTCTCCTCTCCTGGTCGATGAGGTCAGCGCTCGCCCTCGTCCTGGCCCCTGTGTCGGAGCCGACCGTCCGGCCCTCTGCGCCCGACTCGGCCGCTCCGTCGCCCCCTCCGCGCCCACAGGCCCCCAGTGTGGTGGCCAGCGCGACCACCGCCAGGGCAATCCACCGCGGCCGCATCGACGCCGAGAGCGTCACTCGCTCAGCGGATGCTGCAGAATCAGGTGCTCCTGCACGATCCGTCCACCGATCAGATGTTCCTCGATGATTCGCTCCAGGACGGGCGGATGACATCCGTGATACCAGGCGCCCTCCGGATACACGACGGCGATCGGGCCGCCCTCGCAGATCCGCAGGCAGTTCGCCTTCGTGCGATACACGCCTCCCTGCTCGGAGAGCCCCAGCTCCCTGAGTCGACTCTTCAGATAACCCCAGGCGACCAGCGAAGCGTCGCGGTCGCAGCAATTCGGCGTGGTCTGGTCGCAGCAAAGGAAGATGTGGCGCCCGGCGGCGGTCACGCCCTTTTGCCGTGCGATCTCGCGCAGCCGGTCGTCGCGCGCCCGATTCAAGAACCCTCGTACGTCACGGCGCAGCCGGTCGTCACGCCGGAGCCGGTCGTCACGCCGGCGGCCTCAGGCGGGCCAGATACGCGCCGGCTTCGTCGGTGAAGGCGAACTCGCACCGCCAGCCGCCGCGCTCCACGTGCGCCGCCAGCGTTTCCGCGTCAACATACAGCTCGCGGAAGGGCGCCCCGACTTCCCCTCGGTACTCGAGCCGAATCCAGGCCTCACCTGGGTAGCCGTCCGCCGGCGGCTCCGGCCACTCCCACTCCGGCGCTCCAGGAGGCGGCTCGGAAATCAGGGCTTCGCCCGAGTCCACCAGGATCTGACCGCCGGGTGCCAGCAGACGCCCCGCCCAGGCCAGGAATGGGTCGAGCTCCGCCAGAGTGCCCACCGGGCCGATTCCGTTCATCAGCATGAGCAGAGTGTCGTAGCGCTCCCCTTCCAGCTCGAACATGTCAGCGCAGCGGGCGTTCCGAACGCCGCGCTCGAGCATGATCTCGACCGCCTCCGGAAGCAACTCGACCGCCCGCACCTCCATGCCACGCTTCTGCAGGGCCACGGTGTGCACACCGGTGCCCGCCCCCGCGTCCAGCACCCGGCCCCGGCAGAGCTCCAGCGCCATGCGCTCGAACGGGAAGAAGTCGTCCGGCTCCCGGAAGAACACCGCCACGGGCAGCTCGTCGCACTCGCCGAGGCTGCTGTGGGTGATCATCACCGCGTGGTGGTCGCCCTCATGGTAATCGCGGAGCGCACGGGCATGTGGGGCGAGAGGTGCTGGATCCCGGGCGTTCATGCCGGATGGCGAGCGTGGCTCCCTGCTCTCCGTGTCACCGCCTCTCCGCCTCTCCGTGTCACCACGCCACTCCGACCGCCTCACACAGCCACTTCTGGAAGGGCACGGCGGCGCGGCACATCGCGGTGAACTCGCCCAGGAAGTCCGGACCGGTGATCGTCTTCTGGCCTACCGTCATCACTCCGATGAAGTCCTTCCGCCGCAGGTCCTCGATCATCGGGTGGCCGGGGTCGAAGCCGCGCGGATGCGTCTTGAGCGAGTCGCCCTCCAGATCGAAGGTCTCGCGGAAACGCTTCGCGTTCTTCGCCCGCTTCCACTTCGCGGGATCCTCGGCGATCGCCTCGCGGATCTTGAGCAGCGACTTCGAGTCGGGGCGCCAGATCCCGCACCCCACAAAGCTCCGTCCGGGCTCGATGTGCAGGTAGAAGCCGGGCGCATGCACGTCGCTGCCACACGCCGCGTGGCGGAACTGGATGCCGGCGTGCGTCTTGTAGGGGCTCTTGTCCTTCGAGAAGCGCGTGTCCCGGTAGATCCGAAAGAAGGAACGCCTCCCGGCGTGGAAGTGGGGACTGATCTTCCGGAGCTTCTCATCGAAATCCTCGATGAAGCGCAGCGCGGGCTCCTTCAGATCCTTCTCATATCTGCCCTTGTTCTCCTGGAACCAGGGCCGGTTGTTGTTCTCCTTGAGCTCCTTGAGAAAGCGGAAGGTGGCGGGCGTGAAGTATCGATCGGCCATGGTTCATCCTACTCGACAGCGACAAGGGCGAACAGCGGACGCCGTCCCGGATAGGCCGGGCCGCCGGAGAATCGTCCTACTCTGGCCCCCGCCACTTGAACGCCTCGAACACGGTGCGGCAGGCGTTGCAGTAGTACTGCGTGACGGAGAGGGAACTGCCGAACGTCGAGAACTGCTCGCTGTTTCGACTGCCGCAGAACGGGCACTCGATCGCGGCGGGAAGCTCTTCGGTATGGAGCGGGGTGTTCAGCTCGGACGCGCCAGAAGCGGGCGTGCCCGCCTTCTTCCGGCTTCCGCCGTCCTCATCGCGGCCGTCTTCCGGCATCAGTCCATCAGCAGCGGTCGGTTCTTGTCGCCGCGCACGCGAGCGAGCATCTCGGCGTCGGGCCCGCCCCGCGCTGCCCGGCGCACGTCCGGATCCCAGCCGTCCCACGACGGCTCGACCCGGCTAAGCCACACGCCCGAGCCTCCGCCATCCAGCTCGGCGAGCTCGAGCCGCGCGAGCTCGACCACGGGGCCGACCCGCTCCAGCCAGCGGGCCCGCAGGCCGGCCGCGTCCCTGTCCGTGATCCCGGCCTCGTACAGCGCACGGCCGGCCTCGTCACCGTCCGGGCCGAACCACCGCAGGCACGCCTCCCAGACCGGACGGAACGAGCGCCGGAGCGCCTCGCGTCCCGCGTCCGTGCCGCCGAGCCGGGTCACCCAACCGCGACCGTGCTCGAAGTGGAAACGCTCCTCGTCGAGCAGTTTGCTCACCTTGTAGTGCACCGGCTCGAACCGGCTCTCCGCCATCGCCTCGAACTGGACCGACAGGGCCGTGTCGAGCAGCAGGTTCAGCGCGAGCAGGTCCGGCCACTCTCCGGCAGGAGCGTCCAGAAGCTCCATGGCCCGGTACTCGGAGGCCTCCCGCTCGTGCTCCAGCTGATTCGCCTCGTACCCGAAGTCGCGGAGCATCGCGTACAGGATGCGGCCGTGACCCCACTCGTCCTGCGCCATCGCGGAGCAGGCGATCCCCGCCTCGAGCGCGGGCGCTCCGAGGAGCCAGTCGGAGTAGCGCATCCCGAGGAGGCGCTTGTTGTCCGCCAGCACGATCAGCAAGGAGCCGAGGTGGTCCCGCACGTCGTCCGGCAGGTCGGCCGGCTTCGCGTATCCCTTCCTCCCCTCCGTCACCGCTCAGCCTCCGATCGCAGGGCGCTTCAAGTCAGCGCCTCTTCCGACGGGTGGAGCGTGAACGGCTGCTCCGCTCGGTTGACGCAGTGGAACGCGTCCCGCGGCGCCACGATCATCTCGAACCACTTCGCCTCGTCGTACGTCTGCCACGCGTAGACCCGGCCCAGGTCCGAGCTCGGCGCCTCCACGCAGCCGATGTGCTCGAATCGGTCAGCCCGCTGGCGGCGGGCGAACACCTCGTATAGCTGAAGCTTACCCATCAGGAGCCTCTCGCGCCTTTCTTATCATCCGATGATGGCGATCCCCGCGTCCTGGAGGATCTCGCGCCCGCGGTCGCTGATCCGGGACGTCGTCCACGGCGGATCCCACACCTCCTCGACCTTCACCTCGCTGACCTCCGGCAGCTCCAGCAGACGCTCCCGGATGTCCCACTTGATGAAGTCCGTGCACGGGCAGGCGGTCGCCGTGAACGTGAGCCGGACCGCGACCTCCCCGCTCCGCTCGTGCGCGGAGATCCCATAGATCAGCCCCAGGTCGACGAGCGAGATAAGGAACTCGGGATCCGAGACCTCGTAGAGCGCCCGCCGGCACTTCTCCGCCAGGTCCGCGGGCGGCTCCGTCCACTCGGGCGGGGAGGGGAGGACTTGTCCCTCACCCCGGCTGTCCGCCAGCACCGCGGCGAAGTTCATCCCCTCCTCGAGGGTTGCGGTGCGGCGTGGATCACCCCTTCCGCGCTCCAGCTGGACGAGCGTCATTCGACCGTCTCCCTCACGCCGCGAGCATCTTCTCGACGGAAAGACGACTCCTGCGCACCGACTCGACGAACTCCTCGTTCATCGGCCCGCGGGCACGCCAGCGATCCCACACCTGGTCCCACGTGATCGGCTCGTCGAAGAGCCACCGCTTCGCGCCGGGATCGTACTGGACCGGGAACTCGAACTCGAGCTCGATCTGCTCGGTATCCGGGTTCATGTGCGCCGGGACGTCGATGGCCAGCTCGTCGCACAGCGGCACCACCGCCTTCAGCCACGTCTGCCGCAGCTGGTCGTTCGTCATCCCCTTGAGCTTGAAGTCGAGCTGCGCGTTGTGGTGCTTCTTCTCGTCGGGCATGCCGAACCACTCGACGCCCATCGGGAACATCCAGTCGACGGCGTGCTGAACCATGTCGCGTGCCTCACCACCGGCCTCGCACAGTCGCCTCATCCACACCTCGCCGTGCCGAAGGTGGAAGTTCTCCTCCATCCCCACCTTCACCAGCCCGCGCTTTAGCGGCCCGTAGCTGGTGTGCCGGTGCACGTCGCCGAGGAGCGTGATCCCCGCCCGGTCGTACAGGCCGTTGGCCGTCACCAGCTCCGCCCAGTTCACCAGCGGCTGATCGAAGCCGTACGGGTTCTTGAACCTCGCCGGCGGCCTCTCGTAGAGCAGCTCGTCGCGGCTCACGCCGAGGTCCTCGAGCAGGCGGTACGCGATGTTGGCGTGGCCCAGCTCGTCCTGGATGATCGCCGTCGCCGAGACCATCGTGTTCGTGGAAGGCGCGTCCTTGGCCGCCATGAAGTAGGCGGGCGCGCTCATGAGCTCGGTGTCGCCCTGAACGGTGAGCTGCCCGATAAGCGCCTTCTTGTACGTCTCGGTCATGTCGGCTTCGGACTCGACGATGAAGCCCTCCTGGACCTTCCGCATCAGCTCTTCGTCGGTAAACCTCGCCATCCCTGTCTCCTTCTGAGTTTCCATCCGGTGTCGCTGCCGTGAAGCGGGCCCTACAATCTACCCGCTGGACGCGCACGCTCAAAGATCGCCGGCGCCGCAGGTCGTGTCTATTCGGCCTCCATGAACGGGTACCTGTACTCCGTGGGCGGCACCAACGTCTCCTTGATCGTTCGCGGCGAGACCCAGCGGATCAGGTTGAGCCAGGAGCCGGCCTTGTCGTTGGTGCCGCTCGCCCGGCCGCCGCCGAACGGCTGCTGGCCGACCACGGCTCCCGTCGGCTTGTCGTTGACGTAGAAGTTGCCGGCGGAGTGCCGCAGGGCGGCCATGGCCTCCCGGACCGCAGCTCTCTCCGTGGCGAAGACCGCGCCGGTCAGGGCATAGGGAGACGTTTCATCGACGAGCCGAAGGGTCTCCAACCACCGCTTCGCGGGATACACGTGGATCGTCACGACCGGCCCGAAGACCTCCTCGCACATCAGGCGGCTTCTCGGATCCTCGCTGAGAACGACCGTCGGATCGATAAAGTAGCCCACCTCATCCGAGCAGCCTCCGCCCGCCAGGATCTCCAGTTCTTCCGCCGACCTGGCGCGCTCCACGTACGCGCAGATGCTCTCGAAAGCGGGCCGGTCGATCACCGCCCCCATGAAGTTTCGGAAATCGGTCGGGTCGCCGACCCGAATCTCGTCGAGCATCTCGAGCAGGTGAGTGCGGACATCCGGCCAGAGGTCGTCGGGCACGTATACGCGCGATGCCGCGCTGCACTTCTGGCCCTGGTACTCGAAGCCTCCCCGGACGATCGCCACGGCTAGAGCCCTGGGATCCGCGCTCGAGTGCGCTACGATGAAGTTCTTCCCTCCTGTCTCTCCCACGATCCGCGGGTAGGACCGGTAGCTCTGCAGGTTGGAGGCGACCCCCTTCCAGAGCTGCTGGAAGACAGCCGTCGAGCCGGTGAAGTGGATCCCGGCCAGCTCCCGGCTCGACATGAACACATCGCTGGTCGCCGACGATCTGCCCGGCAGGAAGGTGATCACACCGGGAGGAAGCCCCGCCTCCTCCAGCAGTCGCATGATGTAGTAGGCGCTGTACACGGCCGAAGAGGCCGGCTTCCAGATCGACACGCACCCCATGACCGCGGGCGCCGTCGGAAGGTTTCCGGCGATCGACGTGAAGTTGAAGGGCGTGATGGCCCACACAAACCCTTCGAGCGGCCGGTAGTCGGGCCGGTTCCACACGCCGGCGGCGGACGCCGGTTGCTCCTCATAGAGGCGGCTCGCAAAGTGGACATTGAACCGCCAGAAGTCGATGAGCTCGCAGGCGCTGTCGATCTCCGCCTGGTGAGCTGTCTTGCTCTGGCCCAGCATCGTGGCCGCGTTCACGGTGTCCCGCCACGGGCCTGCGAGCAGCTCCGCCGCCCGCAGGAAGACGGCGGCCCGATCCTCGAAGCTCCAGCTCGCCCATTCTCGCCAGCCGTCGGCGGACGCAGCGATTGCCCGCTCCGCCTCGGCCGCACCCGCTTTGTGCCAGGTCGCCAGCACGTGCCCGTGGTCGTGCGGCATGACCATCTCGGCGGTCTCGCCGGTTCGCACCTCCTCGCCACCGATGATCAGCGGGATCTCGATCGTCTCGCCCCTCATCTCGACGAGGCGAGCCTTCAGGGCGTCTCGCTCGGCCGACCCCGGCGCGTATCCGAGCGTCGGTTCGTTGACGGGTACGGGCGGCCTTGCGCCTCCCGTCACCGACTGTGTGGCCGCTTCCGAATGGCTCCGCTCTCCCGCATCCATCCTCGTCTCCTTCGGCTAACTGCCTGTATTTACTGATGATAGCCCCAGCCTGGCCCCGCGCCGGGAACCCTCGATTGTTATATGGGTCAGGAACAGCAGCGATCCCGACCGGTGACGTGCGGCAGGATCGGCCCGGACAACGTATCCACGAACCGCAGGTAGATAGAAGATGACAGCCGAACTGGATTACCGCGACTACTGGGAGCGAGCGTTCACCTTCGATCGTTACGTTGCCAACGAGGTGGAGACGAACCGCTCCCTTTGGGAGGGCATCTACAAGAAGAGCCGGACCCCCGAGTCGGCGATACGGCGCGCGGCCGAGATCGGCGGCCGCTGGAAGCTGCTCGTGCTGTCGGAGGCTTGGTGCGGCGAGGCGTCGAACTCCGTCCCCGTCCTCGCCAGATTCGCGGAGGACGTGCCCAACTTCGAGCTCCGGATCATCAAGCGAGATGAGAACCTGGAACTCATGGACCGGTACCTGACGGACGGCAGTCGATCCATCCCGATCTCGATCATCCTGGACGAGGCGTTCCAGCCGATCGGAGCCTGGGGGCCAAGGCCCGTCGAGCTGCAGGAGTTCGTCCTCGGCGAGAAGGCCGGGGGCGTGCGCCCGAACGAGGAGATCTATGTCGACACGCGGCGCTGGTACGCCCGTGACAAGGGCGAGACGACGCTGCGCGAGCTGCTCCAGCGGGTAGGGGCTCCGATGGTTATGGGCCTGACCTTCAGGCCCTCCCCTCGAGCCCAACGCCTTAACAGGTCGCTGAGTCAGCGACCTGTTAGTATGGTGACGGTGCTCGGTGGGATCGGACCCTCGGCCGGAGATGGCTGATGCCGTGCCTGTTCGCATTCGGGGCGCTCATCGCGCCTCGCGCTCTTGTCGTTCTGCTCTGGCTGCTGACGAGTTGGTTCGAGGGCCTGTTCGCCACGGCGCTCTGGCCCGTTCTCGGCTTCGTCTTTCTCCCCACGACCTTGCTCTGGTACACGGCCGTCCAGCACTGGTACGGCGGCGAGTGGGACGCTCTTCAGATCATCGGAATCGTGGTCGCGCTCTCAATCGACGCCTCTCCCGCCGGCGGCCGGCGACGGTGAGCGCGTGGATGGGGCCGGCGGCGATGACGGCACTGGCCCTCACGCTTCTCCTGGGCAGCCCATCGCCGGCGTCCGCCCAGACGCTGGAGGCCGAGCTTCGGGACACGGCGAATCGGTACACGGAGGACCAGACCCGTGGGCTGAGCCTGATCGCGCCCCGCCACATGGAGCGCGCAGCTGACCGGCTGGGGCGTGCGCAGGCGGAGCACAGTCGCGGCGGCCGGATCGAGAACATTCGCAAGAGCTTGCGGGAGGCCGAGGAGGCTCTCGAGGGAGCGGAGGCACTCCAGGAGATCGGAGAGGTGTTGATGCGCGGCGCACTGGCCGCTCGTGGGGACGCGCTCGCGGCGAATGCGCCCCACTTCGCCTCGGCGGAATGGTCCGTGGCGGAGAAGAAGGCGCGGGAGACGGGCCGAAAGATCGAGGACGGCAACCAGAACGACGCGAGACGGCGAGCCGCCGAGGCGGAGATGCTGTACCGGGAGGCCGAGCTCCAGGCGGTCCGCAACAGCGTGCTCGGTGAAGCCCGGCGCCTGCGCGAAGCCGCCATGGAAGCGCGAGCGGACCGATACGCGCCGGAGACGCTCGCGGAGGCGGACGCGCTGCTGAGTCGGGCGGACGCATCGCTCGGGCTCGACCCGGGCCAGCCCTCCGGCGCGGGGGAGCTGGCCGGGCGGGCGGCCGACAGCTATCGGCACGCGACCTGGATCGCGGCGCTTGCCGACAGCGTCCGGAGGCGTGAGGTAGCCACGGAGACGGTGATCCGCCGCTACGAGGAGGAAACGGCGGAGATCGCCGGCCTGTTCAGGTTGGAACCTAGCTTCGCGGAAGGAAGCCGGCCTGCTGCGGCCCAGGTCGAAGCGGCGATCCGGAGCCTGCAGGAAGACCGCCAGCGTCTGGAGGCCTCTCTGGCTGACCGCGAGGTGCAGATCCGCGGCCTTCAGGCCTCCTCCGACTCGCTCGAGGCGAGCCTGGCCCGCCTCGAGGAGAGGGAAGCGACGATCTCCGCCGAACTCCGGAAGCGGGAGCGAAGCGAGGAAACGCTGCGTGAGGTCCGGGCTCTCTTCAACCCCGAGGAGGCCGAGATCCTGATCGGCGTCGACCGCATCACCATCCGCCTCCTCGGCCTCACGTTCGACTCGGGCTCCGACAAGATCCGGCCGGAGGACTACTCGCTGCTCACGAAGCTGCAGCAGGCGATCCGTGCCTTCCCGGAAGCCGAGATCGTCGTGGAGGGCCACACGGACTCGCAGGGCAACGACGAGTTCAACCGGGCCCTGAGTCTGCGTCGCGCCATCGCGGTGCGCGAGTACACGCTCGCCAACATGGCGATGAGCGCAGACCGGATACGGTCGATCGGGTACGGGGAGAGCCGGCCGATCGCGACCAACGACACGGCCCAGGGGCGGGCGCGGAACCGCCGGATTGACGTGGTCCTGGAGCTTTCGCCCGAGTAGGCTTCGGCCGCCTAGCGGCGCTTCAGGATCACGTAAAGGGCCGCACCGACACCGAACGTCTTCGCGCCGACCGCCAGCGTAGCACCGACCACACGGCCGATGTCCGCGGCCGCGCCCCGGCGACCCTGCCGCCACGGGCGGCTCGCCTCGCGCCTCAGCCGCCGAAAGCCGTAGCGGACCAGGCCGCGGCCGATCCACACCAGCGCCCTGCTACCGCTCGAGCCACCCACCAAAACGCTCATCGTCCTTCGCCTCCGGCCTTTCCGCTCCCACCACTCAGCCCGGCACCCACGACGTCCTCACCCCCGTCGACACGTATGACGTTGCCGGTCATCCAGGCGGTCTCGGGCCGCGATAAGGCCACCAGGCACCGCCCGACATCCTCCGGCGTCGTCAGCCGGCCGTGCGGGTTGATCTGACTGGCGATCTCGATCATCCGCTCGTGCCCGGGGATCTTCCGCAGAGCAGGCGTGTCCGTAACGCCCGCTCGGATGGCGTTCACCGTGATCCCGCGCGGAGCCAACTCCATCGCGAGCTGCCGGCAGTGAGATTCCAGCGCCGCCTTCGCCGCCGACACGGGGCCGTAGGACGGGCTTACCCGATCACCGCCCGAGCTGGTCATTGCGAAGATCCGCCCTCCCTCGACCATCAACCCCCGGGAGACCAGGCCCTGAGTCCAGTAGACGAGGCTGTGAGCCATCACCTCGAGCGTCATGTCCATCTGCTTCGGCGTGATGGCCGCCACCCCCTCTGCAGCCACGAAGGCTCGCAACGTACCGAACGCGAGGGAGTGCAGGAGCACCCGAACCGACCCGGGCGGGGCCTCCGACGCGATCCGATCGAGGACTTGATCGCGCTTCTCCGAATCGGCAGCGTTGATGTTGAAGAACGTCGCCCTCCGTCCCGCGGCCTCGATGTCCGCGACGATCTCCCGCACGTGCTCGAGGCCGGCGCGGCGGTCCAGGTGGACGCCATAGATGTCGTAGCCGGCCTCGGCCAGAGCACGGCCTGTCGCCTCTCCAAAGCCGCTCGAAGCCCCCAGAATCACCGCGGATACGGGCTCTTGAGTCACCTTCCCCTCCTCCACCGAAGGCGTGTCCGGATCACAGGCCCGAGCCTGTGTTCTCGAGCGGATACCCCGCCGCGCTCCAGGCCCGCATGCCGCCGGGCAGGTCGTACACGTCCGTGTAGCCCAGCGAAGCAAGGACGGACGACGCGGTCTCGCTCATGTTTCCGCTGCGGCAGTACAGCACGATCTTCGCCCCCTTATCGCTCGGCAACTTATCCAGGTTGGCCTCCATCTGGTCGAACGGGATGTTCTGATCCGTTCCGGGAATGTCGCCGGCGTAAGGGATGTGCACGTTCACGAGGACGAAATCCTTCGCGGCCATCATCTCGTGCAGCTCACCCGCTGTAAGGTCCCCGTAGGACGCCGATGCCTCCTGGGCGGCGGCGGGCGCTGCTGCGTCCGATGCCTCCTGGGTATCTGCGCCCGGCCCGCACGCCGCCAGCGTGCCGGCACCGACAAGAAGCAATCGAAGGAGCCTGCTCATCTTCTCCATAGCCCTCGTCTCCCACCAAGGTCGTACGTGGGCATCAAGCGCCGCCAGCGGCCGCGCTCAGCCCATCCATACCGCGACCACCGTATACAGTACGGCCGCCAGCCCGGCAGCGCCCAGGGCCATGGGCAGCTGTGTCGTCACGTGATCCATCAGATCACAGCCCGTGGCGAGCGAAGAGAGGATTGTCGTATCGGAGATCGGTGAGCACTGATCGCCAAACACACTCCCGCCTGTGACGGCCGCGAAGTTGAGCGCCAGATAGCCGGGATCCGGGCTCAGGCTCCAGGCCAACGGCATGGCCACGGGGAAGAGGACGGCGTAGGTGCCCCAGGACGTTCCTGTCGAGAACGCGATCAGCATGGAGACGAACAGCAGAAGCGCCGGGAGTGCCACCGGCGATACGACGTTGCCGAGCTCCGTCACGACGTACGACGCTGTGCCCAGCGCGTCCGTGACGGACTTCAGGGTAACGGCCAGAGCGAGAACGAGGGCCCCGATCGTCACTCCCTTGCACCCCGACACCAGACCGTCCATGACGTCCCGCAGGCTCATTCCCCGTGCCATCGCCACCCCCATCGCCACCAGCACCGCCAGGACGAAGGCCTCCGCGATCAGGAGCGTCGGCTCCTCGCGGCGTCCCAGGACGAAGAAAGTCCACACGTACGGGATAATCGCCACTCCGAGAAGGGTCCCGATCGGCGCGAAGAAGTCGATCAGCGAGGGGCGGTATCCCGTGGGCACACGCACCTCGGAGAGTTCCTCGGCGGCGAGGGGCTCCGCTCCATCCCGGTCCAGCTGTCCGGATTCGCGCGCCCGGCGACGGGCCTCCTGCATCCGCCGACCGGGAAGGATCGGCAGCCGGTCCCAAGCGAAGAGCAGGGTGAAGGCGATCGCCAGCATCGCATAGAAGTTGAACGGAAGCGCGCGGAAGAAGAACGCGATCGCCTCCTGCCGGGTCTCCAGAATCGGCACGGTGCCCACAACCAGGCCGCCCACGTAGATCGGCCAGATGTTGAACGGGATGAGGGTCGCCACCGGTGAAGCGGTCGAGTCCACGATGTACGCCAGCTCCTCGTGCGACACCCGGTGGCGGTCGGTGATCGGACGGACGGTCGTCCCGGTCAGCACCGTGCTGATCGTTCCTCCCTGGTGAAACACGAGGCCCATCAGCCAGCCGAAGAACTTCGCCGACCTCGGCCCGCTCACGACCTTGTCGCCCGCCCAATCGGCGAAGCGTAGAGCTCCGCCCGTGCGCGTCCAAACGCCGATCAAGCCGCCGAGAGCCCACAGGTAGACCAGCAGGATGAGGCCGAAATCCGGTGAGCCTATGGAAGGAATGAGGAACTCCTGCACGATGTTCAGCCGGCCCGTGATCACCCCACCGAGCGCGATCCCGATGAACAGCGCGGCCACGACATCTCGAAGAGCGAAGGCGAGAACGAGCGTTACAACCGGAGGGGCGAGGGACCAGATGCCGTAGTGCTCGCCCAAGTAGGGAAGCCTCCCGGCGGTCCACACGCCGGCCGCCAGCAGCCCCACGGCGACGAGGACGCCCAACGCACGCCGTCTGCGTCGCCGGGTGGCTGTTTCCGTCACGTCAGTCGTTCCTTACTCACCAATCGCCCATCACCCGGCGGAGTTTGCACGAAAGCCGACCCACCTCGGAGACCGCGCCCCCCACCTTGCGGGCGTTCCGGCGACGCAGGCAAGATCGCTTCATCCGCGGAGGCGGCGGCGGCCCATTGAAGCCTGGTGCAGCGGCTCCAGTTTTTCAAAAAAATCGTGTCATCCGAGCGCATTCGGTGGCGTACGTGGATGGCGGAAATATGGCGCCGCCTCTTTCTTTTACGCCGAACCGCCGCGCGGGGCGCTCGTGTCGGCGGGAGAAATCCACGAGAAGAGCAGAGTTTTCTACATTTTATTAAGCTAGTGCGACCACGTCACTTACGCGGTCAACACCGTCTCAACCCGCTGAGGTGGCGGGTTGCAGGCGCCCGAGAGCCTGTTTATTGTTGGGCTCCTGCTGAATGAACGGCCATCGCTGGTCCGGTCGGACGCAAGGTAGCAAGGGACATTGATCCCATTCTTCACTTTTTGCCGAGGGGGGCACTGCGCCGGATGAGGGACACGCGACCTGTTGAACTCGTGGTGAATTTGCCGGAAGGGCTGGCGGAAGAGGTCGAGGAGGTACGACAGACCGACCCGGAATTCCTGAGCGACGTCATCGTTTACGGAATCTGCCGTCGGACGATCTTCAACGAGTTACGCAAGGCGCGCAGAGAGGGCGCCACCGCCCCCACTACCTAGTAGGCGCAACCCCCGCTCGCAGGTACACCCTGCCAGCGGAGCGGACCACACCCACCGATCCTCGGCCTCGAGGGCGGGACGGCACGTGCTTTCGCTTGACACCCCATAGGCTTCTCCGCCTATTGCTACCGTTAGGTGCAGCGCTGTGGACCCCCGAACAGTCGGAGGGTTCGTCGTTTTGAGCCACGATCCTGCAGGTCGTGCGGGTCAGGCCGCCAGCCTGGGATCCGACGACCAAATCGACGAAGTTCTACGGGCGAAGTACCTCGATTTTTGCTCCGCCCGTCTCACCGAAGTGTTCCTATCCCTCTCCGAAGAGCGTATCTACCGGCTCGTCGAGGAGGCGGCCCGGGAGGCCAATCTTCAGGTCGGAACGCTCAACTTCCGATCCATGGTCCGCCTCGTCACACAGAAATTGGAGGAGAGCGTTCCGCTGCCGGACCTGGAGACGTGGGCCCGCGAGTACACCGCCGATCCAGAGCGCTTCGACAAGCACCTGCTCGGCCTGTGGAAGGATCTGGTGAAGGCCGACACGGGCGACGCCGCCGCCGACACGAGCGACGCCGGGAACACCGACGCGGGCGGTGCGGCGAACACCGGCGGTGCCACGGACGAAGCGTGATCCTCCGCAAGAACACAGCGGGATCGAACGCCGCTCGGCCCCAGCTCCAGATCTGGGCCGATGAGGTCGAGGCCCCGATCGGGCGACTGGCCGAGGGAAGCGACAGCTGGGAGCTACACGTGGTGGTCGAGCCCGTCCAGGCGGATCTCTACCGCGGGCGCATCTCCTTCCGAATGGACGAAGAGCGCTACGAAACAGCCGGTATTCTGCTGGAGGAGACGCAGAAGGCCGTGATCGAGCAGGCAGGCAAGCTTCCCGGCTCCGTCCTCCACCAGCTCCTGGCCTCCGCGCGCGGCTGACCGCCGCCGTAGCGCTCAGGACGGGTGGTGAGCCCGGCCGGGACTCCGGAGTATCTCGTACGCCAGCGTCTTGAGGATCTTGACACCGGCTCGCATGGAGCCGGACATCGATCCAGACACCTTCGATACGCCGGCCGTCCGGGCTCGGAAGGCCACCGGAACGCCCCGCACACGACAGCCGGCCCGAAGTGCCCTCACCTGCATCTGCACGAACCAACCATAGTCGGGATCGTCCAGGTCGAGGCCCTGCAGACACGAGATCCGGATCGCCCGAAACGGGCCCATGTCGCGCACCCGGCTTCCGTACACCCGGCGGAGGAGCGTGGTGATGAACGCGTTGCCGAGCCGAGCGTGCGCGCGCACGCCGGGGACACCCGGACCCGAGCGGCGCTCGCCGACGACCTGGTCGGCTCTCCCGGCCAGGACCGGACGAACGAGCTCCCCGATCTGAGCGGGAGCGAGAAAGTCGTCCGCGTCGACGAACACCAGAACCTCCGGCCGCTTCTCCCACGAGAGGAGTTCGCGAATGCCAGCCAGGCAGGCCCGGCCGTAGCCGGGCTCGGCGACGTGAACCACCGTTGCTCCGCGGCCTACGGCGATCTGCGCCGTGGAATCGGTCGAGCCGTTGTCCACGACGATCGTGCGCTCCACGTCCGCGGCCGAGAGCCGGTCGAGGAGACCCGGCAGGCACTCGGCCTCGTTACGGGCGGGGATCAGCACCGCGACCGGGATCACGGAACCCCGTGGAGGGCCCGCTGATGCGGCGGCGAGCTCTCCTGCCTGGGGCCGCCACCGTTCTCTTCGTCGTGGCCCTCGGCTGGGTGCCGGGCGCTCGAGGAACGCCCTGGCCGGCCACGATCCTGTGGGCTGCAGCGTTCGGCTTCTACGTCCTCGCCGCGACATGGCATGCGCGACGGCCGATCAGCAGACGCGAGATGTGGACGCTGGCGATCCTCGCCCGACTCGCCCTGCTTCCGCTGACGCCGTCGTTCTCCGACGACATCTACCGATACCTGTGGGACGGCTGGGTCCAGATCCACGGCGTAAACCCCTATCTCCACGCGCCCGCCGACTCCGTCCTCGCCCCGCTGCGAACGGACTGGCACGCGCTGATCAACCACCCGACCGTACTGACCATCTATCCGCCGGGCGCCCAGCTCATATTCCGAGCCCTGGCGGCGATCAGTACGTCCGTGCTCCTCTTCAAGGCCGCATGGATCCTGGCAGACCTCGGCGTCGGCTGGATGCTCGACCGGCTAACGGCGTCGCGGGCGAGCACCCCCTCTCTCGCCCCGCTGCTCTACCTGTGGTCGCCCCTCGTCCTTCTCGAGGTGGCCTGGAGCGGCCATGTGGAGCCGCTCGGAATCCTCCCGATGCTGGGAGCTCTCCTCATCGTCTCCTCCGGGCAGCGGCGCCGGGGCGCAGCCGCCTTGGCCGGCACCCTGCTCGGTCTAGGGGTCTCGGTCAAGCTCGCCCCGGCCGCCGCGATTCCGGCGGCCGGCCGCTGGCGGGTGGTCGCGGGGGCCGCGGCGATCGCCGTGCCGGCGCTCCTCTACCTGCCCTACCTCTCGGCCGGCGGCTCGCTGATCGGGGGCCTCACCGCCTACGCGGAGCGATGGGAGTTCAACGCCGGCCTCTACGCCCCTCTCTTGGCCCTGCTCGGCCCGACCGGGGCCAAGGGCCTCGCGGCCGCCGCCGTGGCCGGCATCGCCGCCTATGCGGCATGGCGTCGCTGGAGCCTGGGGCGCGCCCTCTACTGGACGATCGGAGGCGCGATCGCGCTCTCCCCGACGATCCATCCCTGGTACGTGCTCTGGATCCTTCCGCTCGCCGCTCTACGCGGCGGCCGAGCCTGGCTGCTCCTCAGCGGGGCGGTGTTCCTCTCGTACTGGGGCCTGGATACGTACGCGGCGACGGGGAGCTGGCCCGAGCCGCTGCCCGTCCGCCTCCTCATCCACATCCCCTTCCTGGTCCTCCTCGGGGTCGACGCGCTCGCCGCGAAGCAGCTCCCAGGTCGTGGCCACGTAGCCGGCCGCAAAGAGCGCCGTGAGAATGGCCGTGCCGATAGCGCCTCTTCCGACCAGGACCACAGCTGCGGCGCAAAGTGACCCGCCGAGCACAGCCCTCAACGCGGCAGGAGCTGCGGCGCACTGCGGTACCCGGTAGCGCCGCACGATTCGGGAGCCTCGTTTGGGGGTCCGGAGGAAGGGCGTGTCGCGCAGGGTTGCGCCCCGGACCACCGCGAAGGTGAGAGGGACGCCGAGGCCTATGCCAAGGGCCATCGCCTCGAGGATCCTCCAGGGCAGGCGTAGGAAAGGTATGCCACGAAGCACCCCGGCGGTGGCGGCGAAGGCCACGAACGGCACCGTGGCGGCGGCGAGGCCGAACGCGTGCAGCCAGGCGGGCAGCCACTCCCTTCCCAGACCGCTGAAGGCTACCGCGCAGAGCGCGACGCCCAGGAGCATCGTTACGGGGTGCACGGCGTGCCCGGCCAAGTGGGCGGTCGCCTCCGCCTTGAGCGCCAACGGGAGACGGCTTCGCCAGATGCGCGGCAGCAGCATGCGGGCGGTCTGCACGCCCCCCTGGGTCCACCGTGCCTGCTGCATCTCCACGGCGCTCATCCCCATCGGGAGCTCGCTCGGCACGTCGACGTCGGCCAGGAAGACGAACCGCCAGCCGGCGAGCTGGGCTCGATAGCTGAGATCCAGGTCCTCCGTCAGCGTGGCCGCGCGCCAGCCCCCTGCCCCCTCGATGCACTCGCGCCTCCACATCCCGGCGGTGCCGTTGAAGTTGAAGAACAGGCCGGAGCGATAGCGTGCCTCCTGCTCGATGTGGAAGTGCGCGTCCAGCAGGAGCGCCTGGGCGCGCGTCAGCCAGCCCGAGTCGGCGTTCAGGTAGCTCCACGCGGCCTGCACCATGCCCACGCTTGGGTCGGAGAGAGGCGGAAGAATTCGTCGGAGGAGATCGGCTCGCGGCACAAAGTCGGCGTCCAGCACGAGGAAGAAGTCGCCCCGCGCCCGCCGAACTCCCTCAGCCAACGCACCGGCCTTGTACCCTTGCCGGCCGCCCCGGCGCACATGCTCGATCCGGCGGCCCAGGCGGCGCCAGTACGCGACGCGGTCCGCCGCGATCCGGCTCGTTTCATCATCCGAGTCGTCCAGGAGCTGGATCTCGAGACGCTCCGCAGGATAGTCCAGCGAGCACGCGGCATCGATCAGGCGCGCGACCACGTTGGCCTCGTTGTAGACGGGCAGTTGCACGGTGACAACCGGCAACGAGCCCTCCCATCGGGACGAGGCCGGACGGGCCGGCTTCCTGAGCCGCCGCCAGAGCAGCAACATCCGGTGCGCTCCGAACGGCACGAGAAGGAGGAGGATGGCCACGTACGCTGTCGCCGCGGCGACAGCGAAGGCTCCCGCGGCTGTTCCACCCAGTCCAGGGCTCAGCGCTTCGTGCAAGAAAAAACCGTTCGGTTTGCCGGCCTTTCGGGCCAACGTATCTTGTGGCTCGGCGTCACGGGCAAGATACGGGTTCCAGGCGCGGCCGCGACTCCCGCGGAATTGTTACAGGCCGTTTACGCTGCTCCCCCATCCTTCGTTGCGGCGGGGCCACGCCCGGCCCCGGGAGTCGACGGTAGCCGTGCGAGGCTCGATGGAGTCGATCTACACCAGCGAGAGGTGCGCATGAGACGAGGATTCCTGGCAGGAGCCTGCTGCCTGGCTCTCCTCGCCCCGGCCACGTTGCCGGCACAGGTTCAGGTCAAGTCGAAGGCCATGGAGCTCACCTTCTCGGGCCGGATGCAGCTGGAGGGGTGGTCGAGCAGCTGCAGCGGTTTTCTGCCGCTCGAGGAGATGGACTCGGCATGCGTAGAAGGGGCGGCCCCCTTTGACCTGTTCCTCCGGCGCGCCCGGGCGAGCGTTCAGGCCGAGATCATCGAGTTCATTGATCTCAAGCTCGAGCTGGATTTCTCGGGCTTCGAGGATGTCGCCGCCAAGGACGTGTGGGCGCGGCTGAACTTCGACCCCGCGCTCAGGGTGCGCTTCGGAAACATGAAGCGGCCGTTCGACGGCTTTCAGCTCGCCAGCTCCAGCAAGATCCTCACGATCGAGCGGGACCTCGACATACCGGGTGTCTCGCCGATCAGAGCCCTGTCGCTGGACGAGCTCACGACGCGCTTCCGCCTTTCGGATCGCGATGTCGGCATCGAGGTCAGCGGCGACATCGCCGGCGGGCGGTTCGCGTACCGGGCCGGGTATTGGGCCGGTCAGCAGATTCAGGAAGCCCTCGACACGCTGCCGAACGCCGACAGCCGGGGCCAGTGGATGGCACGCGTGCAGGCGAGGCTTCAAGTCGGGAACATGCCGCTCGACATCGCGGTCGCCGGCGCCATCACCGACCGGCCGTTCGTGGACCCGGAGGGGTTCACCTTCACGGGCAAGTACTTCGGCGACCTCGAGCTGTGGGTGGAGCTCGGCGACTACGACGGCGGGCTTCACCTGCAGGGCGAGTACGTGTACGGCCAGAACCCGTTCGAGAACAAGCAGGGGGACTTTCTGGACTTCCTCCCGACCGACGAGTTCGCCCTGGCCCAGACGTGGCAGGCCGTGGCAGGCTACAAGATCGTGACGAGGCCCGAAGCGTACGAGGGACCGATCCGCAAACGGCCGATCGAGGCGATAGAACCGATCTTCCGCGTAACCTGGGCCGACCCCAACACCAACATCGACGAGGATGACAACTGGGGGCTCACGCCGGGAGTGCAGATCTTCTTCTACGGCCGGAACAAGATCTCCTTCAACTGGGACTTCGCCCTCTTCACCGACGGGACGGATTCCGCCAGCTCCTTCAAGCTGCTGCTGCAGGCGTACTTCTAGCTTGATCTGGCGACGAGAATCGGGGACGCGGCTCAGATCCGCAGCTGCAGAAACAAGATGAACTGCCCGTCCGCCAGCTCCGGGCTGGGGGCAGAGTCGTGCAGGCCGATCACGTACTGCGCTTCAACGCGGTAATTGTAGCCGGCGTAGAGGTTGGCTCCGACCAGCAGGAAGTCGCGATCCTCCTCGCCGATCGGCTCGAACGCGTCGTACCGGATGAGCCCCTCGACGAAACCGCTCAGGAACTGATACCCGACCTGGAGATACCCGCCCTGCGCCGTGCTGGTCGAGAAAACGGGGCCCTCCTCCGGCTCGGGCTCCAGCTCGGCACGCAGGAACTCGGCGTCGAGAAAGAACCCCTGGTAGCTCGTATGGAGGTCGAGTCCCCAGAGAAGTCGGTCTCCGCTGTATTCGGCGAGATCCCCCTCGGCGGGATCCAGCCTTCCCATGAGAGCGAGGTCGACGTCGCTGTCCCGCGAGAACGCAACGTTGCCGCCCACCTGGAGCACAAACTCGTCGCGGAAGTTGAGCGGTCCGATGGTGTTAAACTGCACCCGTCCACCGTACAGGAACGAGTTGTTGTCGTTCTCGAGGCTCTCCCCATTGCCGTTGAACAGGCCGACCTCGTAGTCAAGACGCTCCTCGAAGAAAGCGCCGGAGACGCTGGCGCCGATCTGCCGGGCGGGCGCGATTGCGTTCACGGCCTGGGCGCGGCTCTCATACTGGATGTCGGGCCTGAAGAGGAGCTCCTCCATGCTGAACGGCGCCTTGAACTGGCCCACGTTCACGCCGAACTCGGGAATGGGAGTGATGGAGACGACCGCGTCGAGCAGCCGGAACTCATCGTCCACCGTGTTGAAGCCAGCGTGGAGCATGTACTCGAGCAGCGTTCCGAACCCCCCCTGCACTCCGAGGCGGGCGTCGAAGATTTCGAAGCTGGTGTTCCGCGGTGAGCTGTCCGGCTCCACCCGTAGGCCCGCGCGCAGCAGGCCGAGCGGCTCCACCACGAGCTCGTCCGCCTGCCCGCGCAGCTCCCCGGCCCCGGCGGCCGTGAGCAGCGCGACCAGGCCGAGAAGCCTGGCCGGACGCGTTCCCCTCACGCGTCTTTCCCCACAGATCCGTCCTCCTCACCTGTCGGGTCGGTCGGCTCCGCCACATCGGGCATGAGCCAGCGCCATCCCCCCGAGCCGATGGCGGCGTTGATCCAGAAGTGCCCCAGCACAGCCGGGAAGAGGCTGCCGGTCCAGATGACGGGCACGGCAAGCACGAAGCCCAGCGCCATCGAGCGAACGATCCCGTTCAGGCGCTGGTAGCCGTGGGCCAGCCCGAACGAGAGCGAGGCTGCCGCCGCGGCGCCCCACGGCCCGCCGGTCCAGTCGGCCAGCACGTGAAGGATGAAGCCGCGATAAATGTACTCCTCGCATACCGCACCGACGCCGGCGAGCACGAGGAAGGCACGTCGCTCCGGGCCGGTTCGGGGAAGCAGAGCTCTCAGAAGAGGGCTCTCGGTCGCCCCGAACCACCTGCCGATCCTACCGCTCAACCAGACGATGAGGAGCCCAGCCGCAGCCGCCGCCACCCCCGCGCCAAGCTCCGCCACGGGCTGCTGAACCGTCCAGGCGAGCGCGGATGCGGACAGCCCCTGCCACACCGCGACGATCGCCGTGAGCCCCGCGATCAACAGTAGGGTAACAGCCGCGGAGAGGTAGAGCGCGGGGCGCGCTCTCTCGATCGCCTCCACGTGCTCCTCGAGGCGCGAGTTGCGGGCTGCCATCAGGGGCAGGCCGACGATCAGAAAGATCATGAAGCCGCGAACCACGACGCCAGAGAGCATCCAAGTCGAATACGGGAATGCGCCAGGACACGCAACGGTCCCCTTCAGCTCGGTAGCTGGGGGACTCCTCGCGAGCCGTGGCGCCGTTGACAGCGATTCCGGACGGTAGGACGTTTGCGGCGATGATACTGCACCTGGCCGTCTGCCAATTCCGGCCTGTGAAGGCGGAACCGGAGGCAAGCCTCGCCGAGATCAAGAAGGTGTTCCAGCGCGTCCGGCGCCTGGAGCCCCGTCCCCGGCTGCTCGTCTTCCCGGAAACCGCCCTGACCGGGTACTTCCTCGAGGGTGGTGTGCGCGAGCACGCGACGACGCCCGAGCGCCTGCTCGAGAGCCTCAACCGGCGTTACACGAACGCCGCGGACGGCGGCGCGGGTGACGACGCGGACGGCGGTGCGGGCGACGACGACAGGATGCCCCTCGACGTGGCGATCGGCTTCTTCGAGCTGTACCGCGACCGCGTCTACAACTCGGCGCTGTACGCCCGGCTCGGCGCCGATCCCGAGGTGGTCCACGTGCACCGGAAGGTGTTTCTCCCCACCTACGGTGTTTTCCAAGAGGAGCGATTCGTGGACGCCGGACACACCGTCCGGGCGTTCGACACCGCCTGGGGGCGTGCGGCGATCCTTATCTGCGAGGATGTCTTCCACTCACTCTCCGCCACGCTCGCCGCGCTCGACGGTGCGCAGCTCATCCTCGTACCCAGCGCTTCGCCGGCACGAGGCTTCGCTCCCGGAGCGGGTGTGCCCGGCAACGTGTCGCAGTGGGACCGCGTCCTGCGCACGGTCGCCGAGGAGCATGGCGTCTTCGTCGCGGCCGCCCAGATCCTGGGCTTCGAGGGCGGCAAGGGCTTCCCCGGCGGCTCGGTCGTCTACAGCCCGAGGGGAGAGGCCATCGCTCGCGCACCGCTCTGGGAGGAGACGCTGCTCACCGTCCAGATGGACATGCGGGAGATCTCGGCCGCCCGCGTGGAGCAGCCGCTCCTCTCCGACCTGGAGCGAGCCCTTCCGGGACTCCTGCTCCACCGCCCGGCAACGACGGCCGAGGCCCGAGCGCCCGAGAGGGCCGAGGTCGAGAGGCCCGAGGCCGAGGCCGCTCCAGCCGAGGAATCGCAGCCGCCGGAGGAAGCGCAGCCGCCGGAGGGCCCCGGGCCAGCGCGCGTCGCGCCGTCGCCGACCGAGCTGACAGGCCATGAGCGCTCGCCACTGGAGCTGGCGGGCGCGAGGCGGCCGCCACCCATCACCGCACCCCCCGGTCCCGAGGACTCCAGCCCCCTCGCGATCGACACCGGGCTCGTCGAGCGCTGGCTCATCGAGTTTCTCCGCGAGGAGGTGAGCCGGCGGCGAGGCTTCCGAAACGTCGTGATCGGTCTCTCCGGCGGCGTCGACTCCTCCCTGACCGCCGCCCTCTGTGCCCGCGCTCTCGGGCCGGAGGCCGTGAGGGGCTTTCTTCTCCCGTACCATTCCTCGAGCCCCGAGAGCCGCGAGCACGCCCTTCTGGTAGCGGAATGGCTGGGCATTGAGACCCGAGAGATCGACATCACCGGGGCGGTGGACGGTTACGCCGAGAGGTTCGAGCCGGAGATGAGCGACCACCGGCGAGGGAACGTCGCCGCGCGGCAGCGAATGATCGTCCTGTTCGACCAGGCGGCCAAGTTCGAGGCCCTTCCCGTGGGCACGGGCAACAAGTCCGAGCGTCTGCTCGGATACTTCACCTGGCACGCGGACGACTCGCCACCGATCAACCCGCTCGGCGACCTCTTCAAGGTGCAGGTATGGGAGCTCGCACAGGCCATGGAGGTACCGGACGAGATCGTCGCGAAGCCGGCCAGCGCCGACCTCATCCGCGGTCAGACGGACGAGGAGGACCTGGGCATCAGGTATGCCGAGGCCGACCTGATCCTCCACCACCTGCTGAGCGGCAACACGCCCGACCAGCTCGAGGAGTTCGGGTTCGATGCCGCGAAGGTGCGGCTCGTTCACGGCCGGCTGGAGGGAACGCACTGGAAGCGCCACCTGCCGACGGTGCCGATGCTCTCGTCCACCGCCATCGGGGAGTGGTACCTGAGGCCGGTCGACTACTGAAAAGGCCGCCGGAAGCGGCGGCCTCGATACCCCCTAGGGGAGTCGAACCCCTGTCTCCTGGCTGAGAACCAGGTATCCTAGGCCACTAGACGAAGGGGGCGTTCGCGCCGGGCCCGCAATACTAGAAAGCTCGACGTCACTGTCAACCCCCGGCGTCGGGGGGTGTTCCAGCGCCGGCGGAGCGGGAGGCCACGGAGGAATGGCAGCGTGGAGCCATGGTAGGATGCACTGAATGAGCTGGGAGTACCTGCATCAGATCAGTCAGCCGTTCTCCGTCGTATTCGCGATCACCGGAGTCGGCGTCGGGATCGCCGGCTGGCTCCTCGACCGCGAGAGCGCGGAGCGGTTCGCCGTGGCCTCGCTCGTTCTCGCCGGCGTCTTCGTGCTGCCGGCGTTGGTGACCGGGCTGGCGGCGGGGGACGTGGAGGCGAGCCGGACTTTCGTCGAGCGCTCGCCGGTCACGACGCATCGCATCTGGTCCATCTGGGCCACCGTCGGGCTCGTGATGTCCGGCACGCTCGCCACCTTCTCGCTCCTCCAGGCCGGCGACCGTAGGCTCCGCCGATTCGTGATCGCCGCCTCCGTCCTCACGGCGGGAGCAGTCGCCTACGCCGGATACGTCGGCCTCCTGATCCGTCACGGGGACGGCGGCGCGGTGGTGCGCCTCGAGGCCGCGGCCGTCGACACGGTCGACGAGCGCGCGCGCCGCATCCACGCGCGGGCCATCGTGGTGGACGGCCACAACGACCTCCCCTGGAGGATCCGCGAGGAGGGGGCGCTGGACGTGAGCCACATGGGGCTCGGAACGCGCAGCGCGGAAGGCCACACCGACATCCCGCGGCTGCGAGAGGGCGGAATCGACGTTCAGTTCTGGGCCGCCTACGTGCCGGTCGGGTTCATCGATGCGGGCGCGACGGCGATCGTTCTCGAGCAGATCGATCTCATCAAGCGCCTAGCGGCCGCCCACCCGGACGACCTCGAGATGGCCTATTCGATGGCGGACATCGAGCGGATCGTCGCGGAAGGAAAGATCGCGTCGCTCATCGGCATCGAGGGAGGACACGCGATCTCCAACTCCCTGCCCGTCCTTCGCGAGCTTTACGGGGCCGGCGCGCGCTACATGACGCTGACCCATACGAAGACGCTACCCTGGGCCGATGCGGCGGGTGACACGGTGATCCACAGCGGCCTCACCCCGTTCGGCCGGGAGGTCGTTGGCGAGATGAACCGTCTCGGCATGCTGGTGGACCTCTCCCACGTGACCGCCGATGCCATGCTTGACGCGCTCGAGACGAGCGAGGCGCCGGTGATCTTCTCGCACTCGTCGGCACGGGCGGTGGCCGGGCATCCGCGGAACGTCCCGGACCACGTCCTCTGGAGGGTGGCGGAGAACGGCGGCGTGGTCATGGTGAACTTCTTCTCCGGCTTCATCGTTCCCGAATCCGCCCGGCGGATCCGGGACATCTTCGCCGTGCAGGAGCGAATGCGGGCGCAGTACGCGGACGAACGGTCCTTCCAAGAGGCGTTCACAGCCTGGCTGCTCGACAACATCGAGCCGGGCGACGTCGGCGTTCTGGTGGACCATATCGACCACATCGTGCGGGTGGCCGGCATCGACCACGTCGGTCTGGGATCCGACTTCGACGGCGTGTCCGTGCTGCCGAGAGGACTGGAAGACGTGTCGAAGCTGCCGGTCCTCACAAGCGTGCTGCTCGAGCGCGGCTACTCGGAGGACGACGTGCTGAAGGTTCTCGGAGGGAACCTCCTGAGGGTCTTCCGCCGGGTGGAGGCGGTGGCTGCTCGCCTCCAGCGCACCACGCCGCCCGGTCTCTCGCGCCTGCCGTACGTCGGACAGGAGCCCGACCGCTCAGACCAGCCATGACGGACCTGCCGATCGTGGTCGGCCGAAGCCAGGTCGAGCCCGCACGTCCGGCCGAGCTCTCGCGCGTCACGGTGACCCAGCTCATGACGCCGCAGGACGTCAACCTCGCGGGGAACGTGTTCGGGGGAGTGATTCTGGCCGCCGTGGACCGGATCGCTTACATGAGCGCGGCCCGTCACGCCGGCCGGCTGTGCGTAACCGTAAGCTTCGACGAGGTGAACTTTCACTCGCCCATCCTGGTCGGCGAAGTGGTGACGCTTCGAGCCTGTGTGAACACGGTGGGGCGCACTTCGGTCGAAGTGGGCGTTCGCGTCGAAGCGGAGTCCGTCCAAAGGGAGAACCGCCGCCACACGAACTCGTCCTACGTCACGATGGTGGCGATCGACGAGAAAGGGAGGCCGGTCCCCGTGCCACGCTTCGAGATCCGGACGCAGGAGGAGTACCGCCGCTATCTGGAGGCGGAGGAGAGAAGGGCCGCGCGGCTCGCGCTGGCTCAGCGGCACCGGGCAAGGCGCTCCGGCGAATGACGATGGGAGGGAACGGCTGCGGTTCCACCTCCTCCGCCGCTCTAGTTGTACACCTGCCCAGTTAGAGGGACGGGCGCGAGAGGTCTTCGGGCCAGGATGGAGTTATGAGCGGAGCGAAAGGCGCTCGCACAGGGCCAGCGTACCGATCGTCATGCACGTCAGGAGCCGCCGCCCATGAGGGCCTCGATCTGGTCGGGATGGCGCGGCGACGCGCCCGATAGGAGCTCGTAGCCCGACTCCGTCACGAGGACGTCGTCCTCGATCCTGACCCCGATCTCCTCATCGATCAGGTAGATTCCCGGCTCCACCGTGAGGACCATTCCGGGCTCGAGCGGCACCGCGTACTCCCCGACGTCGTGCACGTCCATGCCCAGCCAGTGGCCTACGCCGTGCACGAAGTGCTCGGCGCAGTTCTTGGCGCCGCACGCTGCGGCGCCGTGCTCCTTCAGGTAGCTCCGGGCGGCGCGGTCCACGTCCAGGAGCGTGTTTCCCGGCTTCACGGCCTTCAGGCCAGCTTCCTGGGCGCCCAGGACGAGATCGTAGATCTCACGCTGGCGCTTCGTGAACCGGCCGGAGACGGGGATCGTGCGAGTGACGTCCGCGGAGTAGTAGCTGTACTCCGCACCGATGTCCATCACGACGAGGTCGCCCGCTTCCATCGCCCGCCGGCTCTTGTCGTAGTGGAGCACGACCGAGTTCGGCCCCGAGCCGACGATGCTCGGAAAGCCCACGCGCTCGGCTCCTCCGAGCCGGAAGTTGAACTCGATCACCGCCTCGAGCTCGTACTCGTACATCCCCGGCCGCGCCGCCTTCATGGCCGCCCGCTGGGCCGCGCCAGTGATCTCGATGGCCCGCCGGAGCATGGCGATCTCGAAGTCGTCCTTCACCAGCCTGAGCCCTGCCAGCACCGGCTCGACGTCCCGCACCTCCGCATGCCCATCGAACACGAGCGAGAGGAGGTCCGCGTTCTGACGGGTCTTCGGGTTCAGCGGCACGTAGATGGCCGCCACGCCGGCGTCCTTCAGAAGGGCGCCGAGCGCTGTCTCCCGGAACGTCTCGGCGGCCCGCACGTCCCTGATGCCGGAGATTCCCGAGGCTTCCCCAAACGAAGGCTTCCGGCCGGTCCACATCTCCTGGGCCGGGTCCCGTTCGGGGATAAAGAGGATCTCGCCCTGCGGGCGACCGTCGCTCGCGACCAGCACGAGCCATGCATCCGCCGTCTCCACCCCGGTGAGGTAGAGGAAGTTGTTCTCCTGGCGGAAATCGGAGTCCTGCGGGTAATCTCCCTCGATGCTCTTGGCCGCTGCGCCGGGGAGCAGCACGACGCCATCGCCGATCGCCTCGGCGAGCCGGGCCCGGCGGGCCTCCAGCACGTTCGGCGCGGGAAGCTGGATCGGCTCGCCAGGGACGGCCAGTGCCACCCCCGCGCCGGTCTCTTCCGGCAGCCCGGACGTCTGGCTCTCCTGAGCGGCCGCCCGTGCCGGCGCGAGGGCAACCAGCGCGGCCCCCAGCAGGATCACACGGGCCGCGGCCACACCGGGCAAGACTCCCCCGGCCACTCCTCCGCCAGCCACGCTCTCGCTCACAGGAGTGAGACCAGGCCGTAGAACACCAGAACGGCCGCCGCCATGGCCGAGATCGGCCCGAGCATGCGCACGCCCGACATGCCCGCCAGGAGGCTTACGGTCCCTCCGACCACGACGGCGGCCACCAGCAGGGTGATGAGGATCATCTAGTCGCTCCCCTCTCTTCGCTCTGCATTCATCCAACAATCACCGCCTCCACGGGCGGGAGCCGCGGTATTCATTCGCCAACCAGTCCGAGCCCGGCTTCCTCGAGCTCGGCCAGCTCCGACATCTCCAGGCGGGCACCGAACGCTCGAGCGAAGCCGCTCGACACCGCCCGGGCCACTTCGCCGCCCGCCCACACAGCCCCCTCCGTCTCCAGGCTCGTCATGCGCACTCCGGCGATGCCGCACGGCACGATCCCCCCGAACGGGCCCAGCGCTTCACCCGTCACATTGAGGGCGAAGCCGTGCCAAGTGACCCAGCGGCTCACGTGAACCCCGATCGACGCGATCTTCCGCACGCCTCCGGCGGCTATCGGGCCCGAAAGGGGGTCCCCTACCCACACGCCCGTGTACCCGGCCACCCGGAAAGCGTGCAGGCCCAGCTCCTCGAGCGCCTCGATCAGCGAGCCCTCGAGCGCACGCACGTACCAATGGAGGTCCTGGCGGTAGTCGTGCAGGTCAAGGATCGGATACCCCACCAGCTGTCCGGGCCCGTGGTAGGTCACATCCCCGCCGCGTTCGATCTCGAACCGCGGGATCCCCTCCAGCACGTTCCCCACCCGGGAGCGGACTTCCTCCGGGCGGACCCCCCTCCCAACCGTCACGACCGGCTCGTGCTCGAGCAACAAGAGGAGATCGCTGGAGAGGCGGCCGTCGATCCGCGCTCGCGCCAGCCTTCGCTGCCATTCGAGTCCGGCTGCGTACGGCACGCGGGCCGGCACGCGAATCACCGACACACGCCTCCCTCTAGCGTCGGCCGCCGGCCCGCGACCGCCGACCGACGGGTATGCCCCAACCGACGAGCGTGCCGCCGCCCCTTGTGAGGTAAAGGGCCTACGTAAAGGCACGTGCTGAAGCGGCATTACAGGTAAAGCGACTCTAGAGGTGGATCGGACGACCGAGGGTGACCAAGGCAGCCTCCATGACGGCCTCGGCCATGCTTGGATGCGCGTGCGCGTGTGCGGCCAGCTCCTCGACGGTCGACTCGAGCATCCGGGCGACACCCACCTCGCCGATCAGCTCGCTCACGTTGTGCCCGATCATGTGAACGCCTAGGATCTCTCCGTACTTGGCATCGGCGACGATCTTGACGAAGCCCGCGTTGTCTCCCGCCGTCAGCGCCCTCCCGTGAGCGGTCAGCGGATACTTCCCAACGCTTACCTCGAAGCCCGCCTCCACTGCAGCAGCCTCGCCGAGCCCGATGGTCGCGATCTCGGGGTGGCAGTAACCGACGCTGGGGATGTTGTCATACCGCATCGGGCGCGGATGCAGGCCGGCGATCCCCTCGGCCGCCAGAATCCCCTCATGCGAGCCCTTGTGGGCAAGCATGGGCTGCCCGGCCACGTCGCCCACGGCGTACACGCCCTCGACGTTGGTCTGGCAACCCTCGTCGATCCGGATGAACCCGTCCGCCACCTCGACTCCGGCCTCCTCGAGGCCGATGCCCCCAACCACGGGCTCCCTACCGACGGCCATCAGGACCAGGTCCGTATAGATGCGCTCCTCGCCCTTGCCGGACTCCACGGTCAGAACCATCGGGTTGTCATCCCGGCTCAGCTCCATCACCATCGTGCCGGTTCGTACCTTCATGCCCCGCTTCTTGAACGAACGGGCGAGAGCCTTCCCGATCTCCGGATCCTCCAGGGGCACCAGCGTGTCCAGGGCCTCGACGACGGTGACATCCACCCCGAACGCGCTGAACACGTCCGCGAACTCCACCCCGACGAACCCCGCGCCGACGACCACCATTCGCTCCGGCGGATCGCGGAGCACTAGGGCCTCACGGCTGCCAATCACCCGCTTCCCGTCCAGCTCGAAACCGGGAAACGTCTTCATGACCGCGCCGGTGGCGATGATCACGCTCGTCGCCTCGAGCGTGCGCGCCTCGCCATCGCCGTTCACCGGTTCTACGACCACACGCCGCTCCGGCGTCAGACGGCCGCGGCCGAAGACCGCGTCGATCCCGTTCTTCTTGAAGAGGTAGGCAACGCCCTCGCTCAGCTTCTCGCTGATTGCCCGGCTGCGGTTCACGGCAGCCCCCATGTCGTAATCGACATCCACGGGCCGCACGCCGAACTCCTCGCCGTGGCTCTTTAGCGTCTGGGCGAGTGCAGCGCTCTCCAGAAGGGCCTTGGCGGGGATGCACCCCCAGTTGAGACACGTTCCGCCGAGTCCTCCCTCGTACGAATTGGCTTCCACGCAGGCGACCTTCAGGCCGAGCTGCGCCGCCCGGATGGCGGCCACGTATCCGCCGGGACCGGCCCCGATCACCACCACGTCGTACGCATCAGCCATCCGTTCGCCTCATCGATCGCGTGCCGCTGTATCTATCGCTTTGCGGTCGCGTAAAGTGCTTACAGTACGAGTGCTAGCGGGTTTTCCAGCATGCCCTTGAATGTGGCCAGGAATCGAGCTCCCGTCGCGCCGTCCACGACCCGGTGGTCACAGGACATGGTCACGCGCATGCGCCGGCGCACCCGTACCTCACCGTCCTCAACCACCGGCTTCTGCCGGGTTTTGCCGATCGCCAGGATCGCCGCCTCGGGGGGGTTGATGATGGCCGTGAACTCCTCGATATCGAACATCCCGAGGTTGCTGATCGAGAACGTCGCGCCCTGATACTCCTCCGGCATCAGCTTCCGGGCGCGAGCCCGCTCGATCAGGTCCGCCGTCTCCTCGGCAATCTGCCGGAGACCCTTCCTGTCGGCATCCCGGAGCACCGGCGTGATCAAGCCTCCCTCCAGGGCCACGGCGATGCCGAGATCTACGCGGCCGTGGTGGTGGATGACGTCCCCCTCCCACGAAGCGTTCACCTCCGGATGACGCACAAGCGCCTCGGCGGCCGTCTTCAGAAGGATGTCGGTGACGCCGATCTTGAAGCCATCCAGCCCCGCGTTGAGTTCCGCCCGCAGGTCCAACGCCCGTTCCATGTCGATCTCGGTCGTGAGGAAGAAGTGGGGAACGGGGCCGATGGACTCGGCCAGCCGCCGGGCGATCGCCTTGCGCATCTGGCTGGCCTCGATGCGCTCATCGCGCAGGCGTCCCTCCCCGAGCGCGGGCGGACGAACGATTCCCACTGCCCCGGGCGTGCGAGCCGCCGCTCCCGCCACAGCCGCTCCTGCAGCCGGCGCCCCCGCGGCCGCAGCGGCCTCCACGTCCTGCTTGATGATCCGGCCGCCGGGGCCGGACCCCGGGATCGTCCCCAGCTCGATCCCCAGCTCGGCCGCCATCTTCCGGGCCACCGGAGAGGCCTTGACCCGACCGTCACGGGCCGTGGGCACCCCAGGTGGCAGGTCAGCCGTGGGCGACGCAGCGGCTGGCTCCTCCGTGGGCTCTGCGACGGCAGGCTCTGCGGCCGCCGCTTCGGCGAGCATCGCCTCGATGTCCTCCTCGGGGTCGGCTATGACCCCGATCAGGGTGCCCACCGGCACCGTCGCCCCCTCCTGGACGAGGATCTTCCGCAGGACGCCGCTGCCCATCGCCTCGACGTCCATGTTCGCCTTGTCGGTCTCGATCTCGGCGACGATGTCCCCCTGCGACACCGGGTCACCCTCGGCAAGCTTCCACGCGACGAGCTTTCCCTCCTCCATCGTGGGACTGAGCTGGGCCATGACCACTTTGGTCGCCATCGTCTATATCACCCGATAGTATATCATCATGTGATATAGCCTACGTGCCGGGCTGCAGCCAGGATATGGTCGGCCGATGGCACGACGAGCTTCTCCAAGTTCCGTGCGTACGGCACCGGAACATCCAGGGCCGAGACGCGGGCCACGGGGGCGTCCAGATCGTCGAACGCCTCCCTCTGGATGTCGTCCGTGAGCTGGGCGCCGACGTTGCCGACCGGCCACCCCTCCTCCGCCACGACCACGCGATTCGTCTTCCGGACCGACTCGAGCACCGTGGAAAGATCCACGGGACGGACGGTCCGCAGGTCGACGACCTCCGCCTCGAGCCCGTCCTCGGCCGCGAGCCTCTCGGCCGCCACCAGCGACTCATGGACCATCTTCCCGTACGCCACGATCGTGACGTCGCTTCCCGCTCGCTTCACGTCCGCCGACCCTATCGGGACCACGTACTCCTCCTCCGGCACCTCGCCCTTCACGTTGTAAAGGAGCTCTCCCTCGATGAACACCACCGGGTCGTCATCTCGCACCGCCGACTTCAGGAGGCCCTTCGCGTCGTATGGGGTCGCGGGCGAGCAGACCTTGAGGCCCGGAACGTAGGCGAACCACGGCTCGAGCGCCTGGGAGTGCTGGGCGGCAAGCATCAGGGCGGCGCCGCCGGGCCCTCGGAAGACGATCGGCACGTTGTACTGGCCACCCGACATCTGGTGCAGCTTTGCGGCGCTGTTCACTATCTGATCGATCGCCAGCAGCGCGAAGTTCCACGTCATGAACTCGACGATCGGACGCAGGCCCGTCATTGCGGCTCCCACGCCGAGGCCCGCGAAGCCGAGCTCCGCGATCGGAGCATCCCGCACCCGCCACTTCCCAAACTCCTCCAGCAGGCCCTTCGACACCTTGTAGGCCCCGTCGTACTCGGCCACCTCCTCGCCGATGAGGAACACGCGCTCGTCCCGCGACATCTCCTCGCGCAGCGCCTGGTTCAGGGCCTCCCGGTAGGTGATCACCGCCATAGATCCCTCCGGTCGGCGCCGTGCGGGTACACATCGGAGTAGACGTACCGGTACAGGTCCGCCGGCTCGGGCGATGGGCTCTGCTCGGCGAAGGCGGCAGCCTCCTCCGCCTCGGCGATGGCCGCCCGATCCATCTCCTCGTACTCCTCCCTCGAGATCACGCCGCCTTCCACCAGTCTGTCGCTGAAACAGAGGATCGGGTCGTCCTTCCTCCAGCGCTCGACCTCGTCACGGCTCCGGTAGGTGCCGTGGGACGGATCGGACATCGAGTGGCCCATGTAGCGGTAGCACAGGGCCTCGATCAGCGAGGGACGGTGCTCCTCACGCGCCAGCTCGATCGCCTCCTCCGTGGCGGCGCGCACCGCCATGACGTCCATACCGTCGACCTGCCGGGCGGCCAGTCCCTCGTACGCGCAGGCCCGGTCCACGAGCTGGGAGATGGCGGCCGTGCGGCGGATGTCGGTTCCCATCCCGTACGCGTTGTTCTCGATGAGGTAAATGACGGGAAGCTCCCACTTCGCCGCCATGTTCAGCGCCTCGTGGAAGGAACCGATGTTCACCGCCGCGTCGCCGAACGCGCAGAGGACGACCTGGTCCCCCTCGCGGTACCGGATCGCGTAGCCCACACCGGCCGCCAGAGGCAGGTGCCCGCCGACGATCGCGTGACCGCCCATGAAGTTGAGCGAGCGCTCGAAGAGGTGCATCGAGCCGCCCATCCCCTTCGAGCAACCGTCCACGCGCCCGTACAGCTCCGCCATCACCGCCTTCGGGGCGACGCCACGCACCAGGGCCAGGGCATGATCCCGGTAGCCCGTGATCACGTAGTCGTCCTCGCGGAGCGGCGTGAGGGCGCCGGCCGCCACGGCCTCCTGCCCGATGTACAGGTGGCAGAATCCCCCGATCTTCCCCATCTGGTACGACTCCGCGGCCTTCTCCTCGAAGCGGCGGCTGAGAAGCATGAGGCGGAGAACCTCCCTCAGCTCCTCGTGGCCGAGGCCGAGAAAACCCTCACCGTCGCGCGGCTTCTCCATCTTCGTCTTCGCGCGCGTGACGCGCTCCTTGGTCGCCATGCGCCTAACGGGCCCGCTCCTTCAGCCCCGTTACCTGCTCTCGGGCGTGATAGCTGCTTCGCACCAGAGGTCCGCTCTCCACGTGAAGGATGCCGAGCTCCTGGCCCAGCCGCTTCCACTCGGCGAACTCCTCGGGGGACACGTAGCGATCGATCGGCATGTGATCCCGGGAGGGCCGCAGGTACTGCCCGAGGGTGAGGATCTGAACGCCGACCGCGACCGCGTCGTCCAGAAACTCCCTCACATCATCGCCCCGCTCACCGAGCCCGAGCATGATGCCCGTCTTGATGAGCACATCGCCGTCCAGATCGCGGGCGTGGGCGAGCACCCGGAGCGATCGGTCGTACCGGGCGCCGGGCCGCACGGTCCGGTGGAGCCGTCGTACGGTCTCCATGTTGTGGTCGAAGATCTCGGGACCCGCATCCACGACGGCTTTCACGGCATCGAGGTCGCCCCGAAAGTCCGGGGTGAGCACCTCGATCGAGCACTTCGGCAGCCTTGCGCGGATCTCGCGAATCACGTCCACGAACATGCGCGCGCCGCCGTCCGGCAGGTCGTCGCGGTCGACCGAGGTGATGACCACGTGGTTGAGATCCAAACGCTCGACCGCCTCAGCGACGCGGCGGGACTCGTCCTCATCGAGCGACTCCGGCCGGCCGTGGGCGATCGCGCAGTACGGACAGTTCCGGGTGCACACCTCCCCCATGATGAGGAACGTGGCCGTTCCGGCGTCCCAGCACTCACCGATGTTCGGACAGTGCGCCTCCTCGCACACGGAGTGAAGCTCCTGGCCCCGCATCAGCGACTTCAGCCGCCGGTAGTTGTGACCGCCGGGCGCCCGGACCTTCAGCCACGGCGGCTTCCTGGCGGGCCAGGCCTCCGCCCCGTAGGACGCGACGCCCACACCGTTCGGGCCCGACCCACATCCATTCGAACCCGGAGCACGTCCGTTCGGGCCCGGAACTCGCCCGGATCGCAGAACGTTCAGTTGTTTCATCCGCTCCTTCGACGTCGAAGCCCCGTCCACGCGCGGATCGCACGGAGACGAGGCGCAAAGAACCCGCTGATCGAGCTGCACCGGGCGGAACGGGGCCCAAGAAACGTCCCCCCTCCGATCCGGGCATACCGGTGATAAGATACCCCGGGGCGGCACACGAGTCCACCGGAAACACGGCCCTTTATCGGTTGCAGAAGGGCAGGAGGCACGGTATTCTCTAGCCCGCCGGTGGAGGGCGTTCCGGCTGGCTTGCACACCGATGAGGACACTCGAGATCCCATGACGTATATCATCGCGCAGCCCTGCATCAACGAGAAGGATGCGTCGTGCGTCGACGTATGCCCGGTGGACTGCATCTACGAGGGTGAGGACATGT